>JBDUES010000245.1:0-3673 GCA_040297625.1 Candidatus Nitrosocosmicus sp. | reverse complement strand
AAGATATTCTTGTCCCTTATCTGTTGTGACTATTCTGTTCCAGTTTGAAATAGCAAATCCGTTTCCAAATATCCCTGTTTCCGTGATCTTTTGCAGTCCAATTTGGAAATGAGTCTATCCCTATAACGTGGCCTGTCGGACTTCTTTCTCTTTCTACAGTTTTCTTAACATTGCCTTCTAAACTTATTATACTATGTTCTGATCTATCGACTTCAAACAAATTGTTTTCAATTGAAATTAGATCCTGTTAACTTAAGCGTTTAGCACCTACTTGTTATGCATATTTACAAACAGATTAAGCCTGCATTTGACATGAAATGGGTAAAATTTATCTTTTTGCCTTAAAAGGAAAGTAATCATCAAATTCCTGTACTGTCAAGCCAGTAAATGATTTAAAAAGTAATGGTTTTTTGGATAATCTATCAAATGAGAGCAAAGAGAGAACAGGCAAAGGAAGGAACGATTAGTAATAAAGCTGTTTATAAGCAATTATGCAATAGATCTTATCTTTTTTTATGGGTGTTATCAAATCCTTTCGTTTTGGATGGATTGACAATAGAAAATTAGGTACTCGAAAAACTATTATTATTAAAAGCAAAAGAAATAATTCAAAAAGATATTGAAATTAGATTATAATAAGAGTCAAAAGCAAATTTTCAAGAGATAATGCATATTCTAACAATTATATAAAAGTAATACGGCATATAGATAAACAACTATAACAATATGAATAATGATAAAATTGAAAGAGCTATTGGGGATGGATGGTATTTCTTTATCGATATTATAGGAGCATCCAATCCGATTCTTTCAATAACCTGCCAGTTAGAAAAAATTATAAAATTAATAGATATTATTGAAAGTTTCCTAAATATTCACCATAATCCCGAAATTTATAAATCATTTACAGGAGATGGAATGTTGATTGTATTTTTAGACTACAAATTCGCGATAGAACTATCTATCGAGATCCATGCAAAATTAAATGAATATAATACTTCAGTTGAAAAAGGAGAAAAAATTTTTATACGAATAGGAATAGGTTCCGGCTCATTTTTGTCTTTTCGCGATGGTGTCCATAAAGAATTTGCACCTTGGGGGCATGAATTAGTTATATCAAAAAGGATAATGGATTTGGCTAGACCAAATCAAATATTATTGACTGATTTTGCATTCCAAAAAATTAAGAATGATTTTTTATTTGACAAAAATGATTATTGCAGGCATTTATTTGATAAAGGGAAAATAGCCTTAAAGAATCACGACGAATTAGATAATGTATATTCACTTTATAAGGAAAATCAATATGGAAATAATTTAGATATAGAAGTTAATTTGGATCTAAAACCTCTTATACAATCTCACAAAATAGATAAAAATTTCATTGATCCCATGCAAAACTTTTGTGAGGAAAGATTTGAAATTATACTAAAAAAATTCCAGGAACTGACAAATCCATCAAAAGGTTTAGAAATGGGCCTTGTTTCCACCGGTTTAATTTACAAAGTTTTATTTGAAAATGGATCTGACTATATTTCAGCCACATATTTGTCACCAAGTCAATACTGGGAAATCCAAAATAGCGAACCTGTGAATCTATTGAGTTATCATGAGAAATCATTAAAACGAAAAAACCCCTCCAATTCACCCAAAAAAAATTATAGGTTCCTTATAATAGAAAAAGAAAAATTGGACAAAGATATACGAGCAAATCAAGACAGTTCTCTTCTTTTTATAAAATGGCACTCTGAAAATGATGTAAATTTATTTCATATTGAGCCAAATGCTATTAATGATGTTTTGAACAAGTATCCAAAAATAGTTCACAATGTGGGAATAGGGCTATGGTACGACAGATACGTATTGCAGTTCGGACCTATAATGGAGTATACAAATACTAAAGATCACTATCATCCTCTGAAAAGAAGAAGATTTTGGTTACACTCTTTTGATAGCGATACATATTCACAAAGTATACAATTCTTTTATGGATTGATCAAATCTGCAGTTAATGGTAGTATTGAAAGAATAGATCATAATTTCTACAATAAAATTATATATTTTTAAAACATTATTTTTAATGCGAAGTTTGACATATTAATAATTTTAAGGAAGTATAAAAAAATTGAAGATAATGAAAATGAGTATATATTTCCTTTTAATTCCATGTTATTTTTTCTTTTACTCTAATATTGTATCTACTTGTTCTTAAAATATTTCCATATAGATTTTTGATTAATATCTCATAACACATTTAATGTTCAAGTTAATATATTATATTTTTGACGATGAAATTAATACCTCCTTTTGGATTATTTTTATAATTTTTTCATAGAATATATTCGCAATATCTAGTATGCATTCACAATGTGTTTTGATATACTTTTTAAATGATTTATCATTTAGAAAATTCGCTGAATTGCTTGTAATACTCGCCTGATAATCAAGATGATTGGGATCTATTATTAATATGGTTTTATCGGGATAGTTTCTTAATACATTTAATACTGTTGCAAGGGATGCTATTATTAGATCCTCCTTACTATTTAATATGGAAATTACATTTGTTTGTATGATTTCTTCGATTTTTGAATAATCTTTGCCATTTTTTAAATTATCCATTGAATTTTTTATTATTCTCAATTCATTGTTTCTGGTTTTTATTGTGTGAGTTAATCTATCAATCTTATCTTGATATTGTTTTTGATCATTTTTATATTGTAATATTTTATTCTGTAATTCGTCTAACTCAGGGTACAAAAAGTTGATTTGATTGGTTAGCTCTTTGAGCTTGTTATTTTTTAATTGAATCGATTCGCCAAGTATCCTCAATTGAGATGCATTTTGTAAAATGATTCTCAAGTCTTTTTCATCCATCCCTTCTTCTTTTATAATTTGATAAATTTCTAAAAATAATGGAAAATCATTTTTTATATCTTTTTCATAAGCATTATATAGTTCATAGAGTTCATCTAATCTCCAATAATTTTCATAGTTTCTTTCTACCTCATCCACCTTGAGGTCTAAGTGTATCGCAACATCGACAGGTGTTTTATTTTGTGAGAATAAAGATATAGACTGGGTATCTTTGGATAATGATGTTATTTTTGATTTTTCTTCTTTATCATACCATTCGCCTGTATATTTTTTTATTATGGTGCTGATATCTGCGAAAGACATGTGAACTTCTACTGCAATTTCTCTAATGGTTTTATTTTGATTATAAAGTTCTATAACGAGTTTTTCTTTTTCTGTTTTATTTAAAGGCATTTTTATACCATAGTATATAGTATACCATTTAGCTTATGTGTTCAAACCTTATCGAAAATTTTTCTTTATATTTTAGAAATTCATAGTTTGTGTACTTATACTAAGTGGTATAATAGGGATCCTATTTAAAAGAATTAAAATACGATTCTGTTTCTTGTTGTTATCTGGTATTATACACTGTTTTTTTTATAAATATCCCAATTTATCAAAATTGTAATTGCTACTTCTGTTATTTTCTTAAAATTTCAAATAATCATATGAGCATGATTTATTAATTAGATCTCTTGCATAATTAGAAACAATCTACACTTTCCAATATGGATGGTGCATCTGTTTTTACTGAGGCGGGTTAATCATTCTATAATTTACCAGACCTGATACTATGTCTGATATTTTATCGTAC
>JBDUES010000244.1:0-6270 GCA_040297625.1 Candidatus Nitrosocosmicus sp. | reverse complement strand
AATATTATCAAATTCTTTTAATGTAAGGCCAATGAACGATTTGAAAAGCAGTGGTTTTTTGGATAACCTCTCGTATGAAAGCAAGGAGAGAACAGGTTGATGAGAAACTACTGGTCATAAAGCTGTTTAGAAGTAATTATGCAAGAGATCTAATATAGCCATATATTTCAGAACAAAAAGATTCAATCTTAATATGAGGAACTATTTGTTAAGAGATGTTTGGTAACTTATGCTAAATGGTATAGCCCCATAGCTGAGGATAGTAATGGATGTCAATAAATAATAACATTTTTTTAAGTGCTTTGTTGCATGATTTGAAAAACAGTTAAAGATCTGCTACATTTTTAGCAAATCGTATTCAATTATGACTATTTACTATGCGAACATAATACTAAAACGTTAACAAAAAACGATTTACTGAATCATGCAACAAAGTATCTAAAATATTATTAAATACATCTCCTGACAAAAGAGCCTCAGTTTCAGAAGATAATGATTCATGATAAACTCCTTGCACATAATATTCTAAATGTGTTGGGAATGAGTAGTACAAGTATTGGTCTTTCAGACGCACAAAAATCGCGATTAGCAATAGGACATTTCAACGGTAATGAGCTGCCTAAATGGAATACGTCAAAACCTATTGTACCCGGCGGCGCACTTCATTCAACTGTTAGCGATATGCTGAAATTCGTATCTGCTAATATAGGATTAATTAAAACAAAGTTAGATAATGCAATGCAAGAATCACATTTAATAAGACATAGTACCAGTCTTTTATTACCCAATAATTTACAAGCATCAGTTAATACGTATAATCTCGGATTTTATGTTGGTTTAGGCTGGATTATAACTACCAATTTTGGTAACGAAGTCATATGGCATAATGGGGCTACTCCAGATGGTTACAATGCATTTATGGGCTTCAATCCTAAAACGGAGAGAGGTATCGTTATACTGTGCAGTGCCGATACTTCAAATATTAATATTTCAAACATTAGTTTCAGTCAAAAGGATAAGATATCATCTTTGATATGGAATTTGCTCAATGAATAAAGGCTAAGATTACCGCAAATTCTAATTGTCCGTATATGCTGAAATATTAATTGAAATAAAGACCTTTAATAATAAGGAGAAATCAATATGCTCTTTATTAAATAAACATTTTTTATTCTGATACTCATAGCCGTTTCATTTCCTCATAGTTATCATTTCATTTGACATTGAGAATTTTTAATAAGATGATTAAACAAACCATTTGTACTTGTAAATCAGATTGTTGGATAATACCTACAATCTACTTTTTTCTTTAAATCCATAAAAATATGTTTCAGTTACACACTAGTCTAATGGATTACAGAAATTATTATGAAGATATACAATTACAATTATCAACTTTTCAATATTTAATTTTGTTAGAAGATATGCATTTGAAGTGAGAAAATGACATGTACAAAAAATACAGGATAAAAAGTATTTCCATTTAACTTGTCAATTTACACCAATTATCAATATCAATAAAAAAATTAATCCCCCTTCTTTTAAAATTGTATATCAATTAATTTAGCTAGATAGATGATACACTATACTTATTCCATTTCTCATAATGACATCATCATCAGTTTTACTTACAAAAACAATAGAATCGGACCTCTCACTATCCATATTCCTTTCTATTTTACTTTTAATCTCTTTCTTTAGATATAAGCAAAATTATATATTTTATATAAATGAAAAATGATATTTTTAATGATAAAAAAAATAACTCTAAAACTGAATGGTCATCAGAAGAGCATGCTCTTACCTATTTGAAAAAAGCAGATAAAATTCCTCATAGATCAGAAGGGGAGAATGTTTTATTTGACCATATTCCAAACGATGTGACTCGAGTTTTAGATCTTGGGACAGGTGATGGGCGTCTACTAAGATTATTAAAAATCCAAAGACCAAACATAAATGCAGTTGCTGTTGATGTTTCGCCTATAATGCTTGATTCTGTAAAAAGGAATTTTGCTAATGATTTTAATATAAAAGTAACAGAACACGATCTTGACAATTCTTTACCAAATATGGGATATTTTGACGCTGTTATCTCTAGTTTTGCCATACATCATTTATCGAATGAACGAAAACACTCACTTTATAAAGAAATCTATGAAATACTTAATCCTGAAGGAATATTTTGTAATTTAGACAATGTTGCTTCACCTTCGGAAAAACATCATATCCGCTTTCTTTATGCCATAGGTTTTACACCTGAAACTGAAAGTAAATCTGATAATCTACTCTCCATGGAAAAACAACTAAGATGGTTAAAAGATATTGGATTCAAAGATGTGGATTGCTATTGGAAATGGTTAGAAATGGCTCTTTTAATTGGATATAAGTGATAGAGGCATGTAATAAAAAGATCTTTTACTCGATTTTTAAATGAAAAATCCATATAGTTATTTAAAATTAGATGGCTGAATACAATGTGATACGTGTTCTCTTTTGTTTTAGTTGTATTTTATATGGACAATTTTTAGATAGGTAGTTGTAGATATCAAATACAATCAACCTCAAAGATATAGAGATTCATTTTTTATCTAAATATTTAATCATAATTTTTTGTATATTGTTTGTTTGTTTTAATTTAAAATAGAGATGAATATATATAGATTCGAATTTTTCAAGATATTCTCAGTAAAAAGTTTTGTATATTCTATACACTAGTTTTTTATTTAATAGATTATTGTCTTTCCAATGTTGTTGATAGTAACTCTATTCTTTATTTAATCAATATTATACAAATAAATTAGAATGAAAGCATTATACATTTATTTTTATGACAAATTTAGATCCACTAACTAAAGCAAAATCAGATCGGATTTCATTCCTAATTTATTTTCTTATAATCATTGGAGTAGCTATGCAAATAGGTGGTGCTAATTGGGATATTGTTTGGCATGGAAGTAGGAATGTTGAATCATTCTTGACGCCTCCTCATACTGTAATTTATAGCGGTGTAGCTTTGACCATTGGCAGTCTGATTTTTAGATTAATTTTTTTCTCAATAGCAACAATAAAGGAAACCAAATGGAAAATTTCTATCCCTAATATTTTGAAATCCCCGTCGATATTGCCTTTTCCTTTAAAGCTCTCTATTATAGGTACAATATTACAGCTGACTGCTGGACCATTTGATTTTTGGTGGCATACTAAATTTGGATTTGACGGATTATTGAGTCCACCTCACTCAATACTTGCAACAGGTATGCTTATGGTAGCTTTGGGTGGCCTATTTGGAATCTATAGACATTATAAAATCAATTCTTTTTCTTATGCTGTTAAAATGGGTCTTGTAATTTCGTGTGGAGTGTTTTTGATGGTAGCAGTAGGTATGATTCTTATGTTTACACTCCCATTTTCAAAAGGCCAATATTTTGATTTCAACCCCGAACCATTTACTGCAATATTTGCAGCAATTATTCTTATTCCTTTTGTTATGAGTGTTTGCTTATTCTCAATATCTTCATCCTCTAAAATACCTTTTATTTTTACTTCTATAACTGCTGTAATTATTACTATACAGGCAACTACAACAATTATTTCAAATTCGTATTTTTTCGGACTTTTCCCAGTGTATATTCTAAATATTTTACCTGCTTTAGTTGTAGATATTATTATCCTCAAATATGATAATCATAAAAACATTAAAGCAATTAATAATAAATATTCAGAGAAGAAATACTTTTTAGCTTCAATGTTACTCTCTTCATTTTTTATAACTCTTTACTTTCCCTGGACAGTAGACGTGTTCGGTGGCTTTTTTAAACCATCCAGTGGAATAAGGACAGAAGATTTTCTATTGCAGATCCTATTTCCAATAATATTACCCATTGTTGTTCCAATTTCTTTACTTTCATCATTTATAGGAGGATTTATAATTCAAAAGATAAATAAAAAAGCACTTGATAGATTATAATATGAAAAATCAAAATTTTAATCATATGTAGCAATTGATAATTATTAGAACAGGGCCAGGTTTACGAAAAAGAATGATTACTTATGTATTTTATATTTATTCACAGATGGACCAATTAATTTTTGAGCCTTTATATCCCCAATATTATAAATGATTTAAAACCTATATCCAAAGAAAAAGAGGTTTCTATATCAACAATGATCAATACAAAAATAGAGATTAAAGTTAGTCTATTGCAAAGAGAAAAAGATGGAACAAGCATAGTCAAATTTGATAAAGATTTCATTTGATTTTGTTACGAAAAAAGAATGAAAAATCATAATAACAATAGGAGGTGAAGAATGAGAAAATGAAAAACAATTTTTAAAAAAAATGATCACCATTATAATAAAAGTGTTGTAATGTAATATATATTGTCTTTACCATAAAAGATGATGAAATAGGAATACCTAAATAACAAATAGATCTTTTAATAAAGTCCTTTCAGATTGATATAAGTGTTACTAGAAATCATAGTGGATCTGAATAAGGATTGATGAGAAGATTGGATATTGTTGAAGCATATGGAGAGTAAATGTGGATTGATAATTTCATACAAGGAACATGTATTAAATTTTCTATTCTGGTAAAATAGATACAACTATTCTATGATAGACTATGTTTATTTAACAAGAAAAGGATGAATAAATATATTATATTAATATAACTAAAAAAACAGAATAAATTAATAGTTTATAAAATAGGGATTCATCAAGTAGCGAAATAGGTTATTGTTACTATTAATATTTTGTTCAGGTGACATATCTGCATCTCTTTCTGCTAAATCTATTAAAGTATCTGAGCCATAAATAATTCTAATTATTCATTTTTTTTGTGAAATATTGTTATCCTTAATTTTATATGGCGATTTCACAGAATGAGATTTGGCTACTATACCAATTAGCATAAATATACAAACTGCACTTTTTTTCATCTGGTTATTTTTTAATAAATGCTTATAGCTAGGATGATTCCATTATCATCTTATATTCATTTGACCTTTACCAGAGAATCGTTTGAAAAGATCTATAGATATGAACAGGATATAAAAACAAAGGAAAGAATGCTATTTGTTCTTAACGTGATATATCATGGTATAATTGCAGCAAAGGTGGCCAGAGATCTCCACAGAAGTAAGGCTTGGGCCTGTGAATGGTTAAGAAGGTATGGTAAGGAAGGTATTGAAGGACTGAAAGACAGAGCAAAAAGAGGTAGACCATCCGATTATCAGACGAGATCAGTTACCAGATAAAACAAGAACTATCTAATTCTAAACAAGGTTGGACCACAAAACAGGTGGAAGAACTAATCATAAAGAAAAGTGGTATAAAATATCACTATACCCATACATATACCGAATCCTCCGAAAATGAGGATTCAAACAGAAAGTACCAAGAAAAGTATATGTTGACACAGCATCCACAGAAGAGAAAGAGGAATTTAAAAAAAGACAGAACAAATACTTGTGGATGCTCCAAGCCACTACCAACAACAACAGCAGCAGCAGCAGCAACAACAAGAAGAAGGAGTCTTTACCGTAGTATCATTAGACGAATCGTTTTTCTTTTATGATTCTCTTGTAAGACGGTATGTTTGGATTGAAGAAAACCATAGGCCAGTAGTCAAAGTAACAGGCTCGCACAAACATTCATGCATTTTTGGTGCCGTAAGCATGGAAGGGAAGAAACAGCAGTTATTCAGACATTACGAGATATTCAATGGAGATACATATCTATCATTTCTGAAGAAAATACCTGCTAAATTTCCAAAATGTTATTTGTTTATGGATAAGGCATCGCCTCATTATAAATCAAAGAAGGTTAGAAAATATTTTGAAGAAAACAAGGATATTCTAATTCCTGCATATCTTCCAACCGCATCACCACCAGAATTTATGGTAATGGAAGAGATATGGAACATCTCCAAACTAGATCTACTTGTCCTAAAATACTATTCATCATTTGCAGATTTGAAAAACAAGATATCCATCTATTTTAGAACAAAAAGATTTAATCTGAATATGAGGAACTATTGTTACGAAAAGTTCGATAACATATGCTAATTGGTATACTGCGAGCAGTGATGCTAGTTATACTGTTATAATTTATTTAGTGCTTCCGCCTGCTGCTGCTGCTATCATCACAATGTCAAAGATACTGCAATTTTCACTTTTTAAATATTTAATAATATTGAAAAAACACACAAATTTGTAGGGTATGTTTTTTAAACCTTTTTAAATCCTAAGGAAAACATGCTTTTATTTT
>JBDUES010000243.1:0-24092 GCA_040297625.1 Candidatus Nitrosocosmicus sp. | reverse complement strand
GTCCTAAAATATTATATATCGTTTGGAGATTTTAAAAACAAAATAGCCAGATATTTCGGAACAAAAAGATTCAATCTTAATATGAAGAACTATTTGTTAAGAGATGTTTGTTAACTTATGCTAAATGATATAGTATGTTTAATGTAAAGTATATGCGGTTGTTTTAGTTCTTTTATTTTTATAATTATAATATTGATAAACTATCGCTATAATCAACTTTATTTATTAAAACAACCCCTTATCACTTGTTTATGAACGCAACAACCTGTATGTTATATAACAGATAACAGAGCCACGTATCAGCAATGGAATGTTAAAAAAAAGGTAGTCCTTTTAATCTATCAAGATAATTTTTGGATCGGTATTTCAAAATCATATCCTCTGGTGTTATCTTTAAACTATTGTAATAATATGTTAAAAGGATAGATGTAAGTAATGCCACCACACCTCACCTAAATATAAGAGATTATCTATTTTTAAAAAACATTTAATAATTTTTAATTTTCACTATATACTTATTAAATGACTTGGGTAAAAATTGCAAATAAAGATGAAATCCATGAAGGAAATGGCAAGGAAGTAAATGTAAATGGCCAAAGAATAGCTCTATTTTTATCTAATAATAAATATTATGCTATTGAAGCACTATGTAGACACCAAGATGGATCCCTTGCTCCAGGAAAGCTACAAGGTGAAGTAGTTGAATGCCCATTACATTTCTGGCATTATAATATTAGAACCGGCGAATTGCTGGATTATGTTGATGGTGTTAAACTTACTACATTTGATATTGAAGTTAGAAAAAATGAAATTTATCTTGACATTTGATTATTGGATATTAATTACAATAAATGAAATTATATAATACACTAACAGATCAAATAGAAGAATTACATTTTTTAAAAAATACTATTAGAATATATCTATGCGGCGTTACTGTTTATGATGATTGTCATATTGGTCATGCTAGAACGATAATAGTTTTTGATGTTCTAAGGAGATTTTTTTTATCAAGGAATTATCAAATAATATTTATCCAAAATTTTACAGATGTAGATGATAAAATAATAAACAAAGCCGAGGTTGAACAAACTACATATGACATAATATCTGAAAAATATATTAAAAGTTATTTCAAGGATTTTAATGCATTAAATGTCCTTCGAGCAACAGTGTATCCAAAAGCAACAGAACATATCGATGATATAATTGATTTTATTAATGGCTTAATAAAAAAAAACAAAGCATATGTAGGATTAAATGGAGTTTATTATAAAGTTAAATCATTTCTATCATATGGTAAACTTTCTAAAAAAATGGATGAATCGCTAGAAGCAGGAGCTCGTATTGAAATTGATGAAACAAAAAATGATCCTCGTGATTTTGCATTGTGGAAATTTTCTTCAAAAGAACCCAAGTGGGCTAGTCCATGGGGACCAGGAAGACCTGGTTGGCATATCGAATGCTCTGCGATGGCAATAAAATATCTTGATAATAGTATTGACATCCATGGTGGAGGTCAGGATTTAATATTTCCACATCATGAAAATGAAATAGCCCAATCAGAAGGATTGTTTAACATTGCATTTGCAAAAGTATGGCTGCATATTGGAATGGTTACAATAAAATCAGAAAAAATGTCTAAATCTGCAGGTAATACGATCAAAATTTCAGAACTTTTAAAAAAAATAAATCCAAATATAATTCGTTTATTTTGTTTATCTTCACACTATTCAAAACCTCTGGATTATTCTGATGAAACTATTACTGAAATACACAATAAATGGGGACAAATTGAAAATGCATATTACGAATTAACATATCGTATTGACAATAATATAGGATCAAATCAAAATCAAAATTCTACTACTATTGCTACTTTCAATTATACCGTTTTTAAGGTTGAATGTAGTGGCTATCTCAAAGAGTTTGAAAATTTTATAGAAGATGATTTAAATTTTTCAAATGCACTCACTTGTCTTTTTAAATTTATAAATAAAATGAATAATATTTTTTCAACTGATATCGGGAATAAAGAATTATTCTTATTTTCATTTGAACTTTTAGAAAAGTTTATGTTTATTTTAGGTTTAAATATTAATGCAATTTCCGAAGAAGAGAAAGACGAAATCCAAAAATTAATAGAAAAGCGAAACAGATTTAGGAATATTAAAAATTACGATGAATCTGATAAAATAAGAAGAGAACTTTTAAACAAATTTGATATAGAATTAATTGACCATAGAGGGTTTACGGTCTGGAAAAAAATTAATTGATTGTATTTTTTTTAAAATTTTGGGAAATTGAGGTTTACTTCTTCTAATTCTAAAATCGGAATATATATAGAAAGTGTATCCAATCCGATATGCTCAACAAAATTAAATTCTCCAGTTAGTCTTTTTAATTGAATGAATTTTTTTAGAATTTTTTCAGACGGAATAAAATAATGTATTGTTGTTCCTCCGATATTTCCAGTCTGGATAAATAAGACCTCTTTATTATTTTTATAGGTATGGTAGAGCATAGGTATCAAACCTATTGGGGATTGAGATGAGTATAGAATAACCTTTAACATATCTTCCAATGATCTATATTTAAAGAATGTTAGATTTTTGCTGAATTCTGATTCAACATTATTGTCATTATTATTCATGATATTTGTTTGCTATTGTATTATAAAGATTTTTTTGTTATTGCTTGCTTTAGAATTACAAAGATAAAAAGTTAATTTATGATTTGATAATATAATAATAGTAGTTATTATTAAATGAATAAATCTAAACTAAAAAAACTAATCATTATTAGCACAGTAGCCGCAGTAGTAGTTATAATTTTGTTATTTACAATTAATTCTCTATTAGCTCAAACCTCCACGGATAAATATTCAAATTATTTGAAATTAACAACAGATAAGTCGGTTAATTTAACAAGAACATACAATAATGAAATTGCTTTGTGGAATAGCCATTTTTATTCTAATACCACTATGGCAAAAGTAACGGAATCATATTTACCAAAATTTATAGCCCAAAAAAATCAATTTAATGACACTGAAGCACCTGTAAAATATAGTAAAGTAAAGGAAAATTATGTAAAGTCATTTGAAAATGAAATTAAAAGTTATGAATACTTTAAAGATTACTTAAAAACAAGTAATTCTACAGCAAATAAATTATCCAATGATTATTTGTCTGCTGCACTAAACTATGAAACGATTGCACGAAGTGCGTTTACAGAAGTAAATAACAGCAGTCGATAAATCTTGTACTATTAATATTTTTGAATTTTTTTTATTGATAATGAAATAGGAAAGGTTTGGTTTTTTTGAAAAATCACCTATTTTTTAAAATCACTAAAAAGCGATTTTGATGGATGAATGGATGGAATGTGGCAACGACATGACAGGTCAGGGTATAAGACCGGATAAAAATTGATATTCATAATAGAAAATACTGGATTTATAATTTGCCATATAGTCCTTATTTTAATTTTTTAGCTTGAAAATATTATAAAAAGTTATTTGTACACCCGGATACTAATATTAGTAGACCCCATCACCATTCACATCTTTTCATTTTCATGATAATTATATCATAATTAAGAATCCTGAAAATAATTTGGTAAACTCTAAAACGCTATTTGGATTATTCGGATTAAGAATTTATTGAACATTGAGTAATTTTTATGCAATGGCGCCTTATTGTATTATATACCAATTAGCACAAGTATGCCAAACAATTTGTCAGGATAATTATAATAAAACACAAAAGCTAACTAGATCCTTTGTATTTATCTATCTGTTCCCAATGTCATTGACCAAGTCCAAATTGGTTAATTTGTACAAAAAAAGAAAATGATCCAAAGGTTAAGGAAAGGCTATTCTGCTTGTTATCAGAGAGTACAAGAAGATAGACAAGTTCCTTTTCGCGTTGTAAAACAACTGCATAGAAGTAATCCTTGTTTGGGCTTCAGATTGGTTAAAAAGATACGATAAAGAAGGCATATAGAAGAACTAAAAGATATTACAAAAAGCGGTAGATCGCCCGAGCTGTCAGAAGAGTTTAGTTTTAGCATAAAGAAAGAACTATCCATCAACTCCAAACAGCAGGGCTGGACAACAAAACAGGTTGAAGGGTTAATCGTAAAGAAAAGTGGTATAAAATATCACTATACTCGCACATATACAGCATCCTTCGTAAAGGGGGCTTTAAACAGAAGAAGATGCCAAGAAATGTACATGTTAACACTGCAACTGCATCCAAAGAAGAGAAAGACAATTTCAAAAAAAGATTGCCCAGATACTTGTGGATAAGCATATCCAGCAGCAGCAGCAGCAGCAACAAGAAACAGAGTTTACCATAATATCCTTGGATGAATCCTTCTTCTTTTATGATTCTCTGGTAAGACGGGTTGTTTGGATAGATGAGAATAAAAGACCAATAGTACGAGTAACAGGCTCGCACAAACATTCGTGTGTTTTTGGTGCTATGCGTATAGAAGGAAAGCAGGTGTTCAGACAGTATAATAAATTCAACGGTGATATATTCTTCGAGTTTCTGAAGAAAATACATGCTAAATTTCCAAAATGTTATCTGTTTATGGATAAGGCATCACCTCATTACAAATCAAAAAAGGTGATCAAATATTTTGAACAACACAAGGATATACATACCAGTATACCTTCCAAATGCATCAAATCACCAGAATTTATGGTAATGGACGAGATATGGAGCATGGCCAAACGAGACTTGATTATCCTAAAATACTATCAATCATTTGCAGATTTGAAGAATAAGATATATCTGTATTTCAGAACAAAAAGATTCCATCTTAATATGAGAAACTATTTGTTAAGAGATGCAATTTAGAGAACATATGCTAATTGGTATACTATGCGCAAAATTATAATTTTGCTTCCATTTTTTAATCCCCTTTTTTCTCACTTTTGAAACGTAAAATGAGATTTTAAATATTTTTTTATGGATGACATTTACTAACTAGTGCCTACTTTTCCTAATGTGTAGTGATATAACTTGATATTGAGGGATATGGACTTTTCCATTATTGCTTTATCAACAAAAAAACGGAGTCGTTAAAATAAAATGAATATGTATTTTTTTTATTTGGTATATAAATAGATAAACAAACATCTATAATACTTTATTTAAAATAACCTATATTGAAAATAAATTTATCATCTTATAATCATTTAACTTGTATGAATCACAAGATAAAAAAGAATTATCTTGTTTTAGAAAGTTATATTATTGATCCTTTAAATAATAACGATTGTAAGGAAGGAATGTTAACTTGTAATGATTGTTATCAAAGATATCCAATAATTGATGGTATAGCTATAATAATTAATAATTTTGTTAACTATTGCTCTGAAAGAATGATAACCTTTGGAAAGTGGCTTTTAGAAGTAGAAAGTGATAAATTAAAAGATTATCTTAAAGATGTTGCTAAAAATATAGAGAAAAAAAATATTATAGATAACAAGTATGAAACTGATGGCATATATTATCAAAGCTATAATTGGCTACACAATGAAAATTTTGAAAGTGATAAATTTCTTCATTTATTAAGATGGAAAATAAAACCATCGGATATATACAGAAAATTGGCATCTGGTGTAATTTACAATCCCGAGGGTATGGGTTTGGATTTAGGTTGTGCTTTGGGTCTATCAACATTTGAAATCGCAAAAAAATTTTCATTTGTAATTGGAGTAGATACCTCATTTTCTTTTATTAAAGAAGCTAGAAAAAAATCTAAGGAACAGGGAATAACTAATACTGAATTCATTGTTGCAGATATCTTGAATCTTCCTTTTAAAAATCAAAAGTTTGATCTTATTTTTGGGCTAAACATTATTGAATTTGTTTCAATAACTAAACTATTAGAAGAAGTTCATAACCTACTGAAACCTCACTGTACCTTTATTATTACTTCTCCTTATGATTATAATCGGGAAAATGTTTACGAGCAGAAAATGGATGATATTAAAATAAGAAAAATTGTTGAAAAGAATGGCTATGAAATTTCTCACAGAACCCAAACAGAATCATTTATTCCTTGGATGTTAAAAATAAATGAAAGAACATATTTATTTTATTTTCTTGATCTTATAGAAGCTAAAAAAATTTCAAAGCACAAGTATTAAATTTTATTTATATGCTTAGTATCACTTTTATCCCGCCATACCCCTTGTAATATAAAACCATTCATTATTTTAACACAAAAGATAATTAAATGGCAAAGTAGATAAAATAAAAAAAACCTTGTTTATTTCTTATATAAATATATATACAAAATATTAAAAAATATTATTTTATCGCATTACATATGGAACAACAAAGGCTAATGCAAGAATTATGATCGTTCCATATGTTAGAATCTTTGATGCATGTCGAAGAATTCCTTTCTTATTTTCAGTTTTCTTATCAATTATTGTGTTATATAATTGACCGCCATCTAATGGTCCAATAGGTAAAGCATTAAAAATAGCGACATTGAAATTGATAAACCATATCCAAAACAAAAGGTTTGCAGGTATTGCAAAATATGGTCCAAAAATAGGCGATGAATATTTATCTTGCATCATGCTCGAATATGGTACTCCTTGAGCTATTGTAGGTGGTGCTAATAATGCAAGAGGATTTATAGCAAATAAAGAATTATAGGTATTTAGTGCTTTTTTTGGATCAGAAACCTCCATTATAGTTACACCTAAAATTCCTTTACCTGGAACTCGCTCTTTTGGCAATGTAGATTGTTTAGTAATTTTTTCTCCTTTCTCATTTAACCATGTAAATGATAAGGTATTTCCCAGATTGCTACTTAAATTTCCATTTAATTCAGTTGTAGTTTTAATATCTTTATGTTGTATTTGTTGAATGATGGAGCCTTTTGTTAATCCTAAAGATTCTGCTAGTGAATTGTGACTGATACTTGTTATTATTACTCCAAAAACATTTGGATTTGACTGTGGAGTTACAGTTAAACTAGATGTTATTAAGAATATAAAAAGCAACGAGATAAAGCCTAAGATTATATTACTCATAGGCCCTGCAGTCATAATTGAACTTTTTTGTTTAATGGAAATTTTATCAAGTTCGTCTCTCTCGATGTTTACAAATGCACCAATGGGTAAGATAAATAATAATACGATTCCGGTAGATTCCACTTTTACACCATGAACCCGTGCAACTATTCCATGACCTGCTTCATGAATTATTATTGTTATAACCAAAGCAATCCATCCATCAGCGATAGGTAGGTATGGATTCAACCCTGGTATTAGTAGATTAGCTTGAGGGCCTATACCTCTTACACCCTCTCGGGCAATTGAACTTGAGAAAAGAGCAACAATACCTCCAATTATTAAAAATAAAGCTAGTGCTGTTATGATTGGCATTAAATATGTGGTAAATTTGGCATAAAATTTTGCAGCTCCTGTCTGAGCTATTTTGTCAAAAAATTTTAAACCAAATGGAGTATGAATTAAAATCAATGGTAATTTCACATCAAATTTTATTTTCGATTGTTGTTGCAATTAAATAATATTAACTCAAATATTATTTAAATGGATCATAATTTACAATTATTTTGTATTATTTACAATTCAACTAAATCTTTGTATTTTAATCGATCTTGCATGTATTGTGGATTAGATTGATAGATTAATTCCAAAAATAATTCCATAACATCTGGAATTTGAATTACGATTATTTTTCATGCAATATTATTGCAGAAATAATTATCCAAATATCCACGTGAAGGCTAAATTACTATATTTTATAAAACTCCAATTTTATGAACAAAAAAATAAAAATGCAAAGATAAATCCTCCAGATACCAATAACATGATATTAGTAACTTTGTTTGAATCAAATAATGTGGTAATAAAAAAAACTATGACAATTATTGATAAAATGGTTAGCACAAATAGAGATTTAAAGAATATTAGTTGAAGATTATCTTACATTACCTATTACAATTTTAGTAACTACACTAATTAGCATAAATACACTAACATTATATATCCAGGATGACATATCTATTATCATTATTCATTTGACCATCAATAAAACATCATTTGAAAAGATCTATAGGAATGAACACGATACAAAAACAAAGGAAAGAATGCTGCTTGTTCTAAATGTGGTATACAATAATACGAGTCCAGCACAAGCAGCCAGAGGTCTCAATCGAAGTAGAGCATGGGCTTCGGAATGGTTAAAAAGATACGGTGAAGAAGGTATACAGGGACTAAAAAATAGATCAAAAAGTGGTAGACCCCCAGAAATATCCGAAGAGATAATTTATCAAATAAAAAAAGAACTATCCAATTCTAAACAAGGTTGGACTACAAAACAGGCAGAAGATCTAATCATACAAAAAAGTGGGATAAAATACCACTACACCCACATATACCGTATCCTTCGTAAATGGGGGTTTAAACAGAAAGTGCCAAGAAAAGTACATGTAACCACTGCTGCTGCTGCTGCTGCATCCAAAGATGAAAAGAATTATTCCAAAAAAGAGCCACAGAGATACTGGAGGTAAAAAATAACAAAACCAATACCATCAAAGCTTTACATTAGTATCATTAACCGAATCATTCTTCTTCTTTTATGATTCTCTTGTAAGAAGGGTATGTATTATGGATTGATAAAAAGAAAAGACCTGTATCTCGAGTAACAGGATCACACAAACATTCATGTCTATGTGGTGATGCAATAGTTTGGATGAAAAAAAGTTATTTAGATAGTGGAATCGATTTAATGGCGATACATTTCTCAAGTTTCTAAAAACACTACACTTTAAATTTCCAAAATGCTATCTGTTTTTTTGATAAAGCATCCCCTCATTATAAATCAAAGAAGGTAAGAAAGTTTTTTGATGAAAACAAGGATGCTGATTCCAGTATATCTTTCAACCACAACCACAATACCACTAGAGTTCATGGTAATGGAAAAAGTTTGAAAATATGGTCCAACAAGATCTGCTAGTGGTATCATACTATATCCATCATTTGCAGCAGATTTAAAGAATAAAATATCCATCTACTCAGAACAAAAAGATTCAATATTAATTTGAGAAACTATTTAAAAAGAGATGTTAGATAATTTATGCTGATGGGAATAGACCATAAATCCCTAAGGTAAATACAAAATAACAGGATATCACAAAATTTGAAATTAAATATTTGTTAAATTCCTAGATTACAAATACCATAATATTCAAACATGAAAAGATAAATATAATTCCAAAGTAACTTGCGATTTTATTTTTTTATGGTCTTCAAAAAAATATTAGCGAAAAGAATGCCCTGACTGATACCCATTTACTTTATCTTTACTTAATTGCAAATTGTCTCAAAAATTATAGATAATAAAGCGAAAATATGCGCTTATTTTCATCAATTAATTGCATAATTTCATGGAAAAAACTAATTTTACTATGATGCGCCTTTGACTCTGACTATTTTAATTTTATCAAGAACTTTCCAATACTCTACTTCACCACCTTGAGTAATTTTATCTCGGATTTCATTTTCTACAGCAGAAGTTTCAAATACTTCAAAAGATTCCAGATCCATAATTTGCAATGTTTGACCTGACAATGAAATTATTTGACCATTTTTCTTATTAATAAGGGGAACATCAACATTTGCAGAAACTGGGGATACCAAACTGTGTCTTGATCCATCAAATACACCAATAGCTGCTACTCTAGCTTTTGCCGAACCATGTTTACCCGGTTTACTGTGATCATATGATACAATTCTACAAGGCTCTCCATCAATAATAATATAAGATCCAACTTTCAAACTGCCTAGATCCATGGGTTTACTCAATAATATTCAAAAAAATGGAATTATGAAGCATATTTAACAGTTATGATATTTCAGTTTTTTCCCATTTAAGAACAGACTTATTTCTGTTTTTTAAAAAAATTCTTATATTATGTAAATCATCCAATACATATTTACTCAATAATGAGATAAAGATATGAATAAAATTACCAATTTAACTGACATGATATTTATTAATGAGACTAGTTTATTTAAAAATTATATTGTGATACATGACCGTTTTCAAGTTAACCTAAAGACATAACTTAAGGCAACTATTTCAATATTGATAATTAATAAATAAAGGAAAAAATTATCCTCAGAATATATATTGACATTTCTTTTTATATAGTTTAACTTTCAATAAAATCTATTAAAAATTATATTCAAAACACTAACAAAAGATTAAAAAATACCGAAAAAAAGATAATTATAAAATTGAAAGTAGTTGCTATAAAAAGTTACTTTTTCATCAAAAGGTTTCAATTAACAGGCTTTTTTGAAATGCATATAGATTTCCCATCACATACAATAGAACAAATAAAGAAAAATAATACTAGTGATAAAGTTGGTTTAATTCTTTCAAGTAGTGATAATGTGGCAAAAGAAAATATATATAATTTAACCAGTTTTATTGGAAAAGCACCTATTTTTTTATCTCTCGGATTGCCCTGTGCCAGAAGGTCAAAACAAAAAATAAATCATACAATTTTAAATCCACTTTTGGATTGCAATCATTCTTGTATAAATTAGAATCGTGTTGAAAAAAGCATTAACTATTGCAGGGAGTGATTCATCAGGTGGTGCTGGAATACAGGCAGATATAAAAACATTTTCAGCGTTAGGGCTTTATTGTACAACTGTAATTACTGTTTTAACCGCCCAAAATACCGAGACTGTTTCAGATGTATTTACTATTCCCTCAAAGTTTTTTAAAAATCAGCTGTTAACCACTTTAGATGATATCAAACCAGACATAATCAAAATAGGTGTTTTATATGATAATTCAATTATTGAAATAGTTCATGATATTCTTTACCCTCTAAAAATTCCAATAGTACTAGATCCTGTATTATTTTCTGGAACTGGAGTTAAACTTTTGAAAGATGTATCATATGACAATTTTAAAAAAAAAATTATTCCAATTTCACTTGTGATTACCCCAAATTTATTAGAAGCAGAAATACTATCTGAAAATAAAATATCTTCTGAAAAAGAATTAATTGAAGCAGCATATAAAATTATGAAATTAGGACCTAACAATGTAATAATAAAAGGTGGTCATAGCACCGAAGAAAATACTAAAATTTTCGATATTCTAGTAGAAAAAGAAAGTAACACTATTACAAAAGCATATAACGATAAACTAAAAATTGCTGAAACACATGGAACAGGCTGTAATTTCTCTTCATCTTTGGCAGCATTTATAGGTAAAGGTTATAATATTAAAGAATCTTTTTTCTTAGCTAATGCATATGTGAAAGACGGATTGATGAACGTACTTAAAATTGGGAATGGTGTGGGCGTAACAAATCCTTTGTCTAATTTATACGAGAATTCTACAAGATATAAAATACTTTCTTCTTTAAACAATAATATAAAAATATTGGAAGAAATAAAAGATTTCTATCTTTTAATTCCTGAAACAAAAACAAATTTTGTATATTCTTTAGAAAACCCAAAAGGTTTTATCGACGTTGCAGGGGTTCTAGGTAGAATTACTAATATAGGTACCAGAATCCGGAGTCCAAATGTTGTGGAATTTGGTGCATCAAGTCATGTCGCGAATGCCGTTATTGTTGCAAATCAACTCAATCATTTATTTCGTTCAGCAATAAATATCAAAAACGATAAAAAAATTTTAGATATCTGTAAAACAAATTTTATTTGTTCATATTACTCAAGAGATAAAGAGCAAATTGAAAATAAAAATAAAGAAGGCCTTTCGATTATTTGGGGAATTAAAAATGCAATGAAAAAAATACCCGATGCCGAAATAGTATTTCATGATGGTGATTACGGGAAGGAGCCAATGATTATAATCTTTGGTAAAGGTCCAAATGAAATAATTGATAAAATAAAAACAATAGTTATTAAATTAACGGGTACTAATGTTTTAAATAACAATTAATTTTTCTTAACTATTATGAAAGCAGTAATTTTAGCAGGAGGTCTTGGAACCAGATTACAACCTTATACTTTTTTTATTCCAAAACCCATGTTACCTTTAGGAAATAAGCCTTTATTAGAATATCTTGTCGATTGGTTATCTAATTCAGGAAAAATTGACCAGATAATATTATGTGTGAGCTATCTCCATAGAACAATCGAAGATTATTTTGAGGATGGGTCTCGTTTTGGTATTGAAATAAAATATGCCAGGTCAGAAAGGCCTCTGGCCACTGCAGGGCAATTAAAAACAGCGTCCAAATATTTGGACGAAACATTCGTATGTTTATATGGAGATTCGATATACGAATTTTCGCTTAAAACAATGATTGAAAATCATCTTAATTCTAATACGTATATTTCAATGGCTCTTGCTATGTACAAGACTAGGCTAAAATATGGATTTATCGATGTAAATTCTGATGAAAATAACTTTGTTACTGATTGGAGAGAAAAACCTGAGATTTCCGGTTTAATAAATATTGGATGTTATGTATTTGAACCTGAATTTTTAAATTTGATACCAACTTCAACTGCTTACGGAATGGATGATGCTGTACGAGAGTCCATAAATCAAAATAAAAAAGTTAAAGCATTCGTAGTAGAGAATGAAGGGTTTATCGATATCGGAGACAAGAAATCTTATTTAGAAGCCTATAAACTATATGTAAAAAAATTAGGAAAAATCTAAAAATTCAACTATCCCGTTTATATAAAAGATTAGAGATATGATTTGATATTTTTTTAAATGTTGAATCATTAAATTTTATATTATTATAATAAGGTATAATCCCTAAAACTGGTATATTTGTTAACTTTTCTATAAATGATGGGGTTGTTTTTTCTACAATTGAGGGTTTTTCGGGCATTTTATTGAAGATTATTCCTCTAATAGGAATATTGTAGTCTTTACATATTTGGACTGTTAATAATGTGTGATTAAGCGTTCCTATTTTTGGTGTTGCCACAATAATTAATGATAGGCCCGTTAATTTGATAAAGTCAACCAAATTATACTTTTGATTTAAAGGAACCATTATCCCACCTATTCCCTCAACAACAATAAAATTATATTTTTTTTTTAAATATTTAAATTTATTAAAAGCAATAGTAATACTTGGAGGTTTTATTTTTAATATTTTACTTGCCATATATGGAGATGCAGACAACTTGTAAAAATATGGATTCAAATAATTTTGATCTTCTTCCAATTTTATCGATTTTGATAATAAAAATACATCTTTAGAATTAAACCTATTAGAAAAAATCTTATCAGAAGTTGCAAAGGGTTTCATTACGCATATTTTATCATGGTGTTGTGATAATCTCCATGCCAAAGATGCAGAAATTAGTGTTTTTCCAATATTGGTATCAGTACCTGTTACAAATAGCCCTCCAAACAATATAAAATTCAATAATAAATGTATATAAATTACTATAGGTTTGTGTAGTTAAAAATAAAATAAAAAAAAACAAAAAAGTTATATTTTTTTTAATAAATATTGTAAAATATCATATTTTGTATTTTTTCATATTGATTTGATTTTAAAAGATAATACTTTAAAGATATTCTAGTATCAATGATTTTTTCATATAAATCCCTATTTTTAAACAGATATTTTCGGAAAAGCATGTTTTAAAAAATTGTTCATTTTTAAAAGAAAAAATTGATTAATATACCATTTAGCATAAATATACAAACTGCACTTTTATCATCTGTGTATTTTTAATAAATGTTTATAGATTGGTTAATTCCATTATCATCCTATATTCATTTGACTCATACCCCTAGAGAATCGTTTGAAAAGATCTACAAACATGAACAGGATGTAAAAACAAAGGAAAGAATGCTACTTGTTCTCAACGTTGTATATCAAGGCAAGGTACCTGCTCAAGTAGCAAGAGACCTTCACAGATGTAAATCTTGGGCATGTGAGTGGTTAAAAAGATACGATAAAGAGGGTATAAACGGATTAAAAACCAGACAGAAAAGTGACCGGCCTCCAGAATTATCCGAAGAGATCAGTTACCAGATTAAGAAAGAAATATTCAACTCCAATCAAGGTTGGACCACAAAACAGGTTGAAGAGTTAATCGTAAAGAAAAGCGGTATCAAATATCATTACACTCCCATATACCGAATCCTTCGTAAATGGGGATTCAAACAAAAAGTACCAAGAAAGGTACATGTTAACACAGCATCAAAAGAAGAGAAAAACCATTTCAAAAAAAGGCCGCAGAAATACTTGGTGTGGATAAGCAGCAGCAGTAGTAGCAAGAAACATTTACCATAATATCCTTGGATGAATCCTTCTTCTTTTATGATTCTTTAGTAAGACGAGTTTGGATTGAAGAAAAGAAAAGACCTATAGTCAAAGTAACAGGATCTCATAAACATTCATGTATTTTTGGTGCCATAAGCATGGATGGAAAGAAGTACAAGCAGCAGCAGCAGTTATTCAGACAGTATGACCGATTTAATGGCGAGACATTTCTTGATTATCTAAAGAAATACATACCAAATTTCCAAAATGTTATCTTTTCATGGATAAGGTATCGCCTCATCATAAATCAGAGAAGGTACAAAAGTATTTTGAAGAAAACAAGGATACTCTAATCCCAGTATATCTTCCAACTACAGCATCACCAGAGTTTATGGTAATGGAAGAAGTATGGAATATAGCCAAACGAGATTTGTTTATCCTGAAATACTATCCATCATTTACAGATTTGAAGAATAAGATATATCAGTATTTCAGAACAAAAAGATTCAATCTTGATATGAGAAACTATTTGTTAAGAGGTTCAATTTAGAGAACATATGCTAATTGGTATAATAAAAGCATTTTGTGTGCTTTGTTGCATGATTCGAAAAACAGTTAAAATTATGCATATCTCGAGCAAATCATATTAAATTATGACTATTTACATCATCTCATTAATATTAAAACGGTAATAAAAAACAATTTACGGAATCATGCAACAAAGCACATTTTGTGTTATCTTTTCAAACAAATAATATAAATGGGGTAAATATTGCGATAGCATTTTATTTGTATGATAAATATATTTATATATATGTATATTAGTAAATAAACACCCCTGCCTCAAAACCCATCCCTTAACGGATTAGAGTAAAAGAACTACATGATCCAAAAATACATCAATTATATTTAACGCATACTTTTAATGTATTTATACAGATAATACAGCGAACTACACAACCCCATATCAAAAGAATTTATAATTTATTTTGGAATTAGTTTTAATGAACACAAATACAGAGTAAGCCGTTCATAAAAGGGAATGAAATTAAGAGAAAAAGAGGGGGGGAACAGACTGGTTGTTTATAAAACATTAAATTAGTTAATAATCGCCTTCTTCTTTTATTTAATAACTATAAATTATTTTCTTCAAATTATATTTATTTCCAACCTCCTAAGGGTCAATTAATTTCTCAGAAATTCTTACAATTTGCGGTTTTAGTATCCCCTTTACTAGTATTAAAACCTATTATACTTTCTTCACCAGTACCACAAATAAAATGATCAGCTCCAGGTCCACCTATAAGTTTATCAATCCCAGGTCCACCTATAATGGTAGCGTTACCAGTACCAGCAGCTATTAGAGCATTTTCGCCAGGTCCACCTATAAGTGTGTCATTTTTACCCTTAGTATATATAAAGTCATTATCACTCCCGCCTACCAGAATATTTTTAGCGGTAGTTCCAACAAGTACATTATCCCCTGATCCGCCTGAAACAGTGTTATTTCCCCCAAGAGAGAATATCATATCGTCGCCAGAGCCACCTTTAATATTATTGGTACCATTAAGGGCAATTATTAAATCACCGCCTGGACCACCTTTAATATTATTGGTACCATTAAGGGCAATTATTACATTGCCACCTGGTCCAGCTGTAATATTATTGTGTCCTGAGAGGACTAATATAGTATCATTACCATCGCTATCTCTAACAATGTTATTTCCTCCATTGATAATTATTGTATCAGCTCCAGGTCCACCATCAATAGAGAAATTCCCTTTTGTAACAACAATTGTATCATCTCCAGGTCCACCATTAATAGATGCATTCCCACCAGGCCCTGCGAATATAATGTCAGCACCTGGACCTCCATTAACAGGACCGTTACCATTGTTGCTAAATATAATAACATTGCCAGCACCACCATTTATGCTTTGGTTTACATTTGTACGTACAAGAAAGTCATCCTGACCGGTGCCATTTAATGCAGGAGTCACTGCATAGATATAATTTGGTAATACGTTAATAAGGAGTATCAATAACGGTACAGTTAATATTCCAACTAATACTAAAGTTAATTTGAACACATCGTCTTCTTTTTAATATCTTTCTGACGGATATATTTATTTGGTTAAAATAATAAGATAATTCTACATAATTTAATCAAGATATTATATAATATATTTTTCAGACTATTTTGATGATGGTTATTTATACTTATACCCCAGTTTTGCAATAATAAAAAAAGTATAATATGGGTTTCTTTCTACAAAAGAGAGAATATTTGATTCATAAATAAGTATTGTCCACTTTATCTTATTTTATGCCTAATTAATAAAATATAATAAAATATAATAGGTAGATTTAGCGAATAAGGTGCCTATTCGTACTAAAATCTTATTAGGTTTATTAAATAAATCATTATTCATTCAGTATATGTGGTAGAAAAAAAGAGAAAATCATATGTTTGGTAACTATATGATATAGTTATTTTAATTGATAACTGTCCCTTTTTCGACTGTTGCTAAATTGCTAAAGACACCTGTAATACCTTCAGGATATTGAAGGTAAATATATAGTATATAATTACCAGGAGGGAGATTTGATGGCATAATAAAACCACTGGCACCAGGCGCATAATTACCAAGAGTGATGGGGGTTCCCAATGTCATTTCATCAGGACTTTCAGGATTAGCTTCCTGTATTTTGATATCAGGTGAAACAAAAAGGACTTGAGCCAATTTTACAGTAATGTTGGTATATTTAATATCTGCCTCATTCAAAGGGTCTATTACATATTTTTGCCCTTCAATTAACTTTACGAATGGCAGGGATAGTCCAAAACTAGGATTTAATACCTCTAATTGAGATTGGCTATTATTACCTGGGGTATTTGCTACTAATATGAACTCTTCAGATAGTGAAGAGTTCTGGTTATTACTGTTTGTTAAATTTACATCAGGAAATCTGATCACTTTATCAAAAGTTTGAGCATTAACATTCACAATGTTGAGATAAGGCAAAAGTACTATAACTGCACCAAAAATCAATAAAATAGGTATTGCTGCCGTTAATTCCATCTTTTTTATTTTTTTTGATATCTTTAAAGGAATTGGTGTATAGGTAATACCTTCTGTATACATAATTGGCATAGTTACAAAGTTACAATTATTAAACTTTATATTTTTTTCTTCCAATCTATTCTTCATACTTCATTTAACATGTTATCAATTTTTTAGCAAATTTCTAATACTTGTTTATATTTCATATTGACAAGGTCAGATTCAAAACCCATAAAAAAACTCGTCGTTTATATTCCAATTTTCTGAGATGAGATTGAATTGTATTACTGATTCTACCAATAATTGTTACATAACAATTATTAAATAAATTCTATTATATTTAATGTGTTAAAACATATTATATTAGAAAAAATAATATTGTCTAAACTGAATTAAATGATGTCGTCAAATCAAGACAGAAAGTTAGTCCTTATAACTGGTACCAGACCTGAAATTATTAAATTATACCCTATAATGCGTTTATTAGACCAAGATAATATAGATTATACATTTATACATACTGGTCAGCACCACGATTATAATTTATTTCTTAATTTTATAAAAGAATTTGGAATCAAAAAGGCTGATTATACTATAAAATTAGAAAATCCAAATGATTCGATTCAACAATTTTCTGAGATATTGTCTGGAATAGGACATGTTTTTAAAGAGTGTCGGCCATCTTCTATAATAACAGTTGGAGACACAAACAGTGTTGCTGCTGCTGCATTAGCGGGCTCAAAAGCAAAAATTCCAGTTATGCATATTGAGGCAGGATTACGAAGTTATGACTGGAGGATGCCTGAAGAATACAATAGACGAATGACAGACCATATATCGGATGTACTATTTGCACCCACAACAGAATCTGCAATGATACTATCAAATGAACAAGTGCAAGGAAAAATATATACAGTTGGAAATACTGTTCTTGATGCTGTAAGATTATGCCTGCACTCATCTCCTGAAAACCATGGTAATGATCAGGAAACCAAAAATTCAACCAGTAGTGAAGGTTTCACTAATCAATTAAAAAAGTATACTCTTTTAACTTTGCATAGGGAAGAGAATGTGGATAATCCTGATATCCTAAAAAGAATATTTGGTGTATTATCTCATTTGGATATCAATTGCATTTTTCCAGTACATCCGCGAACTTTAAAAAGAATTCAACAGTATGGACTCGGGCATCATATTGGAAAAAATATAAATATTATTGATCCTGTCGGTTATCATGATTTCTTGAGGCTTCTTAGAAATTGCCAGTTTGTTATTACCGATTCAGGCGGAATTCAAGAGGAAATAACCTCACCTTTTATAAACAAAAGAGCATTGATTTTTAGAGATTCCACTGAAAGGAAGGAATCAATAGCATCGGGACATTCGATTTTATGTTCTCTTGATTATTTTGCAATGGTTGAATCAATCAAAAGAATTTTATCTTCACAGCCAATATTCAGTAAAAGTCCTTATGGTGATGGACATGCAGCTGAAAAAATAGTTGAAATACTCAAAAAAGAACCAATTACACCTTTGGCCAAGAAAGTAATATCAAAGTATATTCAAGTATAATGGCAAATAACTGATTTCTTCTTTGAAAACCAGTAGGTAATAGTACTATATATTTTTTTAAGGATTATAAATTGAAACTTATTTTAAAAGTTATCTTTAAGATTTCTTATAACTCATATATTGGTTATATATAGCATCAGAAAAGGTATTTTTTTTCAATTTCTTTATCATTTCAATTATTTTTTTAGTGTTTTTATGCCAAAATTAGTGTACATTCTGGATATGATATCTCTAAAGGTGCTTTGTTGCATGTTTCGAAAAACAATTAAAACTATGCTACATTTTTAGGGAATCGTATGAAATTGACTATTTACTTTGCAAATATAATACTAAAACATTATCAAAAAAAAGATTTACTGAAACATGAAACAAAGCATCCCAAACACTCTGTTCACTTGACGAGTCTTAATTCTTTATTGACAAAATCTCAGTCTTGATGCTATAATATTCTTTAAATAAACTTTCGTATATATCCATATTATTGGTAATTCATCATACTGAAGTATCTTTGTAATACCAGATCTTTCTTTAGAAGAGCTATTAAAATTAAATAAATAAATGCTGTAAAATATAATACAAAATAAAATATTGTTTAATGTCCCAACAAGTACAACCTTTCCTAATTCATCGTTATCATATATCCTAACCATGACTGCACCTGGTGCTATAAATTTAAATGGAATAAACGGAATAGCAGAAATTGCAGTCATGATTAATCCATTTATATTTGCTCGAAATTCTGCCATTGAATGATAATATTGTGCAGGAAATATATGAGCTGATTCATGTATTAGAAAAGACATAGAGAACATTAAAAGAAAATCAATTGAAAAATATCGATAACCATTTAATGAATATCTAACAAGTGTTATTAATGTCATTGATACCAAAAGATGTAGAATTTCAGTTTTTGAAAATCATAGTTTTATTGAAAACAAACCTTATTACTATATTAAAAAAACTTTTTTATAAATTATAATTCTTTTAAAGAAAAACTAAAATGTGTTTATTTATCTTTTTTGTATGAATGGTCTCTCCTTATATGATCCTTTAACTTATCCATATCTGTAAATTTTAGACCACAATTTGAACAATCATATGAACTTTTATCAGAATGATACAATAATTCATGATGCATATAATTTTCAATTTTATTAAATCGTTTACCACAATTTTGACATTTATGTTTTTTTAAAAAATTAAATAATTCCATGTCCTAGAGGCTATTACATTATCAATGAATAAATTTTTTTCCTGAATTTTTTAATCTCTTTATTCCTTTTTTCTTGCTTACTTTTTCTTGCATGAATTTGAAAACCCTGATGGCACTATCTGTTCAGTAAATCCCGCACCCATTTAAAAAATAATTGAAATTACTCGTAGTAAATTTTTGTGAAATTCATTAAAGTTTTATTGAAAACAACACACATATTTACATATATAAGAAGTACTCTATTTGTATATTAGAACTTCAATTGACATTTTTAGTTTTTTATTTTAAAAATCTAGCAAATTTATTCCAAGTGTTAATACGAATCAAATAATTTGATTGTCCATAAAAAGAAATTCTCTTATATATAATACTTTTTTCTACAGAAAAATATTTTTAGATTTCATAAATCCAATACATTGTCGGTTATTTCAGTACAAATAAAATATTAATAAACACTAAAATAATAAATAATATAAAATAAAAGAAAATCACATTCTAATAAAAAACGAATTTTTTATATGATAAATCAGAATTAATTTATCATGTACCCTGTATGTGTATTTAACTATAAAAAAAAGGAAATTTATTGGTAATTATTATTAAAGAGATTCAATAATTTCTTCAATCGCTTGGTTATAATTTAACATACCTTTTTTCTTTGCATATAATTCCAAAGCCTTTATTTGGTCTGGTGTAAAACAGATTGGCATAGATCGATTTTCATTATTCATATATTGTTTATCTATATACAAATATTAATATTTTATTTTTAATATTGTGATAAATTAAATTTAATAATTTATCCTGCCTTTTACATATATAAAAAGTTTACAATATAAAGTTAAAAGTCATTATCATGGTTTAAATCAGATCTTTTTTTAGTTTCTGCTTGATAAGTCCTAGGTATTTTTTATATGTTGTCGGTCTTGCATCATCATTCTCTTCATCCACATCTCATATAGATCAATCAAAGAAAATGACCTTTTGTCATTAGAATGAAAATAAGAATGAAAATGAAGTAAATTTTTTATCCACGATGCATTATTACATCCTTAGGTTGTATAACTAAATTTTTACAATTCAAAATAGTATCCAGTATACAAGTCGAAATTCATTGTAATCTCTCCCACCACAGCTATCACCATCACCACCTACAACCTCAAAATTTTTCATTAATTATGCCATTCTATGACCTTCAACGCATTGTATAACAGAATTGCCAGATTTGTTTATGCAACATCAGCCCCTAAATTCATGGATCGGGAATCCCCATTCCATTATTCCACTCCAATTATATTGGATGCTATGCCTGTGGATACTCTAGTTTCTCTATCTATTAGGTTTTAAATTTACCATTAAGATATAACAGTGTACCCGTGAGTTAATAGAGAGGTTTGAATTTAGCAACCGTTATATAGATAGTATTATAGAGAAAAGATCCATATTCAAAATAACGGACCCGTCAATTTATCCGTCATTCCCGTCATTTCCCTCGTCATTCCAGTCAAAAACCGTCATTTTTTAGGCTATGGGATAAGCATAATTTTCTTTTATAAATACATTGAAACATAATAATTATTATACTATTCATTAGTATATATTTGCAATTATAAAAATATGATATTGAAACCTGCAATGGATTAATAATCAATAGAAATGGAAGGTTTTAATTCAACCCTTTGACCTGGAATCATTTAAATATTTTTCATGAAACTTTATAGACCCGTATAAGAAATCTATAAATATAATTTTACACGTTATTTCGATTTAATATATTGGATATATGTCCAATATATGAATAAAATAGCAAATAATTAGCAAGATATTACAATTCTAAGTTCAATAGTATTTTCTGGGCTACTTATGGCAGGATTGCTATTGCTTAAGGGCCAAGAGTGAAAAGTTTGTTAGCGGTCGAAAAAAATGACAGTATAAGGTTGATTTTTGGGAAAAGTTGCAGGATGTATAAAGAAAGAAGTACAACTCTTATTTTGAATTTATTACGCTGGATACCTATAGATTATACCTCATTAAAGTGATCTTGATGGATTAACCTTTCTGTATCCGGATAATTTAGCAATTATTAATTAATTATACAATTTTTTACACTATAGATTCTTGTTTGCAAAAATAAAATCCATGTATATTCAAAACTGGGTATATATATAAAAGTAATGACATAGGTAATATATATGGATAATTATTTATAAATTGATGTCTTGATTGTCCTTTTCTCCTTTAAAATTCATTTTTGAACCATATCCCTATTCGTGATATATCATATGACAATTTAAAAAATAAATTAATAAATAATTATGGTGGTTCCAGGATATTATCTATTAATTGGAGTATAAGTGGTACAACTACCAATACTACCCCACCATCACCACCAGCGTAATACAATCCTCTTGCTTTAGAGGTCAATAGCGAGAGAATCTACAATCGATATTTGTATCTATTAGGAATATACATCTAATACCTTCTACACCTTCTACTACTGCCCTTCTACACCTGCCCTTCGACTCCTGCCCCTCCTTCATCACCTTCCATAACACATTCGCCAGAAAATATCATTTACCTTCTGAATGGAAATCGATATGTTCCATATCATACTCTAAAGTGTAGTGCTAACTGCAAAAATCGGGTATCTCCTAGGGCCCTTTTATCCTCCCGATGACCAAACACGCAAGATAATGGAGGCTGCGGAGATTATGGATAGCAGAAGTAGTAGTAATAGTAATAGTAGTATAACCAATGGAATAGCTACCATCTTAGCTGTTTTTCATTTTCTGGACTTTCTGCCATCCACATACATACAAATAGCAATGGTTTCCATCAAGATCAATCAAAATAGTATATGAATTATAAGGTAAATATGCTTTAGATTCTTATATCTTGGGTTTGCATGTTAAATAGAATTCAAGTTCTATCTGTTACCCCTCTCTTTTTAAAGGTGATTAGTATCGTAAATTTGACACCTGTTAGTTTTTGAACTATTTTCTGCTTCTTTCATATACCAAGAAGCACGATGCTATCAAAACCTATGATAGCATTTTTTTCACTACCGGCTTTCCACTGTATAAGAGAGGGAATAAATCTTTACATTCGAATACAGAGGTAAAGATGGAGTGATTGGGTGAGTGCCGTATGCAAAAGGAACAAGGTTATTAGGAATTGGTATACATGGTACTCATCGATATTATCCCATTCGAATAATCTTTCTTTTTATTGGGTTTTTCATCCTTTAGTATCGTCATAAATAATAGTCGATTTCTAGATAATATTGCTCTATCTTTTGTTATAAAATAATATACGCTGCAAGAGACATGATTCTATAAAACATCCAATTCTCACACAATCATCCACTTTGTAGCAAGTAATTTTGTATCCATTGGTTATAATACCTACCATTAACATCCATAACCAATTGGAAAGATGGCGCCACCGTCAACGTCACCACAATCCTAGATTATCATTCATCCAGTGGATATCCAGACCATACTTTGCTGTATTTAATGTATATCACCATATCATCACTGAGAATTTAGTGTATCAAAAGAATATGGGTGTGTAAGAAGTGTTTTTTGGTGTTTTGAATCATATACCTTAAAATTAGATCATCGTATTTCTTATTTTCATTATTGATATAGAGGCTTTTAAGAATATAGTATAATGCTTTGCCGTAATTATTAATTACATCAAACTCATTTCTTTGTCTTTGAATCTATTGATATTTGCTTGTCACGTATATGGGCCCAGAGGGATGTAATTCAAAAAGGAATGAAACATAAAACTAGATTTGTTAATAGACATTAACAACTCATTTATAGATTATAATACATAAATAAAAAATGAGCACTCAACTTTGTTCTGCCAAAAGAGGCATTGCTACTGAAGAGATGAAACAAGTTGCAAAAGATGAGGACTTGGATATAGATTTCATCGTA
>JBDUES010000242.1:0-4151 GCA_040297625.1 Candidatus Nitrosocosmicus sp. | reverse complement strand
TGTTTTTACCGAGACTGGTTAATCATTCTATAGTTTACCAGACCCGATACTATGTCTGATATCCTGTCGTATTTTCTTAACCTATTTCTAAATACATCATTCATTATCCTGTATTTTTTCAATCTGCAGATGGTATGCTCTATCACTATTCTTTTTTTCCTTTTCTGTTATCTCTTCTGTTAAACTTTACAGGATTTGAATTCCGTTCTCCGATTGTAATGTCAAATCTTTTGCACAGAGTCTTTGGAGCAAGTCTATCGATTTGTATCGTCTGAATTACCGACTTGTTGCAGTATGGTGTCATCGTAATACATCATGATCATTTTTTTGTCTAAATCCATATCTTTTGCATCCAAGGTCACAGCTGTGATAGGAAAGATCATTATCACCGTATAAACAATATTTAGTTCTCATTTTGTTACAGTCGAATTATTCAATGCTTGAAACTATTGCAGTTTCATGACCATAATCTAATATTCATTATTGTAGTTGTTGTATAGTATTAGTAGTATGCCATTTAGTATAAGTACACAAACTATGAATTTCTAAATATAGAGGAAAAGTTTTCAATAAAGTTTGAACACATAAGCTAAATGGTATAGGAGTAGTAGTAGTTGACAACCACCGCGTACTAAAACCATAGTAATTTCTGAATACTCGACTATTGACAGAATTATCTACAGCTATTCAAACATACAGAGATGTAGGCAATAACCGGATACACGCATATTGGACCTAAATGGATTGTAACGGAAATGAATAAAATAAGAATAGAATTCATCGCAGTATCTATGATATTGTTTCTTGCTTTAGGTATGGGTTTGCCTTTGTTCAAAAATAAACTTGCTTATGGTCAACTATTACAGGATAAAACATTATCAGAACAGCAGCGGTTAGGTACATACAATATTCTCTATTTTCCGGATAATGTAAGTATTGCATATAGTAATGGCCAGAAAGCATCGATGGATCAAGAATTCATACTGCTAGGAAATAATCCAAATACTCCCAGTCATTATCAAGTAGCTTTATCTAATGCTGATTATGGATTACCGCCAGAATCTGTTAAATCTACTTCGACACTCGTCGAAGGAAAGAACTTCTCGGTAGATTCAACTAATAATGCAGATATCAAATACAGTTCAGCCTCTGTAATTCTAGTTCCAATAACTTCCCCCTTTCCACCTGTAAATATTAGAATCCAAGACATTGATCCTGAAAATGACCTGGTACTTTCAAAACCAATCATTCTCGGAACTTATGTTGGCGATTCAGGAAGTTTTGTTATACCACACACCGCAGTCTCGGGGTATTATCTCATATATGTGTACCTTCACTATCCTTCTTACAATATGACTGCAGTTTACAATACAATAGTACATCTGCAATAAGTGGCAGTATAAATACAATTTGAGTAACCAAATTTGATATCAAAAAATATGTTGATAATGATAGTATAGATTGGATTCCTTAAGTCCAATCCATATTGTGTATTAATACGGTTATAACCCATTATTATTTTATTGTTTAAACTGCAGATTTAGAAGAACAATGCTAACAACATTACTACTTCATCGCTAAACGATATTATAGTACTCTATTGGGCAAATTCAATGCCATTATTACGTAGGCATTTACTTATTTGGACATCTGTTGAAGGTGGGACATCTGTTAGATATAAAATAGCTGTGTAAAAATCAGCACGCCCTATGTCTCCGGTTTCAATCTGCTTACACAACTCTTGAATTGATTTTACTCCTAAACCATGTTCAAGCATAGAAATTTGCTTTGGTGTAAGTAAGGCAGTAAAACATGATATGCAACTATTATTATTATTAGATTCGCCAGATTTCTTGGCTAATACATAGTTAATATTATAACTATTATTTTTTTTCGATGATGACAGCGTTATGCCTACTTGGCTAGCAGGAATTATTATTATATAGATCACTAATACTATTACTGCTATTGATAGTATTGTTGTTCTAAAAACATAGTCCATATGATTCCATAAAATGAGCTAGGACAAATATATATTCTATACTAATTAATTAATAGCATATAACAAAATTATACAAAATAATTATGGAAAAAAGGGGAGACGACCATTGGATTGCAAAAAAGCCATAGAAAATAAAAATAAGTGAACAACTTAGGGTATATATGTATTAACTTATACTTTTTTTAAATTCCTTAAGCCAAGAAAGAATTACTTGTTGGTGTTCTGGAGCAACAAAATTTGGATCAAAGATCCCGTATACAAGGGCGCCCATAAACCCGTTATTATTTGCTTCTTGAACAATTTTTTCTATCCCTGAAACTTCTTTTGTTTTTTCGTCTTCTGTTTCTGGTGTTGTATCATTTCGATGGTTAATTCCGACTTCTCCAAGAAATACTTTTTTATTATTCCATTTGCCCGGATCATATTTCAAAAGTTTTTCATTTGGATCGTAATATGCATGATAATCTACAAAAGAAATAGGAGTTGATACCGCATATTCTTGCCCAACGTCATTATCATCAGAAGATATAGATACCATTACATTGGGTGCCATTTTATTAATAGCGTTGGCGCAGACTGTCACAAAATTCTTGACTTCATTGTTTGAAATGATTTTGGTTGGATCTTCATTAAAAAAAGTGTTTGGCTCATTTATAAGTTCTAGACCAAAGAGCCCCGGATTATCTTTTATTTGTTCAAGTAGAGGCACTAGTACTACGTTTAAAAAGTTGTCAGGATCATCAATTATTGATTTTATATTATTACGTTGTGCAGTCCTCCATGCAACATAAGATTGCAATCTATTATCGGTTAAATCCTCTGGCAGGTCAGCCATGATGGGTATGCTATCAATCAAACTAAAGTATACTTGGACATTATATTTGTGAGCAGTATCAAGTACCTTTTTAACATTCTTAACTAATTCTTCATCTATGCCAATTAATCTGTTATTATTTTGACCATCGAATCGTAGCCCTTCATTCTCTTCAAATAAAAACATTCTTAGGACATCCAAGCCTTGTATTTGCTGTAAAAGCACTTCTATTGCCTGAGGATTTTTTGTAATATATGGTACAGGTGGAGCTGGATCTGGTTTGGAAAGATCTATAGACAATGGTTGAGACAATGGTTCATCATATAACTTTTGTCCTGAAAACTGATTATACCCCATATCCATGCCATATGTATCACCACCACCAAAAGTATCATTATTAATACCAACCTTGAACGTTGTTGTTGTTATCGTTTGTGTAGCAACAGTTGATGTTGTGTTATTATTCTCTGTTTGTGGTGAAAGATTGAGATCACTTTGTCCAAAGACAGAGCGAAATATTCTTGGAAGAGGAAATATATTAAATATCAAAATGCCTGTTCCTACTCCTAAAAGTTTGAGAAAATCCAAGCGGGATATTTTTCTATCTTTACTCAAAGATCATTTTGTAAACCGGGGATATTAAAGTTTTTCTTTATCTCTTTTGATATCTCAAGATGAACAATCCTCCTGATTGTCTGCTTATTTATCAAAAATTAGATTAATGGTTTTCTTGCGTTTGAATGGGCAGAAAAAGTTTTTGAAAAATTGACATAGTAGTTTAGTTAATAGTTCTGTAAAAGGTATGCTATATTTTTATGTAAAATGATGGTGTTTGTTTAGATACCATAATACTTAGCTTGCCACTCTTAACTATGATAAATAATCAGCAAGTTGACGAATATCTGTAATAAAAAACACGGCAGAGCGATCACAAATATTTTACAAGAGTATGTACCTTTATGTGTACACAGCTGTTAATCAATGCAAATAAAAAGATATGATTTAATAATGAAGATACATGTCATTTTTGCCGCATATCCCACACACTCCAAGCGCCTTAAACATACGTTATTCATCTATCACTAAATATTTAACATGTGAAAATTACAATAGTTGAATTTCAATTGCTAAGTGTAATTATTTTATCATAATTAGATCTCTTGAATAATTAGAAACAATTTACACTTTCAAGTATGGATGGTGCATCAGTTTTTACCGAGACTGGTTAATCATTCTATAGTTTACCAGACCCGATACTATGTCTGATATCATGTTATATTTTCTTAACCTATTTCTAAATACATCATTCATTATCCTGTATTTTTTCAACCTACA
>JBDUES010000241.1:0-8639 GCA_040297625.1 Candidatus Nitrosocosmicus sp. | reverse complement strand
CAGCTGTTTATTTTGCCCTACCAAAAAGACTTCTAATCTACTATCAGCATTTGATACTATGGTAGGGTTACCATCCCACTTCCCACCTAAAGATAGCCACTCTGTATTCCAATCGTTGTTTGGTGCTGTTTGATACCTGTGGTACAGCTGTTTATTTTGCCCTACCAAAAAGACTTCTAATCTACCATCAGCATTATTGTCTACAGACGGATACTTTATCATATTTGCGTATAAATTACAAATTATTTAGACTATTGTATTAATAAAAATTAAATTTGATAACGATTCTTTTAAAAATAATGTATATCAATTTTGAATTAGAATTTTAAATTATAAATTTCAATTTATTTATATTGTATTTTGTTTATCCAAAGCTGTTTAAATCAAAAAACATTGACTATGTTATCATATGAGAGTAAACTAAAAAATTAGTTTGATCTATTAGTTTTGCAAGATTGTGCATGTTTTGGTTGTGTCCTGAAAAATTATAGTCATGAAAGGGAGAATTGTTCAAGTTATATATAAAGAAAGAACAGTTTGAACTTTGTGTTTGAGCGTTGCTACAGATATCTCATTAACTTTTGTCAGTCTTTTTGGCGTCTTGGTAAAGCAGATGGTCACTTTATTATGGTGAATTTCGTTGTTGATATCCTTTATATATACAATAGCATTAATTCAAAATGAATCAATTTGTTAAGCCCATATGATTGAATATGCTGTCAAAATTATTAAAAGAATTATTTCTATATTCTAGTGTAATTTATTCTTTCTATTTTTAACTAATATATTTATAAGATGTTAAAAGTCTTGAAAAAATTACTAATGTCTTTTTCTTTTTTTTAGTTAAAAATAACTACGCTTTTAACATGTACATCCTTCCACATACTATTTAATAATCTTAATGTAATCTTTGAAATAATACACATTATCTGAAATATTATTATTAGCCATTTTAATATCTTGAAGAGCGATTAAAAAATATTAAAAACCGATTTTTAATATAGTTATATATCCTTATCTATGTTGTCATTAATTTATAAAAAATTGGTTATTTTTTAAATCAATAAAATTTTTAAAGCTTATTGCCGGAAAGACAACTTGTAAAATGTCTTCTAAAATTAATGAAAATAAAAAATCGATGGAAGTAGCAACTTTAAAGGTTGCTGAAGCAGAACAACGCGATGTTGGAAGAAAAATTGCACGTATTGATCCAGAGGTATCTAAACATCTAAATATTGCTAGTGGCGATGCGTTAGAACTAAAATCGCTTGGTAAAAAAACTACTGTTCTCAACTGGCCTGCAAAAGAAAGTGACAAAGGTAAAGGTTTGATTCGTATAGATGGGCATGTTAGAACCAGGTTGGACGTTGGTATTAATGATTTAATAGAAATCAAAAAAGTAGAATCGAAAAATGCTAAAAGTATAACTTTTGCTCCCCTTGAGGCATTAAGGATTATGGGTGCAGAAGAATTTCTATCTGAATATCTAAATGGTTCTTTGATGACCAAAGGTGATACAGTTCCTATCAATGTCATGGGTAGAAGAGTAGATCTAGTTGTTATTTCTACCAATCCCTCAGGCCCAGTTATAATTAATGATTCTACAGAAATTATTGTTTCCGAGGAAAGTTCAAAGGCAGTAGAAATAACAAAGGGAGAAAATGCATCTATTACTTATGAAGATATTGGTGGATTGGGAGATGCCGTTTCAAGAGTAAGAGAAATGATAGAACTTCCTCTAAGGCATCCTGAATTATTTAAAAGATTAGGTGTTGAAGCACCAAAAGGAGTATTGTTACATGGACCACCAGGTACAGGTAAAACTTTACTGGCAAAGGCAGTAGCTAATGAGACAAATTCAAGTTTTTATACTATTGGAGGACCCGAAATAATGAGTAAATATCACGGAGAATCTGAAGAGCGATTGAGAAATGTATTTGAGCAGGCTGAAAAAAATGCACCCTCTATTATTTTTATAGACGAAATTGATTCTATTGCTCCAAAAAGAGAAGAAGTAACAGGAGAAACGGAAAGACGAATTGTTGCTCAATTGTTATCGGTAATGGATGGCATGAAATCAAGAGGAAAGGTGGTAGTAATAGCAGCCACAAATAGAGTCGATGCTATTGATCCAGCTCTAAGAAGGCCAGGAAGATTTGATAGAGAAATAGAGATAGGTGTTCCAAACAGAGATGGAAGGTTGGAGGTTCTGCAGATACATACAAGAGGGATGCCTTTGGATAAGGATGTTAATCTAGAAAAGTTGGCAGATATTTCTCATGGTTTTGTAGGAGCTGATTTGCAAGCGCTTTGCAAAGAAGCTGCGATGAGAGCATTAAGAAGAGTACTGCCTGAATTGAATCTTTCAAGCGAAAGCATCCCACTTGATAAATTGAGAAAAATTATTGTTAGAATGCAAGATTTTATGGATGTTATTAAAGAAATGGAGCCTTCTGCAATGAGGGAGGTATTTGTAGAAGTACCTGATATAAAATGGGATGATATTGGTGGGCTTTCTCCAATAAAGCAAGAATTACAAGAAGCCGTAGAATGGCCATTGAAATACAGTGGAGTATTTACATATGCCGATGCAACACCTCCTAAAGGCATCCTGCTTTACGGTCCCCCGGGTACAGGTAAAACATTGATGGCTAAAGCTGCTGCAAATGAAAGCGAAGCTAACTTTATCAGCATTAAGGGTCCGGAATTATTGTCAAAATGGGTTGGGGAGTCTGAAAAAGGAGTAAGGGAAATATTTAGAAAGGCAAGACAATCATCTCCTTGTATTATTTTCTTTGATGAGATGGATGCTATAGCACCATCTAGGGGAGGAGGCCATGGGGATTCTCATGTCACAGAAAGGGTAATTAGTCAATTTTTAACAGAAATGGATGGACTAGAAATATTAACCAATGTTGTAGTTATAGGTGCGACAAACAGGCCTGATATTATAGATCCTGCTTTATTGAGGCCTGGAAGATTTGATAGAATCCTCTATGTTTCCCCTCCAGATCGTGATTCTAGATTGCAAATAATAAAAATTCATACTAAAAAGAAACCCTTGGCAGAAGATGTTAATATTGAAGAATTGGCAGACAAGACGGATGGATATACCGGTGCAGATATCGCATCATTATCATCAGCAGCAGTTATGCTTGCTCTACGGGAACACATAACTAAATACCCATTACCAAAGGAAGCTGAAAAACATGCACAAGAATTAAAGATTAAAATGATTAATTTTACAGAAGCTATGATAAAGATACGACCATTGTCAAAGCAAGAATTGGATATGTACAAGAATGTGGCAAATCAATTCGGTAAACCCGAAATTGCTAAATCTTGAGGAAAGTATTATTTGGAAAAATCAATGCAGGTTCTCTTCCAATGAAATACTAATCTTATTTTTAGGAAAATGTATAATGAATTTTAAAGATTATTTTTTTGTATTTTATTTAATTTTTAAATGATTTATTTCTTTTCCTATATGTAATCGTATTATTAAATTCATTAATGAATTCGCTTATTATATTTATTTATTTATTTTGTATCTCTATAGTTAGTAACCTTGATCAAACATTTCTATGTTTCTGTTCCTGGGATTCAATAGAAATGGGGATATTAAAGATATAGATTTATTGTTAAATGAACGGACTGTATGGAACTAAAAGAATTATTTTTGTGATTTATGATTCAATTAAATATGTAACATCAAAATTTTTATTCTACTATTGTTTAATCAACTTCAGAGTACTATCTATTATGCTGCTATGATTAGCCTCTACATCCATACTTATTAAAAGAAGATAATCATCGTTTAATGGTAAAGTTACCCGTTTAATCTTTTCATATTCTGCCATTGCATATTTTGGTTTGCCTGTCTTGGGGGTAAGGGCATCACGTAATCCCCATCTTCCTATTGCCAGCTGAACTGATTTTCGAGTTTCTTCAGGGGAAAGAAGACTAGTTGTACCCTCTCTCATCCCACCATATTTAGTCTCACCCATATCATCACATATGCCAGCAAAACGAATCCTGGGATCTAAATCTAAAATATCTTTACAGATTTTATCATAATCCATGGTTTGCAGTTAAATAGTATTAGAGGATTCTATTAAACGTTTAAAGTAAAAATCTATCACTGAACTTGTTATTTCTTTAAAATGGTGGATTTATAAAAAAAAATATTTTATAAGATTGAAATAAAAACAGATGAATCTATTTACTGGTTGACCACTTGGGATGATCTTTATTATAAACTACAGAGATTATTATACATCATCATTCCACCGATATGAAAAAAAACATCATTGTTCTCATCTATACAGTACTTTGATTCTTTATTTAATTATCCGGAAACAAAATAGAATTATCATTGCAAAAGTTGCAAAATCCGAAGTTTATTACTTGTTGCGTATTAAAATCTTTACTTATATTGTCTAATTTCATATGTTCGACTGTGTCTGAAAACTTTCTTTGAGTATAACTAATCTATAGCATGAAGTTCAAAGATAATAATCTGATATCAAATCTGGACCTCTAAAAAAAATTGAATCTAATATTACGAAAATTACACCATTAACAAGGTATTATTTAATCTGTAATAATCAATAATCAATAAAACTTTACAATATAATGGTTATTTTATTATTTTTTTTTGCCCTTGTCCCTCTGTTACAATCATTGTAATTGTTGAACGAACTTTATCTATTTTTTTTATATTTGATTTAATATTTTCTCTTAATTTATCCATATCATCAGCTGAAATTCTTACAATAATATCATAAACTCCAGAAACATTAGTTACTTCGATAACTTCGGGGACATGTTTGATTTTTTTTATTATGTCGCCTTCAGAACCTAAATCACAGTTTATTAATACATAGGCAGTTGGCATGAGGGTTTTAGTTATATTAAATTATTAAACTTTTTGTAGCCTTTTATATTTTTGATTGTTAATACGCTATAATTCATATAGATAATAATAAGAAGAAGTATTTCAAGAAATTGATTGCAGTATATTTTCTATAATGTTAAAAATACTTAAAAAGATGGAAATTTTTTATTTTACTAAAGAAGAGAACCATTAAATCATTTGAACTCGATTTATTCTGATCAGTTGTTTTATGCATATCCAGAGTTTGTGAATATGATCTATTTTAGGATCCGAATACTAGTTGAAAAACATGTGGAAATGATCAAAATGTTACTAAATTATTAAATGATATCATTGTTATAAATGTTATATAGTAAGTTTTGACTTATTTTTATGGTATAGATGAAATTATACAAATTCTCACTTTGATTTGATTAGATTATTTTGTTGTTTGGTACTTTTTTATATACTATATTAAATGATAGTCTGTTTTTTGTATAAATTAGAATAGATCGGATAGGTTAATATAGTATTTTTGATTTGCAGTCCTACAAATTGGTTATTATTGATTGAATGTTTAGTATATAAAATAACTTAATGAGTTAAAATATTTAATATTTTCATTTTATTTTTTACTTTAATAGATTTTAAATCTTTTGATTTTGCCCTTGTTCTTTATTGACATAATACCATATTTGATTTTTATATTTTCCGATTATACTGCCTAACATAAATTTGTCAAGTCGGTCCATTGGATCCTTTTCTTAAGAGATTTTTTATATATCCTAATAATATTACTAATGATATTGTCCAAACATAATGATAGATTTTTGTAGAACTGCTTTGACACTCTACAAACTTGACATATGGGTAAATATGAAAAGTGTGAAATCATGTTAGTTGGTATTTAATGCACTAAGTTCCTATTTTGAATATCTTGCTAAAAAACATGATTACAACAGGTAATATGGTAATTATTACAGATATTAAACCTAGAATATTGGATAATTTCCCATTAATTTTATCTTTCAACATTTTCTTATCATTAGCTATTTTTATAATGAATATAATTATTGGACCTGATATTATGCCATTAATAACTGCACTATAAACTAAAACCTGTATTGGATCAATATTAATCAAGGTAATCCATAGTCCAATTACTGTTGCAAAAGCTATAACCAAATAAAATGACTTTGCTTGATTGAATTTCTTACTCAAACCTTGTTTCCATCCGAATACATCCGCTAATACATATCCACATGAGCCTGCTAAAACTGGGATAGACAAAAAACCTATACCAATTATACCAATAGCAAAAATTGTCTTTGATACAATACCTGCAAATGGAAATGATTGTACCAGGGGCTCAAGAGCTTTCGCAGCTTGATCTGCTGTTTGAATATGTGTAATTCCATTAAGATGAAGGCTTCCTGCTGTTGTAATCATTATAGACCAACTAATTATTTGAACAAAAGTAATCCCTACAGTGATATCTATTCTCATTGATTTAATTTCTTTTCTTGATATTTTTGGCAGGCTGGTATTATCCTTATTCTTAACTTTACTATAATTAATATCATTTTTATTCTTTTTACTTTTGACGCTATTATATATTCCGTCGATTTCTTTTATCTTCTTTTGTGCTACATCTTCTTCAGCTTCCTCGGAGGTTTGCCAAAAGAAAAGATATGGAGAAAATGTTGCTCCAATTATTGCAACAATCATCATTGCATACTCATATTTTAATTCTATATGTGGAACGATACTTGAATATATGATTTGATTTATATTTCCACCAACAATTGTAGCCGTTATGATGTAAACTACTAAAAATAATGCAAGAAAGCGAAGGATCTTTACATATTTTCTATATGTAATGATGATTTCTAAGATCAATATCGCAGCTGCAAAGGAAACGGCTGCTATTATTACAGGAATCTGTGGAAATATCAATCTTAGAGAATCAGCCATTGCACCAATATCTGCTCCTATGTTTATCATATTTGCAATAAGAAGGAGACTGGCAATAGGATATACAATTTTTTTTGAATATTTTCTTTTTATGGCTGAAGCTAAACCACCGCCTGTAACAAGACCAATTCTTGCACACATTTCTTGAATGGCTATAAGTAAAGGATGCAGTAATACAGCCATCCATAATAAGCCAAAACCAAATTGAGCACCGGCTTCAGAATAAGTGGCGATTCCAGAAGGATCATCGTCAGATGATCCTGTTATTATTCCTGGACCCAAAGACTTGAAAAAATATCTTAAAGTATCATACCACAAATAATAAAACTAAAGATGGCGATTTCAATTATATTGTTTTCTTTTCTACTCTCGTTTATTTAGTAATTGAAAAAGAGTATTCAAGTATATCATATCATAGTGAATCTATACACCTTTTGATTATCAGTATTAATTTTATCTATTAATCTGGAAAATATAAAAAACTTGGATTATGTTAAAAGGGGCTCTTAATTATATGGATAGATATGCTATGTATTGCAAATGATAGTTGGTATGGATATTCGATTATTGCTATTAGAAGAAAATATAAAAAAAGAATATCTGTGCTCTGCTTTATTGCAAGATTTGAAAAACAGTTAAAATTATGCTACATTATTAGTAAATTATATTAAATTATGGCTATTTACTTTGCAAATATAATATTAGAACATTAACAAAAAAAGATTTACTAAATCATACAACAAAGCAGTTATGAATTAAAATGATATTGCTATAGAGAAAAATAGTAGTAAACCTTTACAAAACCTATATTTAAAAAATAAATTAAATTAAATTAAATATATTTTGATTACACAAAAACAGCAGGAAATCATTAAAAAAATCGTAACAATCCTTTTCGAACTGTAGAATGTATTTTCAAATAAATCTTTATAGCGTGACAGAAGTAGTAGTTTTAAATTATATGTATTTTTAAAATATGATACTAAACGTTGAAAATCTATTTCTTTGGATTTTCTTTTTTTTATTTATATTTTCATAATTTAACTTGATTCAAATAATTCGGAAATAAAAAAAGCATAACAAAAAAAAGATATTAAACATAAAATAAGAAACTAATAGTGAATCCAACGGAAGAATTGTTAAATGAACATGTAATAATCAGGAGAATTAGGGATATTACACAAAAATGTTCAGATGTTTTATATGGCGATTTGGATGTACCTTTTGAAGATATTCAAATTATTACTGTTGTAATAAATGAATTTATTGACAATTTTCATAATTTAAAAGAAGAAAAGTCTTATTTTCCAGTAACAAAAGATAAAAATGATAACGCAGACGATATAAGAAAATTTTTAATAGAACATGAATTCGGGAGACGAATTGCAAATATGTTATTGAAGGAAGTTTACAAGTGGAAAAATGGTATGGATGTTAGGGAACCAATTGCAAGATTTTTAAAATCATATTCCGTTTATATCTCTGATCATACTGTTAAAGAAGACAAATTTTTTAATAAAATATTGTATAACAATGAATTGGAAGGGACAGAAAATAAAATTTTAGTAGAAGAATTTATTAAATGTAGAAAATCGGTGGGAGGACAAGAGAGAATAAAAGCCATGCTTGGATTGATAGAATACCTTGAAAAAGTAGATTGGATGTGCTTTGTTGCATGATTCGAAAAACAGTTAAAACTATGTCACTTTCTTAGTTAATCAATTTAAATTATGACTATTTCCATTTTGTCCTCGACACTAAAACGTTAACAAAAAACGATTTAAAATAA
>JBDUES010000240.1:0-15549 GCA_040297625.1 Candidatus Nitrosocosmicus sp. | reverse complement strand
GCTGCTTCTAGAATTAATACAGTTATTTCTGTTCTACTTCTATATTTCATTATTATCAAATAGAACATTGTAGATCAAGTATTTATAAAAAGCTGTTCTTTCGATCATATCTTTTGATCAGAACATTTGATCATAATTGGATTGAGAAATAAAATTGACTTATAATAATGTAGATAAATAAGGATCATCTTTTAATGCATCTATTATTGTATTAGAAGAAACTGCAATTTTTATTATTTGAGAGCGTCCATAACGTCCATGACTCACTACATTAGATGTAATTAATCCCAATTGATCTAATTCGCTTACTATTTGAGTTATTCTTCGTTGAGTCAATGTATCTTGTTCTATTATTTTACATAATGAAATATAGATATCATAAACCTCCCCTGTCATTCCTGTTTGAGATTTCAATATAGAAAGAACAACTAATTTGGTATGAGTTGTTGAATTTTTAATTACCTCATAATTAGTATCTTTTTCTATTTTTTCTTGTGCTTCTCTAATATGTTTTTCAATAACTATTTTTGCTCGTTCTCTTTCAGCTATTTCTGCAGCTACTCTTAAAAGATCTATTGCTTTTCTTGCATCACCATTTTCCTTTCCTGCAACGGCAGCACATAAATTAATCGAAGCTTGAGATATGGATCCTTCATTAAAAGCCAGTTGTGAACGTTCATTTAGAATTTCTTTTAATTGGAGTACTGTATAAGGATTGAATATCAATTCTTCTTCACTTAGACTACTTCTGACTCTTGGATCCAATTTGTCTTTAAATGTTAAACTATTAGATATTCCTATTAGAGAAATAAATCCAGATTCTAATAATCGTTCATTTGCTCTGGTAAAACTATAAAGAATATCATCACCGTTTCTATCCACCAAAGAATCTATTTCATCAATAACTAGAATTAAATGGAGGTTATTTTTTTTAATATATTCAAGAATTCGATCCGTTGCTTCTCCCATAGATAATCCAGTAAAATGAACCTTGAATTTTTTATCAATTTTATTTGTCCCCAAATCTTCAGCAATATCATATAAAACTTTGTAAGAAGTATTTGCGGTCTTTGCATTAACAATAGTAACTGTTATTTCTATTCCATGTTCTATAGATTTTTTTTTCAATCTATTAATTACATTTTTTACAACTGCAGTTTTACCCGTTCCAGGTTTTCCAAAAACTAAAAGGTTTGATGGTCTTCCATTTTTTAATACAACTGACAATACTTGAGCAATAGTTTTTGATTCTTCATCTCTAAATGGAAGTTTTTCTGGAACATAATCTATTGTTAAAGTTTTTCTATTTTTAATCAAATTAATACCAAATACTGCTTTTTCAAAAATATTATCTAAATAATCCGAATCCATTATCTCTTTCGCCCAATCTTCGTTTGAGATGTTTTAACACAGACACAGACACAGACACCCCTTGTTTTCTATTCGAATACTATAAGATAATAACATAATAATTATGTTAACTGTTATTTACATTTGTTTATAAATCACATAATCAACTATTATGAACTAATTAATTAAATATTAATATTTAATATTAATATTAAATTAATAATAATTGCATTAGAAATCTAGGGGTCTGGGAGTATTTTAGACACTTTAACAATGTGCTTAACAGATAAATAATATTTGTTAATAACCGTGAATCAACCCCTTTATTTCCACTGGAACCATTTTTTTTATTTTAACATGGTTAATAACCGTGAATCAACCCCTTTATTTCCACTGGAACATATAATAATCAAATTATTATTCCAATATTATCATTATAATTTTTAGAGTCAATAAATCACTCTCATTTTAGTAAAAAAAAACTTAGTTATTTGTTATCAAAATTAACACAATATTGTTAAGTTCACAGAAGATATCAAGTTCACAGAGATGATAGATTGTCCACTGGAAAGAAGAAAATAAAAATAGAGTTAGAGGATGATGACGGTGGAAAATATAATTTATCATTAGAGGGCAATCTATCAAAAGATAAAATTCAGAAAGTTCTTCAACTAGTAGAATCGCTGAATATTTCTAAAGAAGAATGCAATATTTCGACCAAACCAAATTATAATTTAAATAATAATACTACAAATAATATAAATAAAAACAACAACCATTCTTTAAATTCTATAGAATCAAGAATTTGGGCTCTTATTGAAAATAACTTTGCTTTTAGTTCTTTTACATCTTCAAATGTTGCCGAATCATATGAAAGTCATTATGGTGAACAACTACAATTAAGTTTGATATCTACATATTTATCCCGATATTTTGAAAAAAATAAATTATTGAGAAGTAAAAGGGGGAAAGAATGGATTTATAAATTAATAAAGATTCAAAAAGATGTCACTTCGAATTTAAATTCGCAGGATATTGAATCTCAGTCAACTCATCAGTTAAATTCTCACTATTCTTCAGAAAATCAGGATGATGGTTATTTTTTGAAACAGAACGTTTTATCAACAGTTTACGACCTTCGTCTGTAATAGTATATTTGAAAGGCTTTGAATCCATATCTCTATCTACATATTTATTATCGTATAATTTTTTCATAAGCCTTGACGTATGCTCTCTAGTTCTACCAATATATTGTTGTAGTTCTCGTGTAGTTAATGAGTTACTTTCTAATTTTTTTAAAATATATTCAATAGTACTATTGTGATGATCATCATTAACAGTTTCTATTTGTGAATGTGATGATATATTATGATCTATTTGTGTTTGTATTTGAGTGTGTGGCTGCTGATGCTGCTGATGCTGCTTGATGTCTGGGTTACGTACATGACTCTGTTCAGGTGATATTACATGATATTGTGATGTATTATTTTTTAAAATATTTATTAGACTGTTAATGCTGTCTAATTTTGAATTTGTCTGATTCGTTCTAGAAAGCATAATCTCTATTTGTTCTGACAATAAATTGGTTTTCTCTCTCTGTTCTTTTATCTGTTTTTCCATATCTACAATTTTTATTTCCAAGTTACGTAATTTTGCGCTTTTATTTGTTAATTTATTGTAAATTTCTATTACTATGAATGTTATAACTAAACTAGAACTAAATGGAATAATGATATATATCAAAAATAGTGATGCAATATCTATAATGCTCACATCTTTTGTAATGATAAGGTGTGATATAACTTTAATGTATGTGATGTTAACCTTAATTTATTTTTAAAATTATACAAATTTCATCGTAATAACATTTTATCAAGTAACTGTTCTATGATATCTATCACAGATTCTATGTTAATATCGTGATGTTTATCGTGATTATTTTGTATTCTATTCAATTTATCGACAACTGAACTTAATGTAATTAATTGTTCCTTATCTAAAATTTCCATTAAATTTAGAAGGATAAATGAATAATACAATTTTCTTATTTTATATTTGCATTGTTTTACTTCTCTATAATAGGCCCCTGAACTAATTTCTTTCAGTCTTTCCTCTTTATTATAAATTTTATAAATAATTTGTATTTGTCTCTTGGTAAATATGGATTTTTCAATAATTTTTATTAATAATGAATTATTTACATTATTGGTAATACTCATTACTATACAATTTTGTATACTTTTATTATATATCTTTTGACATTTTAATTTAGCATAAGCATTAAATTAAAAAATTAATATAAGTTCATTATTAAATTGAATCGGGTAGAAAACTATATTAACGATGAACTAAAAAAATATAAAAAGATATGCTTTGCTTTATTAGATTCTGAAAATTTCAATGATGTATCTCATATTGCAAAAAGAGTTGAATCACTAGGTGCTTCCGCTATTTTAGTAGGTGGCTCATCTGCAATTGATCAGTTAGATTTAGACAAATTAGTTTTATCTATAAAATCTTTTATCTCTATTCCAATTATCCTATTTCCTGGCAATGTTACAGGTGTTTCTCCAAATGCTGATGCTATTTTATTTACTTCATTATTAAATTCAGAAGATCCGTATTTCATTTCAGGTGCACAAGCGCTGGCAGCTTTATTAGTAAAAAAATATAATATAGAACCTCTACCAACAGGTTATATAATTATTGGGGAAAATACCACAGCGTGGTTTGTAGGGCGTGCTAAGGGAATACCTTTTGAAAAGAATAAAATTGCGGTTATGTACTCACTTGCAGCACAATACCTTGGTATGAGGTTCGTATATTTAGAAGCTGGTTCTGGAGCTCAAAAAAATATATCTCCACAAATGGTTTCTAGTGTAAGAAAATATTTTGATGGTTTATTGATTGTTGGTGGAGGTATAAAAGATTCAGTTGTTGCAAAAGAACTAACAGATGCAGGGGCTGATATTTTGGTAATTGGGACCTTAATTGAACAGGATCCTGATTGGGAAAAAAAATTTTCCAATATTATTTCTGCTATACGTTCATAAATTTTCTTTGGAAATATGACTCTAGTAGACGAAGCTAAAATACGATTAAAAAGTATTTCAATTCCGCAATATTATGTAGATTACCAAATAAACATTTTGAATCAAGTTAATGATTTATATACTAGCATCCAAAAAGCGAGGAAAAAAGGATACGATGTTACCACCTATATAGAACCAAAAATAGCATACGATCTTTCTGATAGAGTAGCAAAAATGCACAATATTGATATTTCTGATAGATTAAGAGCCCTTTTAAAACATACTTCAAAGGAAAAAGCAGCTTTAAAAATTGCTGAAGAAATTGCATTAGGAGAATATGGGAGTGGAGATCTTAGAACACGATTGGATAATGCAGTTCGAGTGAGTCTAGCTGTTGTTACAGAAGGAGTTACTGTAGCCCCTCTTCAAGGAATATCAGATGTTCAAATTAAAGATAATAAAGATGGTTCAAAGTATCTTTCTATTTCTTTTGCCGGACCTATAAGATCAGCTGGAGGAACTGAAGCTGCTCTTACTATGTTGATTGCAGACCAAGTTAGAAAAGTTACCGGACTTGACAAATACCAAGCTAATTCATTTGATGATGAAACAGGACGGTTTATTGAAGAATTAAGGTTATATGAAAGAGAAGTAGGCAATTTCCAATTTAAAATATTGGATGAAGATATTCATAATTGTATATCAAATTTACCAGTTGAACTAGCTGGAGTAGATACCGATCCTGTCGAATTAGTAATTCACAGGGGATTAAAAAGAATTCAAACCAATAGAGTTAGGGGTGGAGCTCTTAGAGTTATGAATGATGGTTTAATCGGAAGAAATAGAAAACTTTTAAAATTAGTTGAAACGTTAAACTTGGAAGGTTGGGATTGGCTTGGAAAGGTAAAGGGAGCAATTCAAACTGGAGATGATGATACTGTAAGTCATAGAATGTCTGAAGTGATTACTGGGAGACCTGTTTTATCGATGAATAAAAATATTGGAGGATTTAGATTACGTTATGGACGTTGTTTTAATACCGGATTTGCAACCATAGGCATTCACAATACTATCCCTATTTTATTAGATAATGCCGTTGTTGTTGGTACTCAAATAAAAATGGATGTACCAGGCAAGGCTTCAACTATTGCTTTGATAGATACCATTGAGCCTCCTATTGTAAAACTAAATAATGGAACTGTTTTACAAATTAATACTGTAGAACAGGCACGGGATTTAAAATCTCAAATTAATAAGATATTATATTTGGGTGATATCTTGATTAGTTATGGTGATTTTTTAGAAAATAATGCACAGCTATTACCTGCAAGCTATGTCGAAGAGATTTGGGCTTTAGAATTATTTGAAAAGATAAAAGAAATAAAAGAAATCGACGATAAGAAATCTGATAATATAAAATATAATAAATTAGTTGACTTTTATCTAAATCCATTTACAACAATACCCTCTATCGAACAAGCACTACAAATATCTGCACAGTTTAATATTCCATTACATCCAAGATATTCCTTTTATTGGGAATCTATTAATATAAAAGAGTTTTTATTTCTACGAAATATTTTATTATCTGTTATTGATATCAATAATAATAGTACACCAACAATTCAATTTTTATATAATTCTGATTTAAAAATTATATTTGAAAAACTAGGTGTATTTCATAGCATCAATAATACCCAGCAAACTATAATTTTATCAGATCGCTCACAGACTATATCTCTAATTTATTTATGTATCCCTGAAATCCATCACCTATATTTTTTTTCTAATGATGATGATTTTCCTACTACTACTACTAAAACCGACATTTTTATATCAGACCTTTTCAATTTATTAAAAAAAGATAATTATATTTTTAGGCTTCAAGATAAAATTAATACCATAATTCAAAATAATATTGATAATTACAATGTTATTGAGTTAATAAATTTTATCTCTGATATAAAAATACGTCCAAAATTTTCTTCTTCTATTTCTGTAAGAGTAGGCCGGCCAGAAAAAGCCGCAGAACGTAAAATGAAACCACCCATTCATGTTTTATTTCCTGTAGGCAACAAAGGAGGACCCATGAGAGATATATTAAAAGCATCATCAAATTCATTTTCTTTTTATTCTGAAAAATCAAATCGATTTTGCCCTAAATGTAATATTCCATCATTAGGTACTATTTGTATTTATTGTAATACAGCAACACCTATCAAAGTTATTTGCAAGGTATGCAAAGTAGAATCTTTAGAAATATCTTTTGATACAATTAATGATGATAAAAAAAAGAATAAATGTATAAAATGTAGTAGTGAATGTAAAACATTTTCTCCCATTCAATTTCCTCTAAAATCCATTCTTGAAAAAGCCGAAACAAAATTAGGTTTTAAAACAACCTCTCCATTAAAGGGGGTAAAATCATTAATGGGCAAAGATAAAGAAGCAGAGCCAATTGAAAAAGGCATGCTTAGGAAAAAATATGGATTATCTGTATTTAAAGATGGTACAATAAGATTTGATGCTACAAATGAACCTCTTACTCATTTTATGCCATCTTTTATTAATATATCGAATTCAAAATTACATGATCTAGGATACACTCAAGATCATCGAAATAATGAAATAAATTCTGATGATCAAGTCATAGAGCTCTTTAACCAGGATGTTATAATTCCTTTAGAATCAGCAAAACACTTGTTAAAAACTGCTAGATTTGTAGATGAAGAATTAATAACACTATATAATTTATCTCCGATTTATAATGCCTATTCTGTTGATGATTTGGTTGGACATTTAATAGTCGGACTAGCTCCTCATACTTCAGTTGGTATTATTGGACGAATAATTGGATTTACCGAGTCACAAGTTTGCTTGGGTTCTCCTATCTGGCATTCAGCTAAACGAAGAGATTGTGATGGTGATGCTGATTCCATTATGCTATTAGGTGATGCATTTTTAAATTTTTCATATTCATTCTTACCAGATAAAATAGGTGGATTGATGGATGCACCTTTGCTTATTCAGCCTATTGTATTGCCACATGAAGTACAAAGACAGGCACATAATGTGGATATAGATAAAAAATACCCACTTGAATTTTACAAGTGTACATGGCAGGGAGTTAAAGCGTCGGATGCTTCTAATTTAATTGAAATATTAAAAAATAGGATAGGTGAAAACAACCAATTTTATGATTATGGATATACACATCATAGTAATGTTCTTATTTCAAATGTTAATCGTAGTGCATATTCTACCCTTAATACCATGAGAGAAAAATTAGAAATGCAAATTTCTACTGCTAATCTGATAAACTCTGTAGATACAGATGAAGTTATTTCAATGGTATTAACTACTCATATAATACCTGATATAATGGGTAATATGCGTTCTTATTCATCACAATCTTTTAGATGTAATAAATGCGGTGAAAAATATCGAAGAATTCCTTTATTGGGTAAATGTGTGGCATGTGGAAATACTTTATTACAGACAGTAACACGGGGTTCTGTTGAAAAGTATATTGTTTTAGCAGAAGATCTGTGTAATAATTTCAAAGTTACAGGTTATTTAAAAAGTCGAGTTGAATCTTTAATTGTTGAATTAAATTTTATTTTTAAATCAAAGGAAAGTCAGCCCACTCTTCTTGATTTTATATAAGTTCTAATCTTTTTAATTATTAAAATCGATTTTATAAGGTTTTAAATTGGATAAGTTGATTGCTATTGCTATTGCGGGAGTGGGTGTTATACCCATTGTTTGTTGAAAAGGAGTTTGGGATTGCCATGCCCCAGAATTTACAACTAATGTTCCCTTATAGCTATCTACATCAATAACATGCACATGACCTGAATGAAGAATATCCGGAACTTCTTCTATTATCATCATATCTTCTTTTTCTGGAGCAATCGGTGTTCTTTGACCATATATTGGTGATAGATGTCTTGATTTTAGTAATATTTTCATAGCTTCCGCAGGTTTAGAATAACTAAGACCTGGAATTGATGCAATTATGTCATCCAGACTTTGGCCATGAAACATTAATATTTTTATTCCTTCCATGCCGATCATACACGGATTTCCTAGCATTGTAATATTATCTAAAGAATATAATTTCTCTGCATATTTCTTTGGTATAGCCGGCTGAGGTAATGCTCTTCTTCCTAAATCATGATTCCCTGGAATTAAGAAAACTTTCATATGTTTTGGTATTTTTGATAAAATTTTAATTGCATGATCCATTTGAGAATATGAATCTTTTTCTAATAATTCTCTATCTTGATTTGGAAATATTCCGATTCCATCTATCAAGTCACCACAAATACAAATATATTTTATTTTAGAAATAATATCTTTATTATCTTGTTCATTTCCATTGATCCACTCTAAAAAATTTTGAAATTCTTTTTCCATAAAAAATTTACTTCCAATGTGCAAGTCAGAGATTAATATACTAAATATTTCAGATTTTGATCTATTTGGAATTCTATCAGGGATATCTAAAGAAAATAAATTCTTAATTATATTCTTTTTTCTTTTTGAGGGGTTGTTTTCAAATTCGATCATGACCATTTGATCCACAGTTAACATGGAAATCTGTTTTTTTAATTCTTCATTATAAGTAGTAGCTGTAAATAACCCGGTTTGATCATCGATAGTTATGTCATAATTATTATTTTTTATATCTTTATTCATTATTAATCCTGCTATAAATAGAGAATTATCAGAATCTTCTTTAGACATTGAATTATAGTTTATTTTTGTTTGATTAACCAGTTGTTTTATTTTTTCTATCTTTTTTACCTTTCTACTATCTTGTCTTAAAGAGAGTATTTTTAATGATTTTTCGTATCTGCTTCTAAATAATGATGTATATCCTACTATTCCTTCTCCGCTATTAATTTTATCGTTTGAATCATAAATAATTTTAAAATTTTCATCCATTTTTTCTTTATATTTATTAAAGGTATCTTTTTTGATTGAAAAAAGATTTTGATCTGCTGCTATTATTTCCTTGTACTCGTTATATTTGCGGTGGTGGTGGTGGCCATTATGTTCTGCTACTACTACTGCTGCTGATGCTGGTGGTGCTACTGCTAATGATGATGATGATGATGTTGTTTTAGAAACAATTAATTCACAATTACTACTACTATTACTATTACTACTATTTTCATCAGGTTTTTTATATGATGGAAATTTTACCAAATTTTTTATATCATCTGTTATTATGACCATTGATTTTTCTTTTTTACTTTTTTTATTTGAAAGGATGTCTTCTATAATTTGAAAATAATTATCCTGGATATTTTCAATTAAAGTTAATGCATCAGGGTGAATTTGAAAGCCTTTACTGGTTACAAAAGAAATTATTTTAGATAAATTATTATTAACCGTCACTATTCAATTATACTTTTAAAAGATATTTTTTAAATCTTTATAATGACAAATTTTTATATCGATAAAAAAATATCATGTTTGAATGTTATTTAACTTTAAACAAAGATTATTATTTTTCTTTATATCTATGTTCTTTTTCCTAGGCCTTTTTCAACTTGGGTTTTTAATTAAAATAGATAAATCTTTTTCTAAAGAATTAACCAAGAATTTTATTAATCAAATTCATGGTATTAATGAATTTGGTATCTTTTTTAATAATTTAAAAATAGCATTGGTAATGTTTATTCCTATTTTGGGTATTGTTATAGGAAGCTTTTCCGCATTTTCCACAGGATTAATTTTTAATTCAATAGTGAATGTATCACATGCTCACTACCCTAATCCTTTGATCGTTTTTCTAACACCTTTTGGACTATTAGAATTGATGTCCTATGGTTTGGCCATTTCAAGAGGATGTATTTTTCTGTGTGAAATTTTTAAAAAAAAGACATCCAAAAAATCTATAATGTATTTATTGATTGAAATTGGATTGGTTTGTATTATGTTATTTATTGGTGCAGTAATTGAATGGAGTATGATAGGAAATATCCCAAAAAAATTAATATGATATTTTTATATTTATATCATTGTTATAAAATGCCATAGTGTTTAAATAGTTTTAATGAAAAGTTACCCTCAGTGAATTAGATGCCAGTTGCAATACTTCCAGATATTAGTGAACAACATTGTATTGGATGTGCTTTGTGTGTAGAGATTTGTACAACTCTTGGTCCTGATGTATTAAGAGTAAAACCAGTTGAAGGATGGAAAAGAGGCAAAGCTTTTGTCTTTTATCCAGAACGATGTATTTCTGATGGTGCATGTATTGGTGTTTGTCCAACAAAAGCAATTTTCTGGATGAGACCAATGGACTATACTCCAGGACAACCTATTCCATTAAAGAAACGCGCCATATTTAACAAAGGCTGGGAAGAAGGCTAAAAAGTTATCATCCATTTATTTTTTTTTATTTATTTATATAATTAATTTTAATCTATTATAAACAACAACAACATTATTTAGAATTTAAATATAGATTCAAATTTTTAATTAATTTGAATTTGACAAAAAAGTTATTTGTTATAGGCGTAGGTCCAGGTTCAAAAAAATATATTACAGATTATTCCAAGGAAATAATTAAAAACTCTAATTTTATTATTGGATATAAGTATACTTTATCTACAATTTCTCATATTATTGATAGCTCTATACAACAAGTTTTTGAAATAACAATGAAAAATCAGGAGGAAATCTATTTACATGTATTTGATAATTTGATGAAAGATGATGATCAATGTATTGTGCCGTTTACTGGTGATGTAAATTTTTCCGAGTCAGAAGTAGTGGATAGATTATTAGAACTTTTTGGGGATGATAACGTGGAAATAATTTCTGGTATTAGTTCTATACAAATTGCTTCCGCAAAATCTAGGGTACCATTGGATAAGGCAACAATTATAACATTTCATATAACAGGTGATATCGAAGAAAAAAAATTAGAACTAGTAAAATCTGTGGTAGATAAAAAAAGTGTAATATTGGTGCCCCGACCATGGCCTTCCAATCCTACTAAGAATTTTATGCCTTCTGATATATCTTTATTTTTAAAAAAAAATGGATTGGATACTACAAAAATTAATGTTTGGATTTTTGAAAATTTAACCGATAATGAAAAAGAGACTTTATATAAAGGAAAGATGGATTCGTTGGAAAACAAAAAATTCAGTGATTTATCAGTAATGGTCATAGATCAAAATATACGCCAGACTTACCTGGACTTGATGAACGAACCTTGATCATTATTTTAAATGTAAATAATATATTACAAGTAAATGATATTTATTATTGAAATGTCCAAAAATGAATTTAGATATTGCATTGAATGTGGATCAAAGATGTCTAAAACTAATAATCTGTGTCCGGCTTGTGGGGAATCTCAAAAATAATATAGTTGAACCTCTATTTTATTAATTTTTCATTTTTATATATTATAATAATTAATGTAACTTAAAATGCATATTAAATAATGGGCTCTGTTAACAGCAATGTAAACGATATGCTATTTCTTCTTGTAAAATAGTTGTGTTTGTTTACTATCACAACACCTATAGCTTGCCACTCTTACATACTATTATGAGGGATACATTCCTCAGAATACTTACCACTGATGAAAAGAATCTTTTACACCTGCTGATGCTTGAAGATAAAGAATCAGGATATAGAGCCAAGATAATACTACTTAAAGATGAAGGATACACAGTCCCTGAAATAAAAAAGATGACAAATCATCATGATCATAACATAAGAAAATGGATACACCATCGATTCGATCAACAAGGGATTGATGATATTATATCAAAAAAACACAGTCATAAACAACACAAGTTTGATAATGATATAGAGAAAAAGATTGTTGATATAGCCTCATCAAATCCAAGATCTCATGGTTTGGGATTCTCTACATGATGGTCATTACGTGTTCTTGCATGAGGCTTTCTTATGCATGACCTAAAGACTGTCGATAGAATAAGCCATCATTCAGAAATAAGGAATATTCTTTTGAAGCATAAAATAAAATGGATGTAGAAAATCTAAAACTGTTTTGTTAAATAAAAGCAATGACCCCGCAGAATACGCTTTGAAAAAAAGTATATTGAACAGCTAAGGTACAGCACACCCCCAGATCCTGTACTTTTATATGTAGATGAAAAAGGGCCAATAACAGCAAAAACCCATGGTGGTACCTCGTGGTCATCGACACAGGTAAAGGTTGAGAAGGCTAAAAAGATAAACGGGCTACTAAATGTATTTGGAGCCTATGACCACACAAATGATAAGATGCATGTACATAGTTATAGAAATAAGACAGGAAAGAAACAGTTTGTTGACTTTCTAAAAAGAGTAGATAGAAGGTATGACAAAGATATTTTGAATATCTTTGTTGTACTTGATAATCTATCAGTGCATAAATCAAAGAAGGTAAAAGAAGATATATCCAAATGTTGTCCTAGAATAAAATTAGTTTTTCTGCCTGTAAGATCTCCCGAACTCAACTTAATTGAGGTAAGATGGTCATGGTTACAAAGGCAGACAATCAACAATTCTACATTCAAAGATGAACAAGAAATAGGTCGTGTAGCGGTTAGCAAGTGGAAGAATACCTATAATAAGAATCATGGCAGAGCGATCATAAATATTTTACAAAAGTATGTACCTTTGTGTTTACACAGCTGTTAAGCGACCTTCTTCTTGTTCACCAAAAAAGATATAATAGAAAAAGAAACAAATACCATCATCTATATGTCTTGATAAAGCATACAACTCCAAATCTGTAAAAAAAGAAATTATCAAACGAGGATATGTGCCTCATATTATTTATAAAAGAAAAAGAGGAGAAAAATCCAAGACAGAAACAGATGACATGTGTCGCCAAAAATGATATCCTGCAAGAAGATGGGTTGTAGAGAGAACAAATTCATGATGGCATAACAGATTCAGAAAGCTGTTTACTCGTTATGAAAAGAAAGCAATAGAGAACTACCCGGGTTTGGTGCAGATATCATGTAGTATCATAATTTATAGAAAGATAATTTTGGGATAGGCTCTAAATATTTCTGCCATGTCAAAAGCACTATAATCAATTTATTTGTAATATGATATTCTTTGAAAATTTTTTGCCATCAATATTCTAGTATTATTCTTTCCACCATGTTTTACCATTCTTTATTAAAGTGCAAACAATATTACAATTATAGGGTTTTGAGGCACAGTTTTTTATCTGAATTACATATAGATACTTGAGGATAATTCATTAATATCTGGATATCAAATAACTTTTAAACCTTAAAAGGATATTCTACGGTATTATTTTACTCTATCAATTTGATATATGAATATTAAAAAATCAATAATTTTGTGCATGGTCTAGAATACCGTCAGATAACCTTGTCCATTATAACACATAATTGCAAGGAGGGTCCATACAACAGATTTTTACGCAATTTCTAAAACAAATGAATCAAAAACGTATTATAAAGATTTCCAATTATCATTACATCTATCCCATTTACCCGAATTATATCTAATAGTCCATCGATACATGAAAAATAGGAAAACAGCAGATGTTAATCCCAAATACACTGGAATAAAAGGTAATGGAGAAGTATTCACCACAAGTGATGCGACAATTGCCATCACAATATAAGTGGGAACACCAATTACTACTGATTTCCAAAAATGATGTATTCTTGCAAAAGCAGAGTAATTAATAAATGGTATTATCGAGAAAATTAATTGCCAAACTACATTAACTTTTTTATCTATTTTATCGCCCTCAGGAAACTCACCTCGATTAATCTGTTCATTCCATTTTATGCTCCACCGCCTTATAAAAAATACAAGTGCTCCATTAAACATTATTAGAAATAAATTAAATTTATCTTCAAACCTAAAATGAAAGTATGAATTTGATAATATTGTTAATAATGTTATTATTCCAATAAGTAAAGGAAAGGATGAAGTTAAAGCCATTTCTAATCGCTGTATTCTATAAAAAGCCAAGAAATTAACAAATGGAATAATAGCATAAAACATCTGCCACCAAACACTTACCTTAATTTTAGAATAATCATATCTATTTCGATCAAAATTGTAGTCAGAATTAAAATTATAAGTGTATTCTTTTCTTTTTGCTTTTGCAGTATTATTTGATGAGTAATTATTATATACATTATAGGAAGAAACTCTAAACATGCCTCCTCTATTTTTTCCATAATCATATTCTTGTCTTTTTTGTTTATCTGAAAGAACCTCATAGGCTTCATTAATTTTTTTCATCTTATCATCAGCCAAAGGGGATTTATTTTTGTCAGGATGATATCTCATGGCAGTAGATCTATAAGCTAATTTTATTTGATCAAGTGTAGCATTTTCCGAAACTTCAAGAATAGCATAATAGTCCTTTGGATCCACAAACTACCAAGAAATCAAAGCAATTTATTCTTTAAATCATTATTAAGTTTAGTAGATCATTTATGCTTTGTTGCATGATTCTTAAAATCCCTGATCTTTTTATCTGTCTTGGCTAAATAGATATCATCTTGTTATACAATGATGCTTTCAACATCATTTCCTGTATCATGTTTTTCAGTCTAACCGAATAAACATACTCTCTATCAAACATTCTTTTTATAGCAGAAAACACGGTTTCTACAATCCATCTCTTTCCATAGCTTACAATGCTATCCGTCCATTTTTGCAAATCATTTCTTTGGGATATAACTGATAGATTTCTAAGAATGTGTCCTTTTTTTAGTCGAACTTTAGCATTCTTTCGCACTTTAATACAAGGCAAAATTCCATTGTCTGCCCGACATCTAAAAATATCATTGCCATCATAGGCTCCATCAGCAAATAGTTTGCCTATTGTTAATTTTCTATCTGATTTTATAATATCATCAACCAATTGTGGTAACGCCTTGCTATCATGAACATGTTCGTCAGTAACTTTAATAGAAAGTATTTTCTTGCTTTTTACGTTTACTGTTGCTATATGGATTTTTAAATATCCTTTCTTTTTCTTCACATTCCATTTGTCTTTCATCCATTGTCCTCTGTTTGTAACCTTGATACCGGTGCTATCTATTGCAATGACAATGTATTCGTCTTCAAAATCCTTGTTTTTACTATCCGTATCATTTATCTTGATGTCCAACCTGTTTAT
>JBDUES010000239.1:0-4773 GCA_040297625.1 Candidatus Nitrosocosmicus sp. | reverse complement strand
CACATTTCTTCTTTTACTTGGATATGCTAAAGTGTACTTTCATCTGCCATACAGACAGACCGAGGGTATTGCGCAAGGACATGCTAAAGGGAAAGTGCCTTCCATTCCAGATTACACTACAATAAGCAGAAGAATAAACAGGTTGGATATAAAAATACAAGACAAAAGTAAGGAATTTGAAGATGATTACATGGTCATTGCGATAGATAGTACCGGTATCAAAGTAACGAACAGAGGCCAGTGGATGAGGGAGAAATGGAATGTGAAAAAAAAAAGATATTTGAAAATACATATAGCAACCAACGTGAAGACCAAGGAAATTCTTTCTATGAAAGTAACTGACGAACACGTTCATGACAGCAAGGTGTTACCAGAATTGGTTGAGAATATCATAAAATCAAATAATATAACGGCAACAATAGTCAAAATATTAACTGATGGTGCATATGAGGGTAATGATATTTTTAGGTATCTAGCAGACAATGGAATCTTACCTTGTATTAAATTACGAAAGAATGCGAGGATAAAACTGAAAACCAACCACATCCTTAGGAACTTGTCAGTTATATCCCAAAGAAATGATTTACAAAAATGGAAAGACAGCATTGTAATCTATGGAAAAAGATGGATTGTAGAAACGGTGTTCTCCTCAATAAAGAGGACATTTGGAGAACATGTTTATTCTGTAAAGTTTGAGAATATGGTAAAAGAAATGATGCTAAAAACAGCATTGTATAATAAAATAATATTCATTTAGACAAGACATGGTATAGAGCCAGGGAATTTAGGAATCATGCAACAAAGCAGAAATATCGATAAATTTTATTCGTAGCATTCATGATGCATTATCATCTATTATAAAAGAAATTCATATTATTGTAATTTAATAAATTATTTGTTACGATTTTATATGATAAACCTTTTTGACAAATTCCATTTTGCCTATCTGTAAAATTAATATAGTTTGGGAATTTATTCTATACCATCACATATCAAATTATTTCATGTAATCCATATCATTTATTACAAAAAAAAGATTGTTGTAATTGTATTAAAGTGACGATACACCTAACAATTAAAAATTGGGCATAATGATATTATGAAAATCTATAGGATTTATTTTACCCACTACATTTACGGTATAATACATGATTTAATATTTCTTATTCTTTCTATCTCTACTTGTTTTAAGAGCATGACAATTGGGACATAAAGCCTGACAATTAGAAATATCGTTATTTGAATCTATCTCCATCTTTATGGTCAAATTCTCTTACTTTTAAATACGTTTTACAATGAGCACATTTGTATTTTTGCTTCTGTAATATTTCTTCTTTTATGTAATCGGGAAATCCCCTCCTTTGGGTATATTTGAGCTTTATTCGCTTTTTAATTAATACTAGAAAACCAGCTATCGACCATAAAATCATAATAATAAAAACTATTTGATTAATAGTTAAGGAGTCATATATATTCTGGTTGCCAGGTTCCTTTATTAGGACCCATAACATTATCTGTCCTAATACTACAAACACCATGGATATTTTTAATAAATCACTCCTTTCTTTTAGTATCCAAATAATGATCAGCGCTATGCCAATTAACCATAAAATAAATAATTGGATATATAGAGTATTTCTTTCTTGGTCTGTAATCTGTTTAGGTTGAGTCAATAACAAAGATGACAAAATTATTAATACGATTCCAGAAAAAGCAAGATATTTCCTTAAAGAGGACACAACAGTCGTTATAAATTTTAAATCTTTCTTTTATAAATTGAATCTATCCCAAAATTATTAATCTATAGATGATCATACTACATGATATCTGTAACAACCCAAGGTAGTTTTCCACCTTCTTTTCATATCTGATAGACAGTTTCCTGAACCTATTATGCCATGAATTGGATATCTCTCTATAACCAATCATTTATTTCTTACAAAAGGATATTTCTTTTGACCTTCTAAATTAATTACATCCTATGTCTCTTTGTTGTACTTAATTTTTCTCAAGTCTAGACAGGTTGTCGTTATTGTTGTTGACAATAACAAAATATATTCATGGAATAATTTTTCTAGTGTTTGTATGGTAAATAACTTTAGAGTGACTCGAGTTACTCTTTTTAACATAATTAACCTGTATTTTAATTTAAAAAATAAACTTTAATTCTGGAATTATTAGACTATTTGAATTTGTAATACAGTATGAGTTGAATTTTTTCCAATATGATATCCTCTTTATAGAATTAATTTATCAAATTCATTTATAGAATAAAACCGTAAATGATAACTAGACCTAAAAATGGTAAAAAAAAGTTCGAGATTTATAAACTCTTTATGATCTATTAAAGTTATGAATAAATCAAAATACAAATGTTTAACATGCTCAAAAAAGTTTTCTAGAAAATACAATGCACAAAGATATAACGATACTGTACATAAAGACTCAGCTTTTATCAGTTATCCCTTAAATAGAATGATTACTCCCAATAAACAATCCAAAATAAAACACCCTGGTTCTACCATTTCAAAGTTTAAAGAATTTGGCCATAACCTTGAAAATAATATGTACTCTCCTTCTTATTCCACTTTTAAATTATTTAATAACCTTCATCAAAAAAAATCAAGTAAATCTGTTATATTAATGAATGAAGACGAGAAAGAAAATCTCCTTTATAACAAATTGGAAAAAATAATAACTCCATTTGAAAAATTAGAAAAGTTATTTGTTGAGGCGCCGTATTTAATTCACCCTTATAAAAATATTGACGCAATTCTGTCTACTATAATCATTGAAGCGTTGAAAAAGCCAGATCCTGATAAAGTTGTTCATAATTATCTTGCTCATTATAATAAATTATATTTTAGAAACAAAATGATATTATATGTTGCCAGATCTAGGGTAATGAATGCCTTTTATGCAATCGAATATTTAAAAAGGTATATTATGAGACAAGAGTTTGTAGATAGACCTCGATTTCTAATTCTATCAGGACGAAATAATCATATTAGAAGAGATCCATAATTTAATTTGATACTGGAACTATCAAATTTATTTTGTTGTTAAAAATCAAAACTAAAATAAATCATAATTTTATAAAAATTGTTTCAATTATGCTTATCTAATTAATATCTGAGGGATATCAATAACTTTTCCATACTTTTGATCAACTAATTTTGCCAGGTTCCTTGATGAACTCTTAAATCCATATTTTATACTACTATTATAGTAGGTAGAGATGTCCATCCATTTATTTAACATCACGTTAAAGTTTCCCAAAATTATTGATTATTGACTTTTCTCTTCAAAATATAAATATTACAACCTTTAGGTATTGAAGCACCAACATCCTTCCCTTTATTGTTTCCATTTGTACATGAAATATATTATAAAATCAATTGCGATTAATAAGTGGTAAGCTAAATGAAAAAATTGCACCTTTTTCACCTTTATTGTTTTCAGCCCAAATCGTTCCACCATGAGATTCCACAATACTTTTTGATATGAACAGCCCTAATCCAGTGCCACCGGTTTTTGATTTGGTAGCAAATTTTGTAAATAGTCTTGGTAGTATTTCAGAGTCTATTCCTTTAGATGTATCTTTAATACTGAAGACTACATGATCATAATTTTTCTTATCTATTGTGATAGTTATTTGCCCACCCCCTTCTTCGTCTTCTTCTGTGAATTTAATGGCATTATTCAAAAGATTTGAAATTACTTGACTAATCCTGCTTTTATCTGCATCTATAAAGATATCCTTTTTAGATACTAATTCTATATCTGGAGTATCTTTAGACTGTTGTGGTCGTTGTTTTCTTTTTTTAATCTGATTTATAAATTCCGAAATGATACTTTGTGTCATTACATTTAGATCAAATTTTTCTTTATGTAATTGTAAAGATTGACTTTCGATTCTTGTAACGTCTAAAACATCTTCTGTAAGTTGTTTTAATTTTTTTGCATTTTTAATTACAACATCTTGCAATTCTTGTTGCTCTTTATCATCTGTTTTTTTTCTAAGAATCTCAGTTAAACCAATTATTGGTTGAATCGGATTTCGCAGTTCATGCGCTGCAATGCTGATAAACTGCTTTTGTAGTTCTTCCGATATCTTAAATTTCTCTATTAATTCTGACTGAGACCAAAAACTTTCAAATATGGAAACATAAGAAAGAACCGTTGCAGAACTATTGGAATATGTACCAAAACCAATAGAATCTATAAAAGTATCTTTTAATTCATTTTTTTCCTCAATAACTAAAGATTCTTTTCTATCTACAACAAGGATAATTGATTTGGTCGATAAAGATGGTTCTATAGTCCTAATGGAAATATTGTTTTTATTTATACCAGAATTAGTTAATTCCAATTCTTTGAATATTCTTTCTTTTAACGACCCGCTTGATGATGGTGATGATGGTAGAAAAGGAGAAAGAATTCTAATCTGAATAGCACTGTGTTGATTTTTTTTATTTTGTAATGATCGAAGTATTCCCATATTGAGTTGAAGTTGAATTGAATTTGAAGTAGGATAGATTAGTAATATCTCATTAGTAGATTCTTGTAAAAGACGAGTATATGTACTTAGAGCCTATCCCAAAAATCGATAGAATTATAGCTTGCTATAAGTGCTATTAATATTATGACTCATCTCCATAATCAACATAAGGATAATAAGAAAAACGATAGTGGTACCATTGTAAGATTTTCAGATGAATTATGGGATGAGATTAGGAATATTTTACCTAAAGAGAAACCATCCAAAACTAT
>JBDUES010000238.1:0-7987 GCA_040297625.1 Candidatus Nitrosocosmicus sp. | reverse complement strand
AATGGTATTTTATTCCGCTTTTCTCTATTATTATCTCTTTAACCTGCTTTGTGGTCCATCCCTGATTGCTTTCCTTTAATATTGTTTTTATCCTGCAAATAACTTCTTCAGATAACTCTGATGGTCTGCTGCTTTTAGGTCTATTTTTTAACCCTTCTAAACCTTCTTCATCATATCTTTTTAGCCATTTTAGGTCCAAGCCTTATTTCTGTGATCTCTGGCTACCTATGTACGGCAATAATACCATGATATACAACGTTGAGAACAAGTATACTAACTAACATAATTTCATACTGTTTATATTAACCAGTAAGTCAAGTTTGTAAGATGTCAAAGCATTTCTACAAAATCTATCAATATGTGAGCACATATCACGGGTAATTTCCTTATGCTATACATACAATCTCATTAAGTGATGGATCTAATAGAATGACTTCACGAATTTATGTTAGACAGTATAGCATTCTTTCCTTTGCTTTTACATTCTGTTCAATTCTGTAGATCTTTTCAAAGGATTCTTTGGTAAGTGTCAAGGAATATAAGATGATAATACATTCAGCCTAGCTATAAGCATTTATTAAAAGATCGTTAGATCAAAAATAATTGTTTGTTTAATTATGCTATTTGGTATATAATCCAAAATTGGATATTTGCTTTCCCTATTCTTTTAAAATAATAATATAAAAGCATGGCTGTTCCTGACCAAGTTAACAAGATGGATCATCTGCAGTCCAATAGATGACCTGAGTGAACAGATATTTAAAAGAATTCGGCAAAACAACAAGCATGGTATTACTCGGATTCACCATTTTGACCTGAATATCACCATGATATTTTTCAAAATGTTTGTATAGAAAAGGTGCGGTAGGAATGGTACCTGCAGGTGTTTTTTCCTCCACCACTTTTAATAGCAAAACTTTATCAAAAATATCACCTGCTATTGTTATTGCCAGCATTGCAGATGCTAAACCATAAAACAAAACTATGAAACTTCTAGTAGGATTAGAAATATACCATGAAAAGAATTTGAAACTCATAGCACCCATAACAACGGTCGCTACTACTGAACTGATTACATGAACCAAAACACAGGGTATTCTACTATTTATACAGAAATTAAAGTAATCACGGCAGTAAATGCTGTTATTGGATATTATAAATAATAATACGCCTAAGAAAGAAAATTGAATAATGGTTACAAATAAATACATTACACTGATAAATTGAGGTATTAAGTTATTTTTGGAACCTTTAAATCGTTATTCCACTCCTTTTTGTGCAAATGTGGAAGTGTAATTATTTGTAGTAAATAATTGCGTAAATCTAGGAATTATATTAGATACCTTTCATATGAATATTGAAGAAGACTCTTTTAGACATACTATTATAAAGTCAAAAGGCTTGTTCCATCACTTACATTTTGCAAATAATAATAGAAAAATGTCGGGGATTTGGTCATATAGATTTTGATAACATCATATCGACTTTGAAAAATATATCTTATTATGACACCTTAAGTTACGAACCCATTATTTCTAATGGAGATTATCAGGAAGATTTGACGTTTGGTAAAAAGTATATTGAAAACATCGAATCAAAACGTTGATTTGTTGTATAACTAATTATCCATAAATAATTTAATTATGCATATCTATTATCTTTATAAATTTTACAATTATATCTTTTATGTTTTATCGTGGGTTTGTATATATCTAGACTAGTAAACTATTGCCACAATCTCGTAGAATTTTAAAATAGATTATCATATGCATTTTTTGTAGATATAAGATTGAGAAATGCATTATTGAAAAAACTACCCAGTATGTAAAAAAATAGAACGGAAAACTTTGACGATTATTTTCAACATAGTCAGAAAAATTACAAATTTCAATATGTATAAAAGTCACATTATAATTTTGCAGCGTCATGGGGAATCTTATTTACATATATTTCATTTAAAAATTTGAAATGAATGATAATATACATATAGGTAATAGTAATATGAATGCCATGGTTAGTTCTTTTACTCTTATGGATCATACTGTCAATATTGGAAATAATCCGAGAACGAAGAATTATATTTATATTTTTTTAATGGCTAAAATTAAAAACAAAATTTTAAAGTGTATTATATCAAAAACAAATTCTTTTTCTTTCCTTAACGTTTTACTAAATAAAGTGAACACAATTTTAATAAATCATAAATATAGTGTTATAAATACAAAATCTCAAGAGTTGTACATATCTATAAAAAACCACGATGTTCATCGGGATATCCAATATTAATGTGTGAATTACATGATTCGAAGAATGCTAGATATCCTTGTATGTCCTTTTGATAAAGAATCCGAATTGGAATTATTTGAATTTACTATAAGGAATATGGGAAGACCAGAAATGAAAACAAGAATAGAGCCAAAATCTGAAAATTTAAAACTAGAAGAGTCTATTAAAAATAATCGACAAATCTCTGATATCAATCCTATTTCTATATCTGATGTTGCAAAAGGGGGCGAAAAAAATAAAAATGAGATTACTTCAAACGACCATTCTTATCATGATCTTGTTATTGAAGAAGGAATACTATTTTGTAATAGTTGTTTTAGGTTTTATCCTATAGTTGAAGAAATTCCAATAATTTTACCTGATGAACTTCGAGATAAAAACAAAGATCTTGAATTGTTAAAGAAATGGAGTAAATCTTTACCGGAGAAAATTGTCAAAAAAGCATTACCGTGGCACTTGTAATTATTTTAGGACTATTGTATACCTCATAACGTAAATTCGTCTAGTCATTCTATTAGATCCTTTCCTTAAATGAGATTTTAGATCTATCATAATGATATTAGATCTCTTGCATAATTAGAATAAACAGATTTATGATCATTCTTTCTTCCTTAATCTGTTCTTTCTTTGCTTTCCTATGATAGATTATCCAAAAAACCGTTGCTTATCAAATTATTCACTGGTCTTACAGTAGAAGAATTTGATGACATTTACGATAAAGAAATAACAAAAAGATTGACAATCACGAAACACGAAACAAAGCGTTTATCAAAAAGGAAGAATAGAAAACGATACATAAATGCTGGAAGACCTTTCAAACTAGACATAAAAGACAGATTTTTAATGTTACTTGTTTACTATCGTCTTTACATCACTTACACTTTAACAAGTTTCTATTTGACATAGATCAGCGCAACATCTACAGAGATATACAAAAGATTGAACCACTGAAAAGAAAATGTGTTCCAGTAGCTCAAAAATATACAAAATATCAATAAGGTTCAGAACACCTGCAGATGAAGTTGAAAAAATGTATCCCGGCTTTATTGCTTACATAGATTTGTACATAGAACAGTAGGTAATACTTGAGCCTGCCGATAAGAGCAGAAAGAAGATGTACTATTCTGTAGGAAAGAAGAAAAAACATACGATCAAGAATCAACTTGTGGTTAACAACCAGTCCAGTCTCACCATTCATAAATTATCCATAGGAAATGACGCAGGTATGATGATTTTGACGTTTATAAAACGAATCATCCTGTAATTCCCAAACAAGTTGTGGTAAATGTGTTTGACCTTGGATATCGGCATAGAAAAAGATTTTCCGGAACAAAAATCCTTTCTGTCATATAAAAAGAAAAGAAATCAGGAATTATCACAAGAAGAAAAAGAGTATAACAAAAGTCATTCTAAAAAGAGGATAGTGATAGAGCATACACCATAATTTGTAGATTGAAAAAGTATATGGTATATAATACCTGATACTTTTAGGAAACAAGATAGAAAAGTACAACAAAATATCCGACATTGTATCAGGACTGATAAACTATGGAATAAAAAATCAATTTTAGATAATAGATACAGCATTAATAGTGGATAGGGAAAAACATTTCTAATTATAATAGATCTGATAGATAGACAAAAATTTTTCCATCTTTTAATTGATTGATATGGTTATTAGTATGATAATTTTTTAGTAACAATTTATTCATATTTTAGATAAAATTATATTTTATACCTTAAAATAAAAAAATATTTTGTTATAATTGTAATTAAGAAAAACTTTAGATTTTAATCTAATTGTTGATATACCGACTTGTTTTTCATTATTCTAATTAAAGAAAACAAAACAAATTTAATTTCATGGTGTGTTATTGTTTTAAGTATTATTTATAATAGTGGCATCCCAAATATTTTTTCCACTCAAAGGAGATAGATTCAATTCATTTTTTCCGTCTTTATTTAAATATATTTTATATGATAAAAAATCTTCTTCCTTTTTATTTCCATTATTTTTAGAAATAAGGTTAGGTTTTTGTTCTACAAATGCAAATTCTTTTTCACAATTTATGTCTAAATTATTTTGATCATGGTAAAAGTTGTTCTTGATAAATTCTATTGCATCATGCCACGTGTAAGCTTTTATTTTGCCTATTGCTTCTCCATCAGCAAATCGATTATTATTATTATTATTATATCTAATAACATTAAAATAATCAATTGATTTTATGCAATTAATGCAATAACTATTCTTGCCAATTTTATTACATTCTACGCATTGCTGTATTATAGTCATTTTTATTAGACTATAGGTCTTTTATCCTATTAAATATTGATAAAGATCTAATCTATATTGGTATTTTATTTATCATGTTAATAAATCATAAGACCTATCATGTTACTAAAATTTAAGGATAGAAATAATTTTATTGAGCCTATTCCAACAATCGATAGAAATATAGATATTTTCATTACTATTCAAATGTGTTCTGTACCCATCAGCAGCAGAAGCAGAAAAAGGATAAACATACTATACCATTTAGCTTATGTGTTCAAACCTTATCGAAACTTTTTCTTTATATTTTAGAAATACATAGTTTGTCTACTTATACTAAATGGTATATCACAAAGATTTCGGATAATTTATGGAATGCTATTATTATTATATTACTAAAGGAAAAACCTAATAATACTATAGGTCGTCCAATAGTTCCTTATAGACAGGTACTGGATGGTATCATGTATATCCTCAGAATCGGATGTCGGTGGAAAATGCTACCTTGTGAATATGGTTCTGGCTCTACAAGCCATAGATGATTTCTTAAGGAATGGGTTCAGTCCGGAATTTTCAAAAAGATGCGGATTAGTTTACTGAAATTATACGATAACAAAAAATGGAATCAAATCGGTACATGTCCTTAATAGACTTTTTAATATAAAAGATGATATGGGTTAGTTATGGTATATCCTCAATCTTTATTGATTTTTTTAACCTAAAAAATGTCAAAAGACTGATAACTTAATGTTTTTTATATTAAAATGAATTTATATGTTCTCATTACCCATTACTATTAACAATTTTATTTACTTGTGTTTTAGATGTTTCTGTAAGGTTTTTAATAAGTGGTGAGTTTTTAACCTTCTCAAATCCATTAAAAACACTGGATAAAAAATTTGACCATCCCATTCCTATTATTGCAAGTACGATTACTACTACTAAAAATAATATAATTACGGTACTCATTAATTTCTCTAATATAATATATAGTAAAACTATTATTAAAACTAATGTGATTATTTTATTCTTTTACATTTTAATTGCTTTTATTTATATATGTAGATATTTTTTGATTATAAATGCTTTGTTGCATGATTCGAAAAACAGTTAAAATTATTTTATATTTTAAGCAAATCATATTCAGGTATGACTATTTACATCCTCTCATTAATACCAAAACGTTAACAAAAAACGATTTACGGAATCATGCAACAAAGCATTTATAAAAATAATACAATACGATGATGTAATAAAATACAATTTAATTCATGAATAATAACATGTTTTATAAAAAAATGAAAACCTTTTAACTTCTTTTACTTTATACTATTTAATGCCGCTGGTTACGCCTAAAATTGCTAGACTTTTGAATGAAAAAAATTTTGCATCATTTGCAACTACGAATCCGGATGGTTCTCCTCAAGTTTCTCCTGTGTGGGTTGATTATGATGGTAATTTGGTATTGATTAATACTGCCAAAGGACGAATTAAAGAAAGGAATATTCAAAATAATAATAAAGTCGCTCTTTCTGTTTTTGATATGAATAATCCTTATGAAATGGCAACAATTAGGGGTACAATTGTTCAGCAAACTACCGAAGGAGCTGATATACATATTGACAAACTGGCTAAGAAATATCTTAATCTTGAAAAATATCCCTTTCGAAATCAGGATGAAATTAGATTGATATTAAAAATAAAAGCAGAAAAGGTATTTCACATTTCAATTCCAATTAATGATTTATCCCAATAATATAAAAATAAAGTATTATTATTTAAGAAATTCCTGTTGTAAAAATTGATGCTGCCAAACACCCGGATATCCCTGATATCTCGCATCCTATAATAGTATTAGCAATAATTTTCATTATCCATTTTTTTTGTTCTATGAAATCATGCACTAGATTTGGATTTCCATTAATTGTATACATAATGTTATCTGAATTAATTAATAAGTCAATACTTTTAGAGGTAATGTTTACTATTGAAATGGCAATAGGATTGCTGTTTTTATCAGACGTTAATATCTTTAATTTTCCTTGCACGTTCTTTCCCAATGAGACAATTGAATCAGCAGTTTGAATATTTTTTATTATTCCATTAATTAAATTTAATTCAGATATTTTTATTTGATTTTTTAAAAGTAAACTTCGTAAGTATAAACTTGCAATATAGGTATCATTTTTATTCAACCCCGACTTTACTGTTGATATTTGCCTTAATGACTTTTCGAAAACCTGATCAATATTTATTGATAATTTTTTATTTTCAATTATAATATTTGTAGAATTATCTGAAAGACAGCTTGGTGGACAATCATCACAATGACTAGTTTTGTATTCAATGAAACATCCGATATAGCCTGGCAATATGGTGCTATTAGTCTCGTTAGAAGGAACAAAATTTAAAGAAAAAGTTTTTTGTGATTGTAAATAACCTGTTAAAAAAATAAAAAATACAATAAATATAAAAAGTTTTTTAAAACTAATATACACACAGTTTATTTGAAATCCAGTACAATATTAGTTATTCTACTATAATATTAGATGTGATATATCTGTTACTTTTTCCCTCTTATTTGGATCTATACGTTAACCATAATAAATTAAATAATATCAAAGAAGAATATCAAATGGTCGTATTTAGAGATAGATCCTTAATTTAGTATATATAATATCAATTTTTCAGAAGTAAAATATAATAATAGGTAATATAATTGACAGCAGATAAGCAATATGTTTCATCTATAAAAGTATACTATATATTTTACTTAAATTAGCTAATTCCATTCTCTCAACAGATATTTTATTATATCTAGGTTAAATCGTCTTGTCCGATGGTATTTAGAAATTGATAGTTTCAGATCAGCAAATCTAGGATAGTATTTTGATACTATTAGATGATATTTACCCTGTCTCTCAAATATCTTCAACAGAATTAAATTCAGGTGAAATCTTTGAAAGGTAGTTTTCTCTTGTGGTTTCATTGTTCTCTTTCAAATATTTTTGCACTTTGAAAGGTGTTGTCGTCGTACTCTATCTTTAACTAAGATAACCTTTTCCAATCTTTTTTTCACTTGTTTCAAATAGTTAAGGAAAGTATTTCGATTCAACACATTAGGCTGTCTAAAAAGATATTTGCCTTTCGTATATACAAATTAGCATATATTATCTAATACCTCATAACAAATAGTTTCTCGGATTAAGACTGAATCTTTTTGTTCTGAAATATCTAGATATCTTTTCCTTAAAATCTGCAAATGATGTATAATATTTCAGGATAAACAAGTAGATCATGTTTGGCTATATTCCATACTTCTTCCATCACCATAAACTCCGGTGATGCTGTAGTTGGAAGATTTACCGGAATAAGAGTATCTTTGTTTTGTTCAAAATATGCCACTACCTTCTTTGACTTGAAATG
>JBDUES010000237.1:0-3388 GCA_040297625.1 Candidatus Nitrosocosmicus sp. | reverse complement strand
ATCAAATCCTAGCAAGATTTCACCTCTTCTAACTAGAGATTGGTTGTAAACAGGCCAGTTCATATGATTTGTTGGTTGATGTTAGCTAAATGTATTTGGGAAAGGGGAATCATGCAACAAAGCACTTGTTGATAATATTTTTGACATATTGCAAGATGCCACAAACAACAGGCTATAAATTGTCACTTTTCTTCTATTATGAATGATATCTTCAGTTATTTGATTATAATGGATATTCCTGTAACAAATTACATTAAGTATATAAATTAGCTATGTTTTGCTCTCGATAATATTTGATATGTATGTATGCCATCCCTCCTCTATATGCCGACTATCGAGTGACGGTATTCATTATGGATTAATCAGATTTTAGAGTTGTCTGTAATATCTAACTATCTATTATTTAATAGGACTTCTAATATCATCATCATCGGTTTTCTTGGAAATAGGTTCAAGGTAACAGTATCTATCAATGGAAAATTCAAGCATAAAATTGCTTTACCAGTACCAATTTTGTATTTGAACTATACCGTTTTATTTCATATCTATTATTCTAGTTTTGAATCTAAATATGTAACTGTTTTTTGTTATCTAATAAAAAAAAATCTTCTCTAGATAAATCTAATTTATTGAAAGAATATGAATACCTATATTCTTGTCTTTTCTGCAATAGAAAACGGGTTGACATAATTTATTAATTAAAGGATTGTGATAGATAACTACCAGTTAAAACCAACATGATTGAAGATACAGTCATCGAGAGAAAATTAAAGAATGACATAATTATTAGATTAGTAAAGGGCGATATTACTGAAAGAAAGGTAGATGTTATAGTTAATGCTGCCAATTCTTGTCTTAACCATGGAGGCGGAGTTGCAGCTGCTATTGTGAAAAAAGGGGGAAAAATAATACAGGAAGAGAGTAACAAGATAGGTTTTGTTTCTGTAGGATCATCTATAATAACTTCCGCTGGGAAATTACCTTGTAGGGCCATTATTCATACAGTTGGGCCTAGGATGGGTGAAGGTAATGAGGATGAAAAGTTAGTTAAGGCAAATAATGGTATTCTTGAACTTGCAACTCAAAAAAGTTTCCAAAGTATTTCTATTCCTGCAATAAGTTCTGGAATTTTTGGTTTTCCTAAAAATAAATGTGCTAAAATACTCGTAAATGAATCTGTAGAATTTTTTCTGAAACATGGTCATAACTCCTCTATTGAAATTGTAGAATTTTATATGATTAATGATGATACCTTAAATGTATTTCAACTGGAAATTGAATTGTTAAATCAATATTAATTAAAGTAAAATATATCTTGTTATTTTTGTTTAAGAAATCAATTATATTTCAATTAAATTAATTTTTTGATTATTAACATTTAATATACTCTTAAAAAATTAGTAATATTCTTTTTTAAAGGAATAGATTTTTTAATCAATGGGTATGATTTAAACCAATGACCTAATATGACAAATATCCCCGTAATTATTATTGTATCTAGTTTTTTATTATCATTCTCTTTGTTGACAACTTGGGATTTGAACCAATACTTTTAGAATGTGGGGGATTATATTTCAATTAATTAATTTATTTTACTTTGATTAAAAATGGATCATGGTATTTGGTATTCTTGATCTACTGCATTCAGTGGCCTTGGGATTGGATATCAATAGATTGATGAATTAATATGCTTGTTAATATGTATTAAAATGAAAAACAGTTATGATAAAACATCAAAAATAGGGGGAATATAAAAAAATTAAAAAAATTACCTCTAAGGTTGTCCATCTTTTTTCCAGTTTGCTATCCAGTCAGTTGCAATCTCTTTTTGGGCCTCATCTAAGCTCATAGAACCAGTACACACTGCATTATGAAGATAATTTTCAAATCTATCCTTTATATGAAAATTATATTGTCCATACCCTGGTTCAGGCCAAAGATTTGTGACATCATAAGGATTTCCACCAATTTCGAGGGGTATCAAATGGTCAAGTTCGTAATTTGAACGAGAATCTGTAAATCCATATGAATGCATGAGCTTTGTTTTTAATGGAGATGTATAGCTCACTGGCGGTCTTATCGTTTTGGTGAATCCAGAAACACAAAGTGTATTTTTTATGTTGTCCGAGGTTACAGATGGATTTATAGATCCTGATGTGCATTTTGGATCGGGCAGTTCGTTTACTATATGACATTCAGATGGTATTTTTTTACTTGATGGTGTTGATGATTGTGTAGTGTTCTGGGTGGTTAAGTGTTTTTGAAATAGACCTCCAAATAATTTATCGAAGGTTCCAGTTAAAGAAAAAGCACTTACATCTTGAAAATAAGGTATTATTGAATTAATTGTGCTTGCTGTCATTATTACACCAAGTGAAATGATCATTTTTGTTTTGAAATTCAATACTTTTTCAGCTAAATAGATAGTTTTTAACATATTTATTAGTTATAAAAAATATCATAGATGGAGTGCTCGGGCTATATGTCCAAGCATAAACCGGAAGAAAAAAAGTATCAGCATATTAACAGAATAATGATGAATTTTTAGATATCCGACCGATTATATGAATAGAGAATGAAATAACATATAGTAGTAGGACCCCTTTGTTTAATTGGATTATCATAACTCACCTGATTTTTGTGTTTTCATAAACCATTCGATACTGGATTTTCACTTTGTGTTATGTTGATTAATTAATGTTTAAATCCAAATAAATTAGCAAATTTATCACCTATTTCATCGGGTAAAAACTCTACAATAAGTTTCGGTGCATTTTCTTTTGTCATAGTATTTACAATTTCATCAATGTCTTTTTGATTCCAAGTAGAAGCTCTATCATCTAGATCATAATTAATTTTTTTTAAGGCGTCTTCGACTCTGCCTGCTTCTTTTTCTTCAATGGGTAGTAGATAATATTCCATTGGCAGTTATACCCCATCCTCAAATATTAGAGTTGACTGTCGCGTCTATTCAATTGCAGTAACAATACAAACTCAAAAAGAAATGAATATATCGATTGAACTATCCAATAAAATTATATTTAAACTTGTGAATAATACATATATATTCCATACTTTTTAATTTAAAAGTTTCATTATATAGATTATTAATTTTATTAAATATATTTTATTATTTAAAGTCAAAGAAATTTTGAATTATAATAAATTATGATTTTCAAGTGCTTTGTTGCATGATTATTAAAATTCTATAATCCTATAACATATTTTGTCTAAATAGATATCATCTTGTTATACAATGAGGCTTTCACCATCATTTCCTGTATTATGTTTTTCAGTCTAACCGAATAAACATATTCGCCAAACATTCTTTTTATAGCAGAAAACACGGTTTCAACAATCCATCTTTGTCCATAGCTTACAATGCTAT
>JBDUES010000236.1:0-10073 GCA_040297625.1 Candidatus Nitrosocosmicus sp. | reverse complement strand
GGATATTTGGATATAAACTACATATGGTATCAAGTACTAACTCTTCGTCTGTAGTTGTACCTTTATCAGCTGCTGATGTTACAACCGCCAATGTACAGGATAATCAGGTCTATGATGTGTTGACATCCAGTAGTTTACCATCTACAACATTAAAGAAAACACACTCTATATGATTGCAGACCCTGGATACGATAATGACCAGAACTTGTATGATTTAAGCATGGATATGGGATTTCAGCTTGTATGTCCAGTTCGCAGATACAGAAATACACCGCAAGAAAGACTAGATCTTTTGATTTCTATGAATCGGTTCTAGGGCAGGTGTCTATTCAAAGAGAAGTATATCCATAGATTACTGATAGAACATATTAAAGCCATCTTTAGGCTAGACCCACTACCTGTTAGAGGATATGGTAATGTATGCAGTATCATACTTCTGTCAGTATTACTCTCTATCAGATGCTTGTTTATTACAACTGCAAGATACAAAAGGACAGTCCAAGGATGATCAAGTACATGATAGGAAGTTAATCGAGTTTAGAAATGGTACTTAAATTACTCAAATGAATAATGACCCGCCCTCATCTAATTAAAGTAGATATCCAACTAAACATTTCATAATTTGAAACAGCAACAAAAGACATCCTCGAATCTACCGCAAGATCACAGTTTAAATCATTTCCAACCATATCAAAAATAAATCCACCTGCTTCTTTTGCAATTAAATAACATGCAGCCATGTCAATAGCTCTAATTTTGTTTCTAAGATCGATATATGCATCTATTGAACCTTGTGCAAAGTAACATACCTCTAGTGCATTGGCACCTAAATGCCTAACATGATTAACAGAAGATACTAATTTTGAAATTGAAACGAAAAGATTTTCGGATAGACCTGAAATATTTAATCCTATGACCATATCTTTTGTAGGTTTCATGTTTTTTTTTGTTAAATCTAATTTTTTTTCATTAGCAAATGAACCTTTATTTTTAGATGCATAATAAAGATCCCCAGATAAAAGATTAAAAACTACTGCATCAGTAATAGATTGTAGTTTATTATTAGAAGAATAAGCTATTGAACAGCAATAAAAAGGAAGGCCACAATTAGCATTAGTAGTTCCATCTATTCCATCCATCACAATCAAACCAGAGTCATTGCCTTTTACGAAACCACATTCTTCTCCAACAATATCAGGGATAAACTGATTTCTCTTTAAAGTATCAAAAACAGATTTTTCTGCAACTAGATCTATTTTAGTTGAAATATCACCTCCTGCACCTACATTAAATTTTTGTTGTCCTTCAAAAGTTCCTATAATATCTTTAGTATTTTTATAAACACTATTTGCACATTCTTTTAAAATATCTAAAACCAACACGATTTGATTACAACAACACTAATTGGACAAAGTAATAAAAACTATATATATTAAGAGATAAGTTAAAAAAATAATCGAGCAAATCTAAAAAAAATAAGGAACTATTTAACCTAGTTAAAAAAACAAATACAACACCAAACATTTTATACCCTTATATAAAAACATTATTCATTACAAAAGATCAAAAAATAAAAGAAGCAATATATAAGTTAAACTAAAGAAGATAAATCAGGATTATTATTAAGAGACCTCTAAAACACATAACCGATTATTAGTCTAAAGTAAATATATAGAATATATAAATTTGAAAGTATCCTTACTTTTTATAACTTTAACTCGAGCAAGAAAAAATGACAATAAAATATAATAGAACACAAATACAACACCAAATATCATGTTAGAAAGTTCCGATCCTTCATCACAGATATCACAGTTATCAATTAATAAAGATCTTTTAGGAATAGTTATTGGAGTTACAAATTCAGGGTACGTTATTTTTGAAGGGAAAGAAGCAATAGGTCTTGGAGAATATATAATAATTACAAATAACGATAAGAAGAAAATATTAGGTGTGGTAGAATCATGCTTTATTAAAAGCGATGCATTAGATGATATTTCAAACTATCAAGAAGCTTTAGAAAGTAAAATTGTTGCTGAAATAAATAAAAGAGATAAAAGTTTTAAAATAAATGTTAAAATTTTAGGTTTACTGAATTTATTAAAACAGTCCAAAGTAATATTACCCGAAATACCGCCGCTACCAGGAACCGAAGTGTATAAAGCAAATGAAAACGATCTTAAAGAAATATTTAATCCCGAAGATGAATCATGGTTAAAAATAGGAACATTGTTACGAAATAGCCAAGTAAATGCCAAGATAAACATAAATAAACTTACAACAAGGCATCTAGGAATTTTAGCGATGACAGGTATGGGGAAAAGCAATTTAGTCAGTATAATAGCTAAATCAATATCCGAAATTCCAGGAACAATGGTAATCTTTGACTATCATGACGAATATCGCTTTTTGGAAGGTGAAAACATTAATTTTGTCCAAGCCCAAATAAATCCAAGGCTACTTACTGCAGAAAAGTTTGCAGAAGTTATCGAAGTAAGAGATAATGCAGATATTCAAAATACAATATTATTAAAAGCATTTGACAATGATGATTTAAAGAAAAAAACAGAAGACAATTTTTGGGACTTTTTAGAAAATAATATTAAAGATATAGGTTTTAAAGAAAAAAGATTTACAACTTCTGCTGAAAGAGTATTAGATAAAATAAAAGAAGCAAGGAGAAGATTTGATAGCATTTTAATTCCTAATTCCTCAGATCCGGTCTTACAAATTAGAGAAGGTAAAGTAAATGTTATTAATTTGATTGAATTTACAGAAAAACAAGCTAATGTTGCAATTGCTTTTTATTTAGAATCAATACTATATCAAAGAAAGTTATCGAAAAGTCAGAGTTTAAAGTCAAGAAATAACTCAGAAAATCAAATTTTATTTCATAGTCCAGTTATTGTAGTAATAGAAGAAGCTCATGTATTTATTCCAAAAAATGAAAATACAGATACAAAGTACATTGCATCAAAAGTAGCCAGAGAAGGCAGAAAATTTGGCGTAGGTCTTATAATAGTGTCTCAAAGACCCAGATCATTAGATCCCAATGTTTTAAGTCAAATGGGTTCTTTATCAATAATGAAAATAGTTCAGCAGGAGGATCAATCACAGATAGGTTCAGCTAGCGAAGCTATTAATGGAAAAATTATAGAACAACTACCTTCACTAAACCCAGGGGAAGCTCTTTTTGTAGGCCAATGGGTAAATTTACCTTCATTTATAAAAATAGACGAGATTAAAGAAAGAACAATGGGAAAGGATCCTGAGCCTGTCAAAGAGTGGAAAAACAATTCAATAAACAAAGAATTATCTATAGAAGATAGTCAATTATACATCAGAGAAGAATACATAGATTAAATACATATTTTTAAAAACATAAATTGAATATTTACTATTTTTTCAACTAATGAGTATTGCTTTAATAACAAAAAGTAAAAAAAAACAGATAAACCTAAAACTATATGACAAAGATTTAAAAGAATTAATTGAAGAAGAATTTCAAGACTTGTATACATTAAATTTCTTTCTTCAGACCATTCCAAAAAAATATAACATCAATAAAACATTAATTATTTTCAATGATTTAGATAAACTAAATTATAATAATGATAACAATCAAAATAACAACAATACCATAGAATTGATATTAGCTGAAGAAGAGAATGAGTATTTTATAAGTAATAAATAATCATTCAATAGCCAATAATTAATCCATTACGAATTTATCATCAGAATCATTATTGAGAGTATAAGATTTCCTTGCAACAGATACCTTGCTAAAAGTATAAGATTTCCTTGCAACAGATACCTTGCTACTTGAATGGCAAATAGGACATTCTGCCCAGTTCTTACCTCCAGAATATTGCCAACAATGATTGCATTTATTATAAGTGCATTGAATCCAAAATGACTTTTTAGGATATTTTACCCAATTTGGCTGTTTTGGCTTTCTAGTTCTTCTTGCTTCCCTAGGTAAACGAGATAGCCGCATATATTTTTATCACATATTTTATATATAAAACAAATATTAAACTTTTCTAAATTAAAGAAAGAAAGAAAGAAAATTAAGAAAATCTTTTTTTAAACAGGAGTTACAATAGATCCTTTGTCACTCATCGAAAATTTATAAATTTGTTCTATTTCAGAATTTTCAAATATTTCCTCATCATGAGTAATAATTATTATTTGAGATAAAGGTCCAACACCTTTGCTAAACACATCAGAAATGATCTTTACAAAGGAACGCCTGCGTTCTTCATCTAAATTAGAAGTGGGTTCATCCAATACAATAAAATCGATTTTTGAAGAGCCCATTAAATAAGCAATTCCCATCCTTAGTGCCAGAGATACAGCTACTTTTTCACCTCCACTTAAAGATATTATATCTATTTCTCCGCGTTTACCGTAACACAGAACCTTAATCTCTCGGGGTTTTTCTATCAAAGATATTTTGGATATTCCAACATTAAAAGTATTAATATAATCAGAGGATTTGATAGATATCAAATTTAATGCCCAAGTTCTTAAACTAGAACTTACTACGCCATCCCTATTGAAAACCATTGATCTAATTTTTTCAAGGTCAGAAATAAAACTAGAGGCCGAAGATAATTCAGATATCAATTTATCAAACTCAATAATCTCAATTCCTAAATCTGATATAGTCTTTTCCAATATTGCTTTTTGATTTTGAATATCGATATATTCAGAGGATAATTTGTTTTTGATAATTTTCTTTTGTTTAATGACGTTTATATCTAGATCAACAAGATCATTTTTCATATTTATTATAATATCGATCAAATTTGCAGAATATTCATCAACTTTATAAAACAACAAGTCATTATCCCCGAAATTATTAAAATTTAGTTTGGAAATTATTTGAAAATCATAATTTAAAGATGTGAGTTTTTCTTCAAGAACATCTACATTATGATTGATAGAAATATCGTAAGATGACAATATCTTTTCTGCAGAAAATATATTTTTTTCTTTTTTTCTTAAATCGAGTTCTTCTACATTTAACTTGATTGATTCAGATATTTTCGATGTCTTTTCTTTTTGTTTTTTATCTAATTCTTTTTTAATATGAGAACTATCAAACATATCATTTATCGTAGTTATTTTGGAATTACACACAGGACATTTTCCATCCTTTATTTGAATTTTTTTTGCACATTCGGTAAAACCATTTAATTTTCCAATTTCTCCTTCCAATTTATTTATATTTTTATTTAATTCTTCTTTCTCAGATTGAACCATTTGCAGAGTTATAAAAACTTCATCTTTATTTTTCAATATAAAAAAAGCATTTTTTACTTCATAAAGTATCTTTTTTATTTTTTCAATATCAATTTTTAAAGAAAGTGATTTTTCTTTTAAATATTTAAATAATGTAGTTTCTAATGTTTTCATTTCCTGCAGCCTAGATATCTTTGGCTCTAAATCTTCGATCTCTTTTTCTATCTCCACTATCTCATTCATTCTCTTAGATAAATCACCATAAATACTATCAAGGGATATTCGGGATTTTACAATTTTATGTTTATTTTCTTCCGCTTTAGTAATCAATATATTTATATTGTTATCGTCATAGCCTCCAGTTTTTTCTCTTAATAAATTCCTAAATTCATCTATAGTAGAATGCATATATGCAAAAGATATATCTAGTCGGTTTAAACCCATCATGTTATTTAACAATTCTTTAAACTCTTTTGGTTGAGAATCAATTATTTTATTAATTTCACCTTGTTGAATGATACTAGCAATTTGTAATTTTTGGTAATCTATTCCCAGTAACATTTCAATTTCGCTAACAACAGACTCTCCAAGTTGTTTTCGTTCCCCCGAAATTACTGGTCGATAAATAGGTTTATTATTCTCACCTCCATCCTTTAGAATATTTTGTTTGAGTTGATCTAATTTAACAGATACCAGATGTCCTGTATTATTGATTTGTCTTTGAATTTTATAATCAATAGATCCAACAGAAAAATCCATAATAACAAAAGAACCGGATTCATCAGATAATGTTTGATCAATACCCTTGGTCACTAAATTTTTATTAGATTTTCGAGTGTGTTCGTTAAATAACGCAAATGTGATTGAATCAATGATACTGGATTTTCCCGATCCATTATGACCGACAAATACAGTTATACCAGGATTAAATTCAAGTTTAGTATTCTTATGTGATAAAAAGTTGTTTAATATTAATTTTTTTATCAATTCAAAGTATCATTATCCTTATTTTGATAATTTTTTTTATTATTCTCATAATATTTCCAAAGATAATCAGCAATTTTCTTGCTTTTATTTTTATTAATACTTGTATCAGTAGGGAGTTCTTCATTATTTATCATCTGAATAAGATCTAAGGATAGATTTGTCAAGTTTTCAGACTGGAGTGTATTTAGAACCAATTTTGAAAGCTCTTTATCAATTTTAAAATCATTTGCATAATCATAAGAATAACCAGATATTGATTCTTTATCAAACACATTCCAAGTATAATATAAAAAGTGATCATTTAATATAGATAATTCACCAGACAATATTTTAGGGTCAATTTCTACTCCTTTTAATTTTAGGTCAAGTATAGGTTTTTTTTGATATTTCCTTGAAAGATCTAAAAGATATTTTAGATAATTACCTAATTCATTATAATCTAGTGAATGGCTTATTTGAAGTCTTCTTTTTTCGATCTTAATCCATTGCGTTGTTACATTTTCAGGACTATTAGAAAGATCAACCATAAAGAATCCTTTTTCCACCTCCGAAATAGGTTCGTTATGACCTAGATCAAGTGATCCTGGATAAGCAACCAAACTATTTTCAAGTTCTGGAAAATTTTTTTGTATATGATCATGATAATGACCCATTGCATAATAATTAAACCCTAAAGGTAAATCGCTTGCAAAAATCTCTCCGGCAAATTTATTAAAATCACTCAATCCCTGATGGAGAACGAGAATTTTTTTTACCTTTTTATTTTCATCAGTTTTTATAATTTTTTCTAATTTTTTAAATGGTGTAAGTAATCCATTATCAATATTAGATCGCCTCTCCTTATTGAAACCATATATTAAAAGATCTTTTATTTGAGCAGGTGAGTCTGGTTTGAGTCTTTTAGCCAATCCCAAATTATGAAATAAAAATAGAAGCGGTACATCATTAGTTCTACTTATGTCATGTTCTCCAAGTATAAAAAAAACTGGAATAGATTTTTCCTTTAATTTTTTTAATTCGCGTGCTAATTTTATAATTGCAGCACCACTTGGTTTTGGATTATGAAAAATATCTCCGGCAAAAATTATTGCTTCAACATGTTCATGAATAGATTTATCTATAGATTCTTCAAATACCTCATAAAGATCTTCTTCACGTTCTTGCAAATTAAATTGAGCATAACCTAAATGAATGTCGGAAATATGAGAGATAAGCAACCAATATTAATATAATAAAAGCGTATTTTATATATTATTTAATAATTTAAGATAAAATGACATACTAACCACCCCCGGCATTTGCACCTATTGTGCCCCACATTGCTTCTTGATAATTATCAATCAATTCATTTAAAAGATCATTCATATCTAGATCTTGTTTTTTTAAATCTACAAAATCTGTTAATAAAGAGTTTAATCTTTTATACGTAATATCATCTATTTTTAAAGATTTCATTACAAGATTTTTTTAATGCAAATATATATAGATTTAAAAAACGATTTTTAAAACAATATTAATATAGATTCCAATTAATCAAATCAAATATACCAATGAGTAATCAAATTGAAATAATCTCAAATAGTTCAAAAAGGAAATTTTTTTTCAATATACTAAAATTTGATAACGGATATTTTATTTCAATTTCAGAAGAGAAATTAAGAATTGGATCTATTTCTGTATCTTTAGCAACAACCAACCAAACAAATACAGCTAGAGTAATACAAGATAAAAATGATCAATTATTCATAGATACTTTATCAAGAAGAATTTCATTGATGATAAATGGAATTTGTATTATATCATTTTTTACAACAAACAAATTACAATTTGACGATATGAAGACAATTAATGACAGAATATTAAAGACAATAGAGGATAAAAAAGATGAATATCAAAATAAATAACAATAAAGAAAGAACAACAAACGATAAAAGAAGAAAGATTTTCGCTGAAAACAATGACAAAAATACAAATGATTACAATCTGAGAGATTTTTTATCCATTTTAGAAGAAAAAGATGAATTGTTAATTATTGACAAGAAAGTAAATAAAAAATTTCAATTGGCAGCGATAGTAGGCAAACTTGACAAAAAAGAAGCAATTCTATTTACTAATGTAGAGGATTCAAAGTTCAAAGTTGTTTCAAATATTTTAGGAACAAGGAATCGATTTTTCTATGGTATTAAAACAAATTATGGAAGTGACAAAATTGATTTTTCCAATTTTGCCAACATAAATAAAGAAAACTACCCAATAAAAATATCATCGGATGCACCATTTTATAAAAATAGTTCTAAAAATTTATTTGATCTTCCCATCATAACTCATTTTGAAAAAGATGCAGGCCCATTTATAACGTCATCCATAATTTATGTAAAAGATGAAGAAACAAAAAATCAAAATTCATCTACACATCGCATGTTACTATTAAATAACAAAGAAATGGCAATTAGGATGGTAGAAGGAAGGCACCTTCATAAATGTTTTGTCCAATCTAAAGAATACAAAGAAGATTTAAAAATAAATGTGGTAATAGGAGTACATCCTGCAGTAAATTTAGCTGCAGCGTATCAAGCTGCACACGGTATTGATGAGATTTCAATAGCAAATTATTTATTAAATGGAAATTTGGAATTAGCAAAAAACCAATTTTCAGAATTAATGGTACCAAAACATAGTGAAATAGTGCTAGAGGGTAAAATACTTCACGATAAATTTGCCGAAGAATGGATGGTAGAAATGCTAAGAACATATGATTTTAAAAGAAAACAACCAATTTTTGAAATTAACAAAATATGGTATAGAGATGATCCTATATATTACGATATTTTACCCGGCTATACTGAGCATAGATTACTGATGGGATTGCCTATTGAATCAAAAATATTTGGATCTATAAAAAATACGGTTCCCACAACAAAGTCAGTTCATCTAACAGACGGGGGAAGTAATTGGCTTAATGCAGTAATTCAAATTAAAAAAAGATTGGAAGGAGAACCCAAAAATGCAATTATTTCGGCATTTTCAGCTCACCCTTCTTTAAAAATTGCAATAGTTGTCGACGAGGATATCAACCCAGAAGATCCGGTAGAAGTAGAATATGCTATTTCGACTAGAGTTCAAGCTGATAAAGACATTGTGATAATAACTAATGCAAAAGGATCAAGTTTAGATCCATCAAGTGATCAAATCAACCTTTTGACTACAAAATTAGGAATAGATGCCACTATTTCCCTATTAAAAGAGAAAGAAAGATTTGAAATAGCAAAAATTCCAGGTTTGGAAGATATAGATATCAATGAATTTATTTAAATAAACAGCCATGATACAAAACTTATTTTTAATTTTGTTTTAATAATAGTAAAAAGAACTCGAGATTTTTTTACAATATACAAATAGTTTAGATAAAATGTAAAAATACATCAACAGAACAGTATGCTATCAAATTTGTACAGAATTTATCCTAACCATAAAACTCATCTTTAAATTGCCTATCAATACATATGACTCCAAAAGAGGAGAATAACATATTTTAATTAGATGTTCGTGTTAATAACACAGAGTTATAAAATTATACCAATTGACGAAATAGTAGATTATTAGAATCAGCAATTCAGAGAAAGTGATTTAAAGTAATAATTCTTTTATGAATGGATTACCTAGATCAGCCAATTTTTAAAAACAGGATAACAGAAGAAGATAGTTAGATAAATAAATGAGGCTTGGTCATAATTCCAGATTCCTTGTATTTATCCTATTGCCATGTCACCAAGTTCCAAGTGTATATTTTATTGATTTTGGATTAGATTTTCCTATTTTACAGTTATAGTATACCATCA
>JBDUES010000235.1:0-15282 GCA_040297625.1 Candidatus Nitrosocosmicus sp. | reverse complement strand
AGGCCAGTGAACGATCTGAAAAGCAGTGGTTTTTTAGATAACCGGTCATATGAAAGCAAAGATAGGACATGTTAATGAAGATAGAATGATCATAAAGCTGTTTACCAGCAATTATGCAAGAGATCTATTATTTAAATTTGAGGGTCAAAATAATATTTTCCACTAATTGAAAAAAATTTTTAAAAACAAATAGGAAAAAAGATTGCTATAGGGAATTGTTTAATTTTCATGGCTATAAAATTTCAATTTATATTATCAATTCAAATTGAATTCACATAAAACTATCTTAAAAATTAAAAACCATCAACTTTACATTAAAAAATTATAAATACAAAATAAAAACGGTTTCTTATTACCCATTATGACATAGTAAATCCATTATAAATTATGTTTTAGAATTAAAATAAAATATATAAAATAAAATATTTTCAAATTTAATCGAGTTACAATATATTATCGTAGTTTAAAAGATGGATAAATTTCATAAATGTATAGTAGTTTTTATACTTGGATAGTTAATATAAATAATTATTATATATATATACGCAGTATCGATAACCTAGATTTGGAAAAATTTTCTATTTGTCAAATTTAAGAATACAATAAAATTACTTAAAATATAATAATTAAATGTTTAATTGGACAAGTAAATTTTACTATTTACTTTCTGATTTTTTAATTCCTCCTATCTTGAACATTTTCGTACCACAAACACTACATGTGCCTTGAGTAGCAGGTCTTCCATTTTTCATAGTAACTTGTTTTTCATCTTTCATTTCTCTTTTTGCTTTACATTTAACACAATATCCTTCCATCTGACTAACCTTCTGCAAGTGTAGATAAAATACATGTAGTATAAAATTATTGTCATAAAGATAAGGTAAAATCATGGTAAAATGACAACTATAAAACATCAAATTAAATTTATTACGATATTTTAAATTAGTCATAATTTTAACAAAAGTATATTGGAAGCCAAAGAATTATACAATAATATTTTAAAGTTAATAAAACAACATCATAATTGGTTTAATAATTCTATTCCATTAATAGCAAGTGAAAATATACCGAGTCCTGCAGTAAGAGAAGCAGTTGTATCGGATTTTGGAAATAGATATGCAGAAGGGTGGCCAGGGGAAAGAGTATATGCAGGATGTATATATATCGATCAAGTAGAAAATATATGTAACGAATTAGCTAAAAAAGTTTTTAGATCAGAATTTGCGGATTGCAGAGCAACATCGGGTGTTGTTGCAAATCTAGCTATTTATTCCGCATTTTCAAATCCTGGTGATTATATGATCGCATCATCTATTCCCAGTGGTGGCCACATTTCACATGGAAAAAAAGAACATTCAGGGACAGCAGGGCTAGTTCATGGTCTATTAATAGAACATTTTCCATTTTCCAAAGAGAATATGACCATAGATGTCGATATGACCAAGAAAAAAATAGATATAATGGTCAAAGAAGATAAAGTTCCAAAAATTGCAATGTTTGGAGGCAGTCTATTCTTATTCCCCCACCCTGTAAAAGAATTATCGGATTTTTTACACAATTATAATATTTATATAAATTATGATGGAGCTCATGTAGCTGGATTAATTGCAGGGAATCAATTTCAAGATCCTCTAAGAGAAGGCGCAGATTCTATGACTATGAGTTCGCATAAAACATTATGGGGCCCACAAGGAGGTATTATAGTTTCGCTTGAGAAATATGGGGAGTCTATCAAAAAAGCAATATTTCCAGGCAATACAAGTAGTCATCATTTGCATCATGTTGCTGGAAAAGCTATTGCTTTGGCAGAAATAATAGAATTCGGTGAAGAATATGCAAAACAAGTCATTAAAAATGCAAAGATGCTCGCTTATTCTTTAGCAAATTTTGGATTTAATGTATTAGGTGAAAAAAGAGGATATACAGAATCTCACCAATTAGCCGTAGATGTTTCAAAATATGGAGACGGAGGAACCATTGAAAAAGATCTTGAAAAATGCAATATAATATTAAATAGACAACTTCTTCCAGGAGATATAAAAGAAGGAAAAAACTACCTACACCCTAGCGGAATAAGGATCGGAGTTCCTGAGGTAACTAGATTAGGTATGAAGGAAAATGAAATGCATGAAATAGCGATGTTTATCAAAAGAATAGTTATTGATAAAAAAGACAATAATAAAGTTTTACAAGATGTAATAGAATTTAGAAAAAACTTTCAAAAGGTACAATTTGCATTTGATAATGAAACAGCAGCTTATGAATACATACAATTAGTAAATATCAATAAATAAAAAACTATTTTAAATCTAATTCATTATCACACTTTATCAATAAAACACATATAAAATTACAAGATTAAACTATTTATTACAAGGTTAATTTAATAGTCAATTAAATTAACCTTGTAATAAAATAATAAGGAAGAGTACATTAAAAATTACTAATTCTTAAAAGCATCTGATTTTTCTAAAAGATTAATTAATTTCAAGAATTAAATAATAATCTGATATATAATCAATAAAAAACTATTTTATACAAATATTTTTCTACAAATGATTTATATAATATATTAGATCAATTATCTCTGCGAAAAAATATGCCAATCGATCCAGATTTTCCAAAGAATCATCATGTAATTGGACAAATAAAACTCTCCGATGGAGAACATTTTCACTATCTCTGGGGACCGGGCCAACCAAAGGAAGCAGCTGAAAATGAAGAAGTTAAACAGGCTTTTCAAGCAAAAGGAGAACTGTTAGAGCCAGTAGGTGTTAGTGGCACTATGGTAGCAGTAGACTGGGATTCATGTGTGGCAGATGGAGCATGTATAGAAGCATGTCCTGTACAAGTTTTCCAATGGTATAGAACAGAACACGACGTTCCCCCAAAAGAGGCAATAAATCTTGAATGGGAAGGTACCGGTTCAACAGTAAAAGAGGAAAGAAAAGATTTTACAGACAAAGCAGACGCGATCAGAGAGCATGATTGCATCTGGTGTATGGCATGTGTATCTGTCTGTCCACCACAAGCAATTAAAGTAGACCAATCTAGCCAAGAATATCACGAAAAAGCAGCAGGAACATTCAACGAAGAGTTATCAAAAGGTAGTGCACCACCACCTCATGCACACTAAAATATTTTTTTAATACACTTTAAGTTTAATATTCTAATAGTTATAAAAAACATAAATCTGGGAATAATTACCAAATCATCCAAGGTTCTAAGGATGTCAAAAAGGATTGTAGTATGGCTATAGATTTTTCAGATAACGTTATTTCATTATTAGTAATAATTTTATCAATACAACAAACAAATAAAATCAAAGGAGAAGAAAATAATTCTAATTTTGTCCATTCATCATCATCACAAACTTTCAAAATTATATCAAGTTTTTGATCATAGTATTGAAATAACAAATTAACTATATTTTCAGTCTCTACATATGATACTGAATGAGTTATTAAAAAAGATTTAAGGGTAGTAGAATTAATAAGTAGAGAATCTTTATAATGACATAAGATTGATTTAGGTTTACGAGTCATCTTATGATAAGAATTCATTATTAATTTTACTTTCTAGTTTCTGTTTCAAATATTCATTAATTTTATACCCATCGACTTTCCCTCGTAATACACCCATGCTTTTACCCATAAGTGCGCCAATGGAATTAATCCCCTTTTCTTTGATAATTTGAGTATTGTCGTTTAAAATTTTATCCAACATATTATTTAATTCATCATCATTTATTTCTGTTAAATTTAATGAATCAATTGCATCTCGCACGGATCCAGATTCTTTTTTCATAATTTGTTCAAAGATCAAGGTCACGGATTCTTTAGCTATAGAACCTTTATCAAGTTTATCAAATATTTCAATTATCATATCATCAGTTAATAATGATTTATCAAGGTTGTTTCTTGAAAGACTAATTATATCTTCTGTAAGCTTAGAAGCAATAAAAGTTGGTGTAATGTTTTTTGAAGTTGAAATAATTTTTTCGAAAATATCATAATATTGAGAATCAAAAATATGTTCAGATAATTTCTTATTCAATGTATATTTTTGCATTATCTGATTAATCAAGACATTCCAAGGCAAAGGAATTTCTTGTTTAAGATCATAGAGCAACTTGGAATCTACAGGAATAGGCAATATATCAGTTTCAGGATACATTCTTGATGAGCCAGGTCTAGGTCGAGAAAAAATGGTGGAACCATCCATTGTTGCAGACCGGGTTTCTGCAATTACACCATGTTTAAATTGACATATCCGTCGGATTAATGGCTCAAGTACAATATGGATTTTTTTTTCATCGCCTCCAATAATTAAAAAAGCATCATTATTAGAAAGACTAAGTAGTTCTTTGATATTTTCAATATCTTTAGCAGTAATTCCATAATTTGGTAATTCATCAGAATGAAAAATACCACCTAAACCAAAAAATCTAACAAATTCACCTAATTCTTTGCCTAAACGAATACCATTAATTGGTTCATAACCAATTAAATTATTCAATCCTTTAAGTCTGATCGATAATAAAATGGAATTAGATTTTTTTAAAATTTTCTTAATAATATTTGAAGAGGAATTTTTAAATAAATATGTAGTATCTTGAATTTTATCTCCTATAAAGCTATCCTCGATATTTCTTTTTTTAAATTCTTCGGCAATTTTTATTAATCCAAATTGTCTTTTTGTTTCATAATTAAGTACTTTAACTAGTTGTGATAATTGTTGAACACCTTTAACCTCGACAACTTGTCCATCATTAACAGAGATATTTACGTCTTGTCTTATACTTCCAAGACCCCTAGAAACACGCTTACTACTACGTAATAACCTACCAAGTGTCAAAGCTACATTTACAATTTCATCGGGTTTTCCAGATATAGGTTCTAAAGCTATTTCCACTAATGGAATTCCAAGCCTATCCAAACCATATTCCTTATATAATTCTGTATGTGGTAATAATTTTGCAGCATCTTCTTCTAAACAAATACTTTGAACACCTATTTTTTTAAAATTATCAACTTTTAGGTAACCTCCAGATGAGACAAGCATAGTTCTTTGAAATCCACTAACGTTTGATCCATCTATTACAAGTTTTCTCATAACATGAATTTCATCCACTATATTCGAGTTTAGAGCAAGTGAAAATAATAAAACTGCGTCTAATGCATCCCTGTTAACATCATGAGGGGGTTCTTCATCAGCTTCTACTAAGCAGCTTAACCCAATTTTAGAATAATATTTTATTGTATTCATCTTTGCATATTCAAATAATGCAGCTTTATCAAAATTACCTAGTTCGCTTTTAGTGGGCCGCAAAATACGTATAAAATTATAATCATAACTACCATTTGCATCCTTACATCTACAATTGCAAAAAAGTTTAGATTTTGTCTCCAATTGCTGATGTATTTCGAATCCAACTTTTACCTTTAAAGTATCAAAAGCAAATTCCATTATAGTCATTCCAATATTGATCAAGAAACAAGAGGAGATATATTAGAGATTTCGTGTGAGAGATTGTTTTTCATCATTTCCACAAGATCTTTCATATTCGTACTATTACTTAATGCCCACATAGCTTTGACTACTGCAGTCTCAGAACTCATATCAGATAATGGAATAATACCTAAATCCAAGAGATCTCTGCCGGTATCATAAACGGTCATTTGTACTCTTCCATATATACATTGAGAAGTCATGAATATAACAATACCAGAATTTATCAATTTTTCAAGATAAGGAAAACAGTTTTTATTAATATGTCCAAGTCCTGTTCCCTCCAATATAATGATTTTATAATTGAAATTCAAAAAACTTTCGAGAAAAGAAGAGTCAAAACCAGGATAGAATTTTAATAAAAATACCCTATTATCAAAAGATGTCTTTGAAATAAGATTTTTAGTAATATTACTACGTTCATTTATTTTTTTTAAATTCGTATTACATACAATCTCATAACTATCAATTAATGCAAAAGGGATATAATCTAAAGATTGAAAAGCATTACGTTTACTAGTATGATTTTTTCTTACTCGCGTTCCTAGATAACATGCAATAATTTCATCTGAGGATGTATGATGCATACATACAAAAATGCCGGTAAATTTTGTTTTTGTGATAAATTTTATCGCACCTAATAAATTAGTAAATGCGTCTGATGAAGGTCGATCAGATGATCGTTGAGATCCTACTAAAACAACCGGAATAGGTAGATTTTGTAATGCAAAGCTCATTGCAGAAGATGTATAATGTATTGTATCTGTTCCATGGGATATAATAATCCCATCATAATGTTCATATAAAATAGCACGGGATACTCTTTCTGATAAAAGAGACCAATGATCCGGATTTATATTTTCACTGTATTCATTTAATAAAAATTCAGGGTGAATTGATGCATAATTAGAAATCTCTGGAAAAATTACATATAGCTCAGTTGCATTTAAAAGCGAGGTAACTCCACCTGTCCTATAATCAATTTTACTAGCAATAGTTCCACCTGTACTAAGAAGCAAAATTTTTGGTAATGATTTAGACATGTTGGATTCATCAATAGTATAAGCATTTTCTTTTGGGGGGACAAAATTATTAAAAGGTTCTTCAGTTTTAGAAGTGATATTTAACGAAGTATTAACAGAAGTTTCTGATGGATCTTCATTTGTAATATTTATAACATTCTCTAATAATATACCAATATTATAACCACTTTTTAGTTTAATTACAATATAATCATCATTAAAAGACTCATATCTAGGCATAATTATGCCACCGTAGTCTCCTTTATTTGAAAGTAATTTAACACTATCACCAACTTTAACTTTGTATTTATTTAATAATTGTTGAGATTTACTAATGTGGCCATCTTTTCTATTATTAGAATTTAAACTGGCTGCAAATTTTTTTTCCAATTATACAAATGTAATAATAATATAAAATATATATTTAGATATTTAATTTGGTTTTACCAATACTTTTCCAACCATCCAAGGATGAAATAAACAACTATATTCGTAAAGACCAGGTTTATTAAAAACTAGTGTGAAAAAATTACTGAAAGAATAATCAAAATTTTGTTTTTCATCTAATGAAAGTAAAGGTCCAGAATTAACAAATTTCTCATCCCCCTGGAAAATATATGTAGAGTCAGGTCCCAAATATAATACTTTTGTATCATTTGTAATAATAGTAGGATTCAAAGATCGGGCATTTAATAACATTACAATTTGAGTTCCATTTTTGGTTATTTCCTTCATTGGTTCACCGGTATTATCTATCAATGGTATAAACTTTGTATCATTTTGTACATAAAAAGGAACACCAATTTTTTCCATATTATCTAATCCCTGAAGAAAAGTAACAGTATGAGGAAGAGGAACATCATCAATTCCATTGTACCATGTAATGCTATCGCCCTTAACAATTTCAATATTTGAAGGATAATATTGATTAAAAGAAACAGAAGAATTGCCCTGGCCTACCTTAATAAAAAAATTTTCAGATTTATGTGTTAAAGTAGAAGTAGAATTGATATCGGAATTTAATAAAATTGTAGAATTTACTGGGAAATCAGCAAAAGATAAATTAATCATTCCATTCATAGAGGGTAATAAAAAACTGATATAACCAAATATATAAAATAAAAGTAATACAATAAAAGTTCTAGTTAGTATCAAAGATATATTCGAATTAATAAACAAATTAAAATAATATAATGTTTTTTATATCATCATTAAAACAAATTTATAACATAATAAATAGTACATAGAGGATAAATGTTATTTATTTAAATCATTGTTGCAATAGAAAAACTAATTAATTAAATTATTCTTACAGTGATTTTGATTCTATTAACTCTTGGATTTCTTCATTCATTTTTAAAAATCGAATGCCCTTTTCAGTGGTTCGGTACTTTCCACCGTCTTGTAATTCAAGTAAATTATTCTCTAAAAGCATAGGGAAATATTCTTTAATTTGTGCATAAGATAAAAAGGCTTTGTACATAATTTTTGTTTTAGACGCGCTTCCATTAGCCGCATATAAAATATTAGATATTATTTCCGGTCTATTACGATATTTCATACGCTAAATATAGAAGAAAGTATTATATAACTTATATTATGCATTATACTATAATATAATACCATTTTTTTGATAATTTTATTGGTATAATATAGAAAAATCCAAAGGTTATAATAGTTATTCTTAATTATCTACATATTGTTATATAAAGAAGATCTTAATTATAATGAATATGAGGCAATAATTTTTGACATAGATGGGGTTTTAATTGATATAATCAACTCATACAATCAAACAATTATAAAAACAATTCAACATATTTTGAATTTTAATTTTAATTTTAATATAAGCTTTACCGATTTTCCAATAGAGAAACTAATTTCTAAATTTAGATATACTGGCGGATTTAACAATGATATTGATACAACTTATTCGATAATTCTAACAATTGTATATTGTAAATTAATTAATAAAATCGACATAAACGAAATTTTTAATTTTTTTGTTAACTTATTAGAAAAAATAGATGATAAAGGGATACTCTCTGTTGAAAACGAACTTGAAAAATTAGGAGATATTGAAAACATTAAAATCAAATTAGGATATCCCAAAGATGATAATATCATTTCAACAGTTTTTAATGAAATTTTTTATGGTCCAGATCTTTTTAGAAAGCAATTTAATAGAAATCCAAAATATTATTTTGACAAACCATTAATAAATAAGGATAAAATAATAATCAAAGAAAAAACAATACAAGATCTTTCAAAAGAATTTAACGGAAAATTAATTTTAATTTCTGGCAGAAGTAAAGTAGCGTCATATTTCACTTTAAATAATCTTTTAGATTATTTTATAAAAGATGCATGTGTCTTTTTAGAAGATGAAAAAAGAGAATATTCAAAACCTAATACCTATGCGGTACATAGAGTTTTTAATCAACTAAAATTGAAAAATGCCATTTATGTTGGAGACTCTATAGAAGATCTTCTAATGGTCAAAAAATTTAGAGATGAAACAAATAAAGCAAAAATAATTTTTTGTGGAGTATATGGGAAAAATTCAAATTCATCAAAAGATTTAAGGAGATTATTGGAATTAAAAGGGGCAGATATTATTGTTGAAAATGTAAACGATATACCAAATACATTAAATAATACAAAAAAATAAAATCTCTATTGATTAAAGAGGCAAAGGAACGCATAGCCCATCTGGAAAGAAGAACAAAAGAGGTATCAATAAATCTGAATGTTAATCTTGATGGGACAGGAAAATCAGAAATAAAAACAAATGTACCTTTTTTAGATCATATTACAAATTCCTTTGCAAGATATAGCAACATTGACATAAATTTGATAGCAAATAGTGAAGATCTGTTAAAACATCATTTAATTGAAGATATTGGTATAGTTTTAGGTCAAGCTATAAATAAAGCACTAGGGGACAGGGAAAAAATAAATCGTTTCGGTTATTCGATGATTCCAATGGATGAATCTATTTCAAAAGTTGCAGTAGATCTAATAAAAAGACCATACTACCACGTAGACCTAAAATTAGAAAGAGAGTCTGTTGAAAATATTTCAAAGGAAGATATAATCCATTTTATTCAATCATTTGTTTCAAACTTAAATTGTTGTGTTCATATTGTTGTAGAATACGGAGTAAATGATCACCATAAAATAGAGGCTACAATGAAAGCTTTGGCAATAGCATTAAAAACAGCTATGAAAATAGATCCTAATAATGAAGAAAAACCATCTACCAAAGGAATGATGTAAAGGTATGATTAGAATATGTATATTTGATTATGGTGCTGGAAATATCTTTAGTTTGGAATCATCACTAAAAAGAAATGGCGCTAATGTCTCGATAATAAATGACTTTAATGATGTAATTGAAGATTTTAACGGAGTAGTTTTACCAGGTGTTGGAAATATTGATCCAGCACTAATATCAATAAACAAATGTAAAAAAAAGTTTTTAAATTGTATAGAAAAAAATATTCCTATATTGGGTATATGCCTCGGTATGGAAATGCTATTTGAAAAAAGCGAGGAAGGAAATATGGAGGGTTTAAAAATTATTAACGGAAAGGTTGTATCCCTACCAAAAACCATGATAAAAATCCCCCACATAGGATGGAATAATTTAGACATAGTTGATGAAAAAAGTAAACTATTAGAAGGAATACCAAATAACTCATGGGTTTATTTCGTTCATTCATATTATACAGTACCTAAAGATGCAAACATAATAACAGCAAGATCAAATTATGGAATATCAATTCCCGCATCTATTGAAAAAGATAATATTTTTTGTACACAATTTCATCCAGAAAAATCAAGTAAAATTGGTGAAAAAATGATAAAGAATTTTATTAAAATTTGCGAACGATCAAAATGAAAAGTATTGCTGCAATTGATCTAATAGATAATCAAGTAGTAAGACTTGTTAATGGCAAATTAGAAAATAAAACGATCTATAGCAATGATCCTTTAGAAACTGCAAAAAAATGGGAATTTGAAGGTGTAGATGGTCTCCATATAGTGGATCTCGATCTAGCTTTGAATACCGGAAAAAACAATACCGAATTGATTTTAAAAATTGTTGATTTAGTCAATATCCCCATTCAAATTGCAGGCGGAATTAGAACAATAAATACGATAAATAAACTCTTGGAGAAAAACAAATCTCTGAATGTTGTTTTGGGAACAATGGCATTTAAAGAACCAGAAATTCTAAAAAAAATAACCAAAAAAAAGCTTTGTCGCATTATAATCGCAGTTGATCATCATAATGAAAATATAATGATATCAGGATGGAAAGAATTTTCAGGTATGAAACTTTTTGACGCAATTAAATTATTTCAAGAATTAGGTATTAATAATTTCTTATTAACAAATATAAATAAAGATGGTACGTTGGAAGGCCCGGATATAGATACACTTGTGAGATTAAATAATAATTTTAAGGATATCAAAATTATATCTAGTGGTGGGATAAGCAATATCATAGACATAATAAAATTAAGAAATACTAATTGCCATGCAGCGATACTTGGAAAAGCATTATATGATAAACAACTAACAATAAATCAGGTGCAAAAAGTGATTTAATAATGCCACTTGCAAAAAGAATTATTCCCTGCCTTGATGTTAATAAGGGCAGAGTTGTAAAAGGCGTCAATTTTAAAGAATTAAAAGATGCCGGAAATCCTGTCGAATTAGCAAAAAGATATAGCGAAGAAGGAGCGGATGAATTAGTATTTTTAGATATTACTGCTGCAGAAGAACATAGAGAAATTATGAAGAATATTGTTAAAAATGTGGCAAGTGTGATAAATATTCCTTTTACAGTTGGAGGAGGGATAAAAAAATTAGATGATGCTCGAAATATTCTATTAAGTGGTGCAGATAGAGTATCAATAAATACAGCAGCAGTAGTAAAACCCGAATTAATTCAAGAATTAATGTCTATTTTTGGTAGGCAATGCATAGTTGTTGCATTAGATGTTAGAAGAAACTATGGTGAAGGAGGTAAAAACATCTTTGAAAAAGATGGAAAAAATTATTGGTTTGAAATAAACACATATGGTGGTAAAAAATCAACAGAAATTGATGCAATAGAATGGGCAAAAAAAGTAGAGAATCTGGGGGCTGGTGAGATACTATTAACTAGCATCGATACGGATGGCACAGAAAATGGGTATGATATTGAATTAATCAATGCAATTTGTGATAAAATAAATATCCCTGTCATTGCCTCAGGAGGATGTGGATCAAAAAAAGATATATTAAAAGTATTTAAAGAAACAGAAGTCGATGCAGCTTTGGCGGCTTCCCTTTTTCATTTTGAAAAGGCAAGATTAAATGAAGTTAAAGATTATCTATCTAAAAATAACATATTGATAAGGCCATGATTCACATATGCATATTTTATAATGTGTAGTAATAAATGATGACTTAATTCTAATTTAATAAATTATGGAATTTTAATGTTATCCATTAAATAGCAATTTATCATTTATATAATTTTCATGCTTTGTTGCATGATTCGAAAAACAGTTAAATCTATACTTCATTCATTGCGAAACTAAATAAATTATGACTATTTGCGTTATATCTTTTACAATAAAACGTCAATAAAAAACGATTTAAAATAATCATGCAACAAAGCATAATTTTCATAATAAAAAAATGGTTTTCTTATTCATATTATAATAGAGTAATTTAATTTATAAAATATATTTTATTTTATAATAAAATAAAAAAGTTTAGGAATTTATTCTCGAATCAGAATTCTGTTGTATAATTACAAAAACTTAGACAGTTGTTATAATTTGGAAATTTGAAAATTCATTTTTATATTGCTCATTTACAATTTCAATATTTCTTACTATCGCATCCTTAGGGCCATCACGGCACCAATCTAACAGTTTATTTATATTTACTTTTTCACCTTCAAATACAGCTTCAACGCGCCCATCGATTAAATTTCTAATCCAACCCAAAATATATAATTCCTGTGCTTTATATACGGTATTTTGTCTAAAATATACACCCTGCACTTTTCCAGTAATAAAAATATGTATTCTAAAATATTCCATTCATCAATTCACATTATCATCAACATAATTTCAAAATTATAAAAAAATATTAGGATATTTGGCCACCTTCTTCAATATATAATTCTTCATAAGAAGTACCTTTTCTAATTAATTTAAAATCATTACTGATCGTTTTCATTAAAACAGGAGGTTTTGTTTGACAATGAAATGGCATGTTAAAAACCAAAGAATAAGCACCGATGTTATAGAATAAAACATAGTTTCCTATATCCGCATAAGAGAGATCAGAAAATTTAGAGACTGGAAAAACATCAAATGTATCGCATAATCTACCTACCAGATGGATATTCTTTACAGAAGAATTTTTCCTTTTACTTCCAATGTTCATTTCATAGATATCATTTTCACAAGGTATTACTTCTTGAGGATATTCTTGTTTGAGTAACGCTGCATCCAGTAAAAGATGATATCCAGTATCCAAAATAATTATTTTATGATCATCATATTCTTTGGTATTTACAATTTTTGATACCATTATTGAAGATTCTGCAACAAGGAATCGTCCACTCTCAATAATTAATGTAAAATTGCCATGATCAGATACCAAATTGTTTAGTTTTTCTATATATATTGATGCCATTTCATCAGGAGTAGGAACAGGATCATTATAAAATACAGGTGTTCCTCCACCAATATCCAAAGTAGTTATTGAAAAATTATTCATTTCTTTTTTTAATTTATTTATAAGTGAATTAAGTCTTTCTAAAGCATTTACATAGCATATAAAATTAGTTATTTGAGAACCAAGATGAAAATGAAATCCTTCAAAGTCTAATAAAGGATTATTAAATATGGATTTAACAATAAAATATGCTGAATCAATTTTTCCACCATTAAAAGGTACACCAAATTTTCCATTTTTATAAGATGCACGAACTTCGGCTTTAACACCCACTTCTGGATTTACACGCACCATAATTTTAGGGCGAATATTTACAATACTTGCAGCTTTTGATAAATTAATAAATCCATAGTAAGAGCTAACTACGATCCTTTTAATTCCATTTTCTAATACCTCTATATATTCATCAAGTTCTTCCGTAACACTAGTATAAATTATATTTTCAGGGACTCCATTCAATCGTTTTATAAAATACAATTCTCCAAGAGAGGTAAGATCAAAAGTTATGCCATCTTTCATAAAAGTTTTTAGAATGGATGGATTAAAATTGGCTTTAATAGAATAAGCAATTTTTATATCGCCTTGAAATTTGTCATAAGCATGATGAAGTTCTAATAATTTATTATGTAAAGTTTTTTCATCTACAAAGTATAAAGGTGTGCCATATCTTTCTGCTAGAGTATTAATTTCTTTATTTGAAAGGAAACGTTTTGTTTGAGGTAACGTTACTTTATTTTGAAAAACATGTATTACATTTTCTACCATTCTTTTTGTGAAATTTATTCACAAAGATTATACTTAAAAACATTGCCCTAAAAAATATTTTTATTTTATAATTTTATTAATTTATTTATAAAATAATTCATTAATTATATATAAAAAAATATTATGAAAAGGACTTTTTATATAATAAAAATGAAAAAAATGAACTATCTATAATAAGGCACTGTCAATTTTTCTCCAGATCTATTTTCTTTTTGTCCTTTAATCTTTTTAATCGCATCTTCGAAATTCTTCATTGTAACATGAGCTTCTGAAGCATGCTTAGTAGCATCTTCAGGACTGCTATATTTTTGAAGATATTCATGTAGAACTATAGAGACAGCAGTATTAACAACAGAGCTTACATCCGCTCCGCTAAATCCTTCGGTAAGTTCAGATATTTTATCAAAATCAATATCTTTGGAAATAGGCTTATCAGTAGAATGAATTTCGATTATTTTTTTCCTTGTATTTTTATCCGGTAGTGGTACATACACTATTCTATCAAATCGTCCGGGCCTCAAAAGAGCAGGATCAATCATATCCGATCTATTAGTAGCAGCAATGGTAACTACACCATTTAAAGAATGAATACCATCCATTTCTGTCAACAATTGTGAAACTACTCGTTCGGTCACCATACTATCGCCACCGAGTCCTCTAACTGGTACAATGGAATCAACCTCATCAAAGAAAATAACACAAGGAGCTGCTTGTCTTGCACGTCTAAATATCTCTCTGACGCCACGTTCAGATTCACCAACCCATTTTGAGAGAAGCTCCGGACCTTTTACACTGATAAAATTAGCTTCAGATTCTGTTGCAACTGCTTTAGCAAGCATAGTTTTTCCGGTACCTGATGGACCATGCATAAGAATTCCTTTAGGCATAGTGTGATCTAGTTGAGTATAAAGATCAGGATATCTTAATGGCCATTCTACCGCTTCCTGTAATTCTCGTTTAACGTCATCAAGGCCACCAATATCATCCCATTTGACATCGGGAGATTCCAAATAGACCTCTCTCATGGCTGATGGCATTACTTCCTTTATAGCATTTTCAAAATCATTCATAGTTACAATCAGTTTATTTAATACTTCGGGATTGATCTTTTCATCTTCCAAGTTAAGTTCTGGTAACAATCGACGCAGACATTTCATGGCGGCCTCTTTACACAAATATTCAAGGTCTGCACCAACAAACCCATGGGTCACGGATGCAATTTTTTCTTGATTAA
>JBDUES010000234.1:0-5137 GCA_040297625.1 Candidatus Nitrosocosmicus sp. | reverse complement strand
TTGGATCTTCAATTAATATTATTATTTTCATATTATCATCGTTGAATGATGCTAGTTCTATAGAAAAACCAAAGAATGTATGGAGTTAGGGCTTATAGTGAAATTGCAAACTAACTCATTTGTCATTTTCTGCCTACAATAGCAAAAATAAGGAGAAAGATTCAAGGTGATACTAGAGAAAAAAATGGTAAACCATTATCCATTTCATCTCAGCTTTTAAATTATTTTTAAAAAATAAGTTCTGTTGAATTTTCAGTCATTTAAACCAGTGCTTGGAAATCAATTGTAGGTGAATTTATTAAATTATATTTATCGTTGTATAATACATCATAATTTCTTCTTGTTCAAATCTAATTTTTAATCTATCTTTTAGATTCTCTAAAAAATGTGTATTATCAATAGAATCACTACAAATCACCCAATAGCAAATATTTGTATCTTTATATTTTTTATTTGTTTTTGGATCCTTCCATCCACCTAATAATGGAGTATTATCTTGGGTACACCCATTAAATTGATTGAAAATCTCTTTATACGTATCGACATATTTTTTGCCTTCTATAGGCTTTTTATTATTATAAGTCAAAGGTAATACAATTTCTACTTTATGTTGTTGCACTCAAATTTTCTTCAACATGTTGATACTTTATATTTTTACTGTTCAACATTATACATTGTTCTTGTGTAATGTTTATTTCTTTTTCGCTTATGCCACTAAATCCCTCACTAGAGTTATGGATAAGCTCGAAGAATGCACTATTCATATCTTCATTGGTGTTAAAAGATATTGTACAATATTGGGTATCAGGACCATGTTGCATTTAATTATATAACGGTTATATTGTATATATAAATATCTAAATATTTACATATTCATTGCATATTTATCGGATTTCTTAGTTTAACATATCTTTTGCAGTATTATGGTGATAATAATTATAAAGTAATTAATTCGTCTTTATTTCTTGTTTTCAATTTCTTTGTCTTGGTCATCATTATTACCTTTATCTTTATTTTTTCCTGCATTATCATATACTAGAAGAACAGGCAAAATTAAAGATCTGGAAGATAAACTAATTTTATTATCTAGATCTTTGTTATAATGGTCCACATAACCTTTATAATAAGAGATTTTGTTATTTATTTCGCATATAAAAGAAATTCCGTTTTGACATTGTAAAGAAATCTCTTGTTTTTGTTTACACAGTTCATTAACTTCTTTTTGTAGTTTATCATGATTTCCCTGTTGATTATTAATTGCTAATTTAATATCTCCATATCTTTTTAAATCATCTATCAATAACTTCCAGTATTCTGACCTGTTATTTCTATAACTGCCAATTATATTTTTGTTGTTGTTATTTTCATTTTAATTAATGTTAGGACCCAGGATAGAATCAATATACACAGTATTATTGTTTGTACATATTTCAATGAGTTGATTAATGTCTATAATATCCTGCTCAGTAATTCCTTTTTGAATGAGGTTGGATAATGTTGGTCCAATTGATGGTTGTAACTGAAACAGGATACTATTCCTAGTTATTTTATTATTTAATTGAGCAAGTTCCTCCTTTTTTTCTTGTACTTTGGATTCAAATCCAAGTTTATCGTCATATTGCTCTTCTATATCTTTAAGGAATTTTGATACTGCTTCTTCTGATGGAATGTTATTTTCTCTTGCTATTTCCAAAATAGTAAGCCATAATTGTTGTAGTTCTTTAAGTCCAAAATTCATTACTTCAAGCCTAGAATATCTGTCCAGGGTTTGTTTGTGCAAACTAACCTGAGACTCCAAAGATAAAACAGAATTATTCAAAGATGTTTTTTGTTTAGAGAGCGTTGCAATATCAGATTCATGTGTTTTTATTTCCAATTTGATAGATAATGATCTTAAATATTCCTGTATTATTTTTTTAGCATCATATCCATGTTCCCTAAAATCGTTTATGATCTGGGAAAAACCTTGGATGTCATCTGTTATTTTGATAGAATAGTTTTCCCATAATTCTTTTTCTAAATTATAGAACCAATTGATATATGATATTACAAACTTTTCTCTTTGATGTATTTGGTCAAGATTATCAATTATTTTATTTTTCTGTATCTCTAATTTTTTTATATCATCTTTTAGAGTTCTATAGTAATTTTCCAGTTTACCATATTCTTGTTTCTTTTGAGAAATGTAGAAAGACACCTGTGACATAAATGGTATTTTGATTTGCCCTTGCAAATCATCTTTTAGTTTTGAAATGGCATTGGGATTGGTATTATAGTTATCATCAATATTTGATACATTTTCTACTTTATTATCGGATGGAAAAGAATCCGGTATTATGGGGTGGGTCATGGGGTTTTCATGAAATATATCATCATTTTCAAGCATAGCTGGCGAGTTATCAATGTTAGAATTAGATTTAAAATGAAAATCAAGTAAATCTTTAATCCATGAGAATATATGAGAAGGTGCAACACCTAGATTTTTACAAGTTAAATGAGCCAGGGTCATAATTCGTAACAAATAAAGCTAGCCTAATGGCGTATGATGTTTTAGTGAAACAAAGATACTACTCAAAAGACTAGCAACATATAATTCGTCATCCATTCTAATTATAACATTTAGTTTATGTGTTCAAACTTTACCGAAAATTTTTCTCTATATTTTAGAAATTCATAGTTTGTATACTTATACTAAATGGTATAGTATTTTGCATATCTTTGGATTAATTGACTGGTCATGTGGCAATATTTATACAAGTAGCCATTGCCGTCGTGGTAGACCATATGTATATTCTACAACCATAATCCTAAGGTGTTTTATTGTACGTATATGGTTACGAATTGATTCTAATAGAGCGTTGTATCAATATCTTTCGATAGACCTACCATACAATAGGAAGGTGATGAAAGCTTGTGGATTAACGAAATTGCCATTGCCAAGTAGACGTACATTTGATAGACGATTAAAAACGGTTTCTACTAATATCAAAGAAAGAATATCAACAATGGGACATCTGTTTGTTTCAGAAGGTTTGGTCAAAACCTATATCATCGCAATAGACAGTACACTTCTAAGAACCAAAGGTCATGTATGGCACAGATCATCAATGAAAAAGGGAATAGTTCCACATTCAGGTATAGATACGGATGCTTTGTGAGGTTATAGTCATACCAGGAGTTGGATTTTTGGATACAAATTACACCTGATATCGAGTACTGGTTCTGTAGTTGTACCATTATCAGCAGATGTCACAACTGCCAATATACAAGATAATCAAATTTGTCCTGTACTTATATCCTATTTAACTTCAGAAACGATAAAAGACTCACATTATATGACTGCAGACCCAGGATACGATGACCATGCACTCTATAATTTAAGCAATGATTTGGGATTTCAACTTGTTTGTCCAATACGCAGGTATAGAAATACACCATCAGAGAGACTAGATCTGATTGATTTCTATGAATCTGCCATAGGACAGGTGGTATACTCAAAGAGATGTAAATCTATAGAACCATTGATAGAACATATCAAATCACTTTTTAGATTAGATCCATTACCACTAAGAGGATATGAAAAAGTATGTACTATTGTGCTATTATCAGTATTACTCTATCAGATACTTGTTTATTACAACTGCAAGATGAAAAAGGACAATCCCAAAGCAATCAAGTATATGATAGGGTGTTGATGATTGATGATGATTAATAGAATATTGCTAGTAAATTGATTTATGACCCACGCTCAGTTAAATAGATATCGTATATAAAAGTGGATAATTCATTGTATTGATTGTTAACAGTATCATCTTTATCACCATCATTAACATAAACAGTATTATCACCTTCTTGGATACCAAGATTTTTCAAAATGTTTGTCATTCTAAAGCCTTGTGCACATTGTTCGACAGACATATTGGATTTTGTGCATAAGGTTACAAACTCTCTTATCTCATCGATACCCGATGCTGCTATTTTCTTTTTCCAATCGGTTATCAAGTAAAATACTTTGCCTTTTGAAAATCCGGATTCATTTGCTATTTGATTCATCGATTGGCCTTGCAGGTGCTTTTGTATAACTACTGAAATATCTAATTGTGGTTTTGTATTAGGCACTTTATATGTAGTTATATCGGTCAACTAGTTTATAAAGATGTTCAAAATTCCGGTCAATTCGGTCAGTAAATCGGTCATTTTTTGTTTATGCTCAAAATGAGCGGGATTTACGCATGAAATAGGAAGGGGGGAGGATATTCTGATTGTTTATACTAATAATCTTTGTATGAATTTATAAAGAATTTTTTTATTAGGCAGATATAGTTAAGCAGTACTAATAAATATATATCGTTTATCTTAAAGATAGTTAACGCTCCATCCACTATAAACAAAAAGGGTAGCATTTTAATTGCTTTCTTGTTGCGATGATAATAAATCATTAATATATTTGGATTAGTAATAGCACAGTGTTACACAATGGTGCACAATCAATCTAGGATAAGGAGACAGTCTCTAAAGATGAAACCTAATTGGATATGTACACATGTGGTATGTGATCATATAGGAATTCGAGTGTAATCGCCATATCACAAAATAGCATAATGGTAATGCATCGTTGCATTTATCATTACGTGATTATGCTGCTGGGAGCAATCCAAGGCTCAATTCACTACCCCCATCTTCATCTCAACACTAAAAACCCGAATATCAAAATAAAGGAAAAAGACTCTGAGATATTTGAACAAGAATTTACGAAGGAAAAATCTAGATATATCGCCAAACGATTTGGACATAAATTTATAATTTTGATATATGTAAAAGAATGGACCGACAAACTACATTATATACTATTACAATTGCCATCTTATATGTTAATATCGTCATTTCTACCGTCATTCCAGTCAAAAAACCGTCATTTTTTGTCTAGGCGTTAGAATGAGCACAATATGAACATTAAATTATTATTATTATTATGACGCTCTTTATTGTATCTTTTATCATATAGTTTTTTTATGCTTTGTTGCATGATTCCCCTTTCCCAAATACATTTAGCTAACATCAACCAACAAATCATATGAACTGGCCTGTTTACAACCAATCTCTAGTTAGAAGAGGTGAAATCTTGCTAGGATTTGAT
>JBDUES010000233.1:0-5357 GCA_040297625.1 Candidatus Nitrosocosmicus sp. | reverse complement strand
GGTACCTTCTGTTTGAATCCCCATTTACGAAGGATGCGGTATATGTGAATAGAATGATACTTTATCCCACTTTTCTTTATGATTAACTCCTCCACCTGTTTTGTGGTCCAACCCTGATGGTTGCTTTGTTTTAGTTCTTGCTTAATCGGATAACTTGTCTCTTTTGATAGTTTTGGTGGTCTGCCACTTTTAGTTCTATCTTTTAGCTCTTCTAAGCCTTCTTTATCATATCTTTTTAACCAGTCTGAAGCCCAGGGATTGCTTCGATGTATTTATTGTGCAACGCGAAAAGGAACTTATCTATCTTCTCGAACTCTGATAACAAGCAGTAGTCTTTCCTTAACCTTTGGATCATTTTCTTTTTTGTACAGATTAACCAATTTGGCTTTGGTCAATGACATTTAGAATAGATAGATTAATGCATGGTAGTAGATAGCTTTTGTGTTTTTATGATACTTACTATGACAAGTTGTTTAGCACACTTATGTTAAGCGGTATAGTATATACAAGCTAACAATGGAATCTCCAGATAATGGATGTTATTGGTAGATGAAAGAAATATCTATTGATAACTATAAGTATCGAATTATTACTCCATAGGGAATCAATTATTTATAATAAAATTTTAAACATAAAAATAGAAGTATATATCGAGTAAAGATTGTCATACTGACTGTGACTTATAAAAATAAATAAAATGACATAAAATATCAATAAAAGATAATTTCTGGCATATTACAAAATATAAATATCTAAACCTTTTGGAATAATTGCATAAATAATTATACAAATAGTAACACCTTTGATCCATAAACAAGTATCAGTATCAAAATAAAAAAAATATAAATTATAAAAACCAATACAAATAATTTAATAATTTACCAATTTGTACAAGTTCGCTAAATTAAATTATTTATAAAATACTAATCATATTAAAGAAAATTTATTTCTGTGTTTAGATTGTTTATCTCGGATTCGGAGGATTTGTGAAGAAGATGTCATATTTTCATATACTCAGTCCAATAATTTTCAAGTTCTTTTGTGTTAATTATGGTTATTAATTTCTACATATTTTCAAGTGATCTCTCATGGCCTATTTTATCTGATGAAGATACACCGTCTGAAATAACTATAGGATAAAAACATCTATTCAAAGCATCTCTTGAACAAGATTCTATACCAAATTCTGTTGCAATTCCTATAAAAATTATCGTAATAATTCCTGCATTTCTAAGCATCTGTTCAAACATAGTGTCAATAAAAATACTTGCCGTATGTTTATCTACTATCATTTCATTTTGATCTGGCGGTATAGTAAACGACATCTCTTCATTGGTAGGTTGCTCCATACGATCAAATCCTAATTTACTAAAAGTATAAATTCTTGCTGACGATTCAAATTGAAATGGTAGTCTTTTACTTTTTGTAAAAAATATAGAAATATTTAATTTTCTTGATATATCCATTATTGATTTAATATTTTTGGCAAATTCTTCTTTATTAAATATTCTATTTGCTAGTATATTCTGTACATCCCCTACAACTAATGCGGTATGAGAAGGATCTAGAATTTCTTCTATAGTGTTATAGACCTTTTTATCCCTAATGTTTTGCATATTTTGTCATTTAACCTCCTGTGATTCATCTTTGAATACAAAACTGTTATAAATTGTGTATCGTTTTTTTACATCTTTTAATATCCTGTTTAATGAATACGATGTAAAGTTGACAATTTAATTCTTTTAAAGATTTGTTCACTTAAGCGACTATTATCCTTATAATGGAAATATAAATATATTTATCAATTGAATATATATAATTCATTTAAGTTTTCATCTTCAATAGAATAACAATCAGCAAGCCATCACCTATTTCTTTAAAATTCTATTGTATTGGATAATAAAATAATGTAAAGAAATTGATCAATAAACTTTATTTTAAAACATAAAAATGAGAGAAGTGGATATTTTCATATACTTTAAATACTATTAATTAGGTTATTATCTATTAGTGTATAATAATAATATGTATAAATTTGATTTTGAAAATAGTATTGGATTTATAATCAATAGAACTGGAAAGGCTTTAATTCAATCCTTTGACCAAGAATTGCGTAAAAATTTTGGACTTACTTTTGGTCAATGGAAGATAATCATAATATTAGTGAACAATAATGAAGGCTTAACTCAAAAGGAAATAGCTGATAAATTGGGATTAGAGGGTCCAACTCTTATTCCAACTATTGATAAATTGGAAAAAGATGGATTTGTGGTCAGAAAAGTGGATAAAAATGACAGAAGGAACAATAGAATTTTTCTAACTGAAAAAACAAACAGTGTCCTAGAACTTATAGTAAATTGTGGATTAAAAATAAAAAATATGTCAATGAAGGACATATCCGAAGAGAATATTTCTATAACAAAAGATACGTTAGAAAAAATGTGGAAAAATATTCAAAATGAATTTAATTTAAATCCATCAGCAATAGAAGATAAACAAAAAAGAAATACTACTGTCCAAGAAATTGGATTTAATATTGATGTAAAATAACACGAATGAGGAAAATAGAAAAAATATTTAAAGGTGTAGAGAAACAAATGAAAAAATCATCATCAATAAAAAGAGGAAAAATTGATGAATTAAAAGAACAATTTTTAAAAGATAATAACAAAAATTCTAATACCCAATCTAAAAATCAAACTAAAATTCCATCATATGCTTGGAAAGTACTTGCGATTCTAAGTTGCATTGCAACTATGGTAATGTATGCTGAGACAATGCTAATACCAGCTATTCCAACTTTAATCAAGGATTTTCATTTATCATACGGATTATCTTCATGGCTTTTGACGGCCTATTTGATATCAGGAGCTGTTATGACCCCCATAGCAGGTAAATTATCTGATATCTATGGAAGAAAAAAGATGTTATTAATAATAATGGCAATTTATGCAGGAGGTGTAATATCTGGAGGATTTGCAATTAATATCTATACCTTGATAATTACAAGAGCAGTTCAAGGAATTGGTATGGCAATGTTTCCAATTGCTTTTAGTATGGTTAGAGACCAATTTCCAAGAGAAAAAGTCTCCATTGCACAAGGCGTTATTACATCCATGTTTGCCACAGGTGCAGTTATAGGATTATCAATTGGCGGAATTATCATTCAGAATTTTGGATGGAGAATGACATTTTTTACAATAATACCTATTTCTATAGCACTTCTTTTTATGATACGAAAGTTTATTCATATAAGCGATGATTATAATTATGATATTGACAATAATAAATTAAATACAGACAACACATTAACAAGAGCTAAAAAAGATTTTAATATAAAGAAAGAGAAAAAATTAACAACTCGAATTGATATTAAAGGATCAATACTGTTGGCAATTACTATTACGTCATTTCTTCTTGCTTTAACACTTTTACAATCCACACCTAGCAATAGTAATTCAAATCTTAATAATGGATTTTCTAGTTTCTATTCTACAATTGAAAATGTTTTACCATTCGTCGTTTTAGGAGTAATTTCACTTATCCTGTTCATTTACGTTGAAAATCGTACAAAATCTCCATTAATGGACCTTAAAATTTTCATTAAACCTCAAATATTGATACCTAGTACAATAATAATGATCGTAGGACTTTCGATGTTTATGGTCTTTCAGACCATTCCTATTTTGGTACAAACACCAAAACCTATTGGATTTGGCGAAAACGCCATAGACACAGGAAGAGTTCAGTTACCTTTTGCAATAGTACTATTAATATTTGGACCAACATCCGGAATCATCATATCTAAATTGGGATCCCTCAAACCCGTTATTTTTGGTTCAACATTAACTACACTGGGTTTTGTAATAATATTACTATTTCATTCATCAGAGTTATTAATTTCAACAGGTTTGGGCATATTATCTGCAGGACTATCGCTAGCTGCCGTAGGAGCGATGAATATAATTATTCTAGCTTCACCACGAGAATCTTCTGGTGTAACTATAGGAATGAGCAGTATGTTAAGAATAGTGGGTAGCTCAATTGGTCCCGCCCTTGCTGCAATGTATATGCAAACTAATCAATCAATAATTAATATTAAAGGAATAGTGGAATCATTACCATCATCATTCTCATTTGATTTAATATTTCTTACAGCAGTAATACTTTCAATTGCATCAATAGCTTTATCCATAATATTAAATAAAAAAATGAAAGCATCTACTGCATCTCTTTTTTGAATATACTATTAATAAGAACGCAATGTTTGTAATTTAGAATATTTTTATATAGATATTATTCTTTTACCTTTAATCTTTTTTCCAATAATAAACAAATGTTCTACAAGAAAAAAGTCAATTTTATTAGTAGTCCATTAAAAGTTTATCTAACCATGTTTCGATATAAGAATTTAAATATAAATTATAGATAAATCTAGCAATTTAACATAAAAAACTAATAACTATCCTAGGTTCAACAGACCTTGGAAATCATTTGTCTATAAGAGAAATGAATACTACATAATTATTATTATTATTATATGATGTAGTATTTGAAAAATTACAAATAATGTATGTTCATTGTATAATCTTCTTCATATTTTTGCTTGAGTGTATTTAATTTTTGATCCTCTTCTGTATTATTTCATGGAATGTTTCAGCTTTTAATAGATAACCATATTTTGAACAGTATTTGTTTTTGCTGCTATTTTCCTTTATATTTTTGAATTTTCATGACGAATAAACTGGGATATAAATAATGTTATTAAAGGTTCTGTCAAGTCTTCGTCGAATATTAATTTTATAAAAGTGTAAAAATTCGTCGGACAATATTTTAGTAAACTACAAAAGCTAAATAACATACTGTTCCTTATATAAGAAGCTATTGATAATATCTATTACTATAAATATAACCGTCAAAATCTAAATTTTATCGGATTTCTACAAAATATAATTGAATCATCGTGAAAGATTATTTATCTACATTTCATAGAGATATTTGTAATAGTATACGGACAATAATAGCAGTCCATTTATTATAAGAATCACCCGTTTTTTAGTGACCGCCCAAGAACCACAGGAAAAAATATCACAAAACATCATGATGAAATAAAAAATATATAAAGAATGACAACAAATCAATTTCACTGCTGATAGATCATTTCCTTAAGTATAGATATAGAGACAGTTCATCAAGACCATTTAAAAATAGAGGTTATTGAACGATACCCCCCTCATGATCAACAAAATTGCTAGTTACAAACAAAAGAAGAAATGGCACCATCTCATTGGAATTGTAAAGATTATTCAAATGCTTATAATAAATTTAAACAGATAGAAATGCCAGAAAAACTGTAA
>JBDUES010000232.1:0-5960 GCA_040297625.1 Candidatus Nitrosocosmicus sp. | reverse complement strand
GTCTATGAATTCATCGGCTGATGGAGGTTCTGAATTCAATCCTTTTCTTTTTCTAATGTCGGCAACTATGTCCTTATAAACTGATTGAGGTACTGGTTGCCATGTTTTGAAATAAGTACTCCACATATCTTTTCTAACTAACTCTTCCTTATCATCGTTGAGATAATACTCCTAATTAAGAAACCGCCTAATATAATGGTAATTACTCTTTTTTGGTGATTTGAAAGGTAATATTCTATCCACATTGCATTTTCTCTAATCATGTTCTTACTGCATCTATGAGAAAAGTATTATTGAAAGAATGATATACTATTTCAAGGATAGGGTTAAGAAGAATATGATGATTATTTCCCATGTCCTGGGAAAAGATACCATATTCATTGTATCAAAATTGGATCAATTTTTTGTATGATTATATAAAAATAGAAAGTGATGAGTTAGGTTAACATGTTAACAGAGCCTGTATTTCATTGTTGTTATTTATTGAGTATAAAATTATAGATAGGTTATTGAGGCTCAATTGTAGACGGGGGTTTGCTTGATATTGCATATGTTACCCATGTAACATTTTCTATCTCATTTGTTATTTTTGAACTGATCTTTTCTAATGTGTTGTGTGGGATTCTTGCCCAATCTGCTGTCATTGCATCTATGGATTCAACTATTCTTACAGTTACTATATGACCATACATTCTCTCATCACCGAGTATTCCAACAGCTTTGTCGTCTCCCACCATTGCGTAAGCTTGCCAAACCTTATTGTAAATTTTATCATCTGTTAAAATATCTTCTACAATTTTACTGGCTTTTTTTGTTATTCTTAACTTTTCGTCAGTTATCTCTCCCAAGATCCTTACTGCAAGACCGGGACCCGGAAAAGGATGCCTTGTAAGCAATTCATTGGGTACTTCAAGTATTTTTGCAACTTCTCTTACTTCATCTTTATATAAATCTCTCAAAGGTTCTATTACTTTTAATTTTAACCAGTCAGGCAACCCTCCAACATTGTGATGTGTCTTGATGACTGTCGCTGGACCTTTGGAGACCCCACTTTCAATAACATCCGGATATAATGTCCCTTGTGCAAGCCATTGGAATGATCCTTCTTCTGCAAATTCTGTAAAAACCCTTGCAAATTCTTCTCCAATTATTTTCCTTTTATCTTCCGGATCAGATATTCCTTTTAATTTTTGTAAAAATCTTTTTTGGGCTTCAATGTACTTTATAGGTATGCTTAATTTTTCATTAAAAAGATCCCTTACAATGTTTTCTTCATTTTCTCTAAGTAGCCCTGTATTAACAAAAATACAGGTTAAATTATCTTTTATTGCCTTGTGAATTAAAACAGCGGTTGTGGTTGAATCAATTCCACCACTAACCGCACATAACACTTTCTCTTTCCCAACTTTTGATTTTATATTATCAAGAGCGCTTTCGATAAAGTTATTCATAGTCCAATCCGATTTTGCTTTGCTGATTGCATGGGAGAAATTATTGAGTATCTCTTTCCCCTTTTCGGTGTGTGCGACTTCTGGATGGAATTGTATTCCAAATATTTTTCTTTCTCTGTTTCCGATGGCCGCAGAAATTGAGTTGTCGGTCTCCCCTAAAATATCAAATCCCTCTGGAATTATTTCAGCTGAATCACTGTGACTCATCCAGCATTGTATGTTATTTGTTTCGATATTTTTAAATAAATTATTCTTATCTTTTATTTTTAAAATAGCGTTTCCATATTCTCTATTATTAACTCTTTTTATTTTACCCTTGTAGTGGTCTACTATTATTTGGTGTCCATAGCATATTCCTAAAATTGGAATTCCGGATTCAAATATTTTTTCATCAGGTTTTGGAGATTTATTTTCATAAACACTTGCAGGTCCACCTGAAAAAATTATTCCTTTTGGATCTAATTCTGTAATTATTTTCATTGGTGTGTTATATGGTAGTAATTCACAATAAACATTGGATTCTCTTATTCTTCTACATATTAAATGACTGTATTGTGATCCAAAATCTAAAACAATTATTTTATCCATTATTTTTCACTTTTTTCTAACATTCTAGTAAATACCCAAGCTACTGTGTTGAAAATTTCATTTACTCTATCTTTATCCCTATAATTTTTAATTTCAATTTTTTTTAGAATGTTCTCGTTGTTCTCTTTTTGTATTGTATTAAAGGAAATTATGTCTATTTCAGATAGTAGACCTTGCTTGACTTTATCTAAATCCTTATTTTTCATTCCTTCTAGAATCCTATTTATAAAAAAAGATTTGAATGGTGGTGTTTCTACATTAAAGTTAATCGATTCCACAGGAATTATTTCTATTCTTTCCTTTGAAACTTCTACCTGTGCAATTAAAGTATTGTCCTTCATTTTTTTTATTTGTCTAGTTTCCAATGCTTGGGGTTGTTCTTCATGGCTTTTTTGAAATGATGGGGTATTGTCTTTTTTAGTTTCATTATCAATAATTGTTGATTTTTCATTAGAAAATGGTTTTTTATTTAAATTAAGATTTGCTGCAGTCTTAAAACTACCCTGCTTTAAAAACGAGTCAATTAAGGATAATGTTATTTTCATTCTTTCTATCTCATCTTGTTTTTCAGAAATTAATTTGGTTAACCATTCCCTTATCTCTGCTGCATTTTTAATATCATCATCAGAGTAACCTGCCATAACAACATTTGAACTATTTTTCGATATTAAATGTTGTTTATTTTATCGGAATTTACATTGTCAACTTGTTTTTCATAAGAACTGTTTAATGCTCTATGCATAACTAGCAATCCATAAATTATTTCTATTTATACTGTCTAACATAAATTCGTCAAGTCGTTCTATTAGATCCCTTTTTTAAATTAGATTTTATATAAAGCATAATGATATTATTAGTGATATTGTGCTCACATATTGATAGATTTTGTAGAAATGCTTTGACACACTACAAACATGAATTATTGGTAAATATGAACAGTGTGAAATTATGGTAATTAGTATAGTTTATACCCAATATTCTAAACACGTGTATAGTGACACTTTCATCATAATTTCTTTTATCATGCTTTGATATCTGGGTGCAGCTGTATATTCCCCAAACATACGCTTTATAGCGGAAAATGATGTTTCAGCTAACCATCGTTTTCCATACTTTCTTTTCTTCTTCCATTTATGACAATCTTTTTGAAAATGAATTTCTCTATTTTCTAACTTGTTATTTTTTGGTGAAATAATCGAATTCCTTTTTACCATGATGATGACCTTAATCCTTTTTTCATTTAGATATTTTGAAATTCTCTTTGCTATCATAGGCTTCATCACCCAAACAAGATTTGATCTTATGTTATTTATAGAAACATCTTCAACCAAATTTTTCATTAATTTACTATTATATACCTAATCATCTATAACTTCTAATGTCTCATCTATAACTTCTAATGTAAAGATTTCTTTTGTGTTGATATCCATTGCAACGTTGATTTTAAGATGCCATTTCTTGTGTATATTCTACTTGTCATGTATTCACTCAGATCTTTATTTGTAATCTTGATTCATGTACTGTCAACTGCCATGATGATGGTATCCTAACTATCATCTATTCTTTTATTGATACTCGTGTTCAACCTGTTTACTCTTCTATTAATCTGTGACTAACTTGGGTAATCTCATAGGCTTTTTCTTACTGTAGTAGCCTTGATTATCCTTTCTGTCTGTCGATAAGGTAGGTGAAAGTATATCTATATGTAACTAAAGATGAGAATGAATGAATCAGGAAATTTGTATTTTTTGCCCTCATTATTTTCATTCATCTTTTCTAATTCTCTATCTTGTATGTCCCGGAAATCATACGAAAAAGTATGTTGCTTCTCTTCTTACAAAGGGAGTGATTATAAGAAGGACAATTGGTCACAAATAATAAGTAGGTCTAATCTCATCTAAATAGGTTGAGTTATGCAACAAAGCAATTTTACACCAAATCAAACCGAATAAAAAACAATGAATCTTGTGGGATGGATATTTAATTTGGTTATAAAATTACAAACAAACAAATACCTATGTTTTTTGTAAACTAAAATATTAAAAAAATCATTGAAGGAAGAGATTTATGATTGACTATGTTTAGTGGGACGTTATATAGCCAATCATCATCTTGTTCCCCCTTCAATGGAACAAAATCACACAAATTTCCTAGTACATTTGCTTTTTACCCTTGTATTGCTTTACTTTCTATTGCTTTGGATACCACTTCGGCCAGGTTTTACAAACTGCAAATATTATTGTGAAATTATTAATAAAAAGATTTGCTATACATTCCTAGAATAAACCAATTAAACTCGCTTTGGTGGAACACATTTATCTATCATTAAAAATTATTATATATTATAAACAATTGTAATGGCTTTGAATAATTCATCTCTTTATTATGATATTATGTAAATAATTAAACCAATTGATTAGATCTCTTGCATAATTAGAATAAACAACTTTATGATAAGTTGTTGTTTATCTATCTGTTCTTTCTTTACTATCTTATAGTAGGTTATTTAAAAAACCAATGCTTTTTAGATCATTTACCGGTCTTACAGTGGAGGAATTTGATAATATCTATAGAAAAATGGAAAAAAGATACGACCACCCTGAGATCAAGCCGTTATCCAAAAGAAAAGGCAGAGAAAGAGAAACAGGTGCAGGTAGACCATTCAAACTGGATACAAGAGACAGATTTCTCCTACTTTTGGTGTATTATCGTCTTTACATCACCTATACTTTGGCTGGCTTTTTATTTGATCTGGATCAAAGCAGCATTTGCAGAGATATACAAAAGATTGAAAGTTTGATAAGACAATGAGTACCAATTCCTCAATAGATATACAAAATAACCAAAAGGCTGAAAACACCAGAAGAAGTTGAACAATACTTTCCAGAATTTCTATTTTTCATCGATTCTACAGAACAGCAGATACCTAGGCCTAAAAACAAAAGAAGAAAGAAGATGTTTTATTCAGGAAAGAAGAAAAAACATACTGTAAAGACCCAGTTGATGGTTAACAATTTAGATGGTCTAATCATTCATAAAGCAAATTATAAGAAAGGAAAACGACATGACTATGACATTTATAAAAAGAACCATCCTGTAACTCCCAAAGAGGTTGTAAATGTGTTTGATCTTGGATACTTTGGAGTTGAAAAAGATTATCCAGAACAAATTAGACACTATCTTGCAGAAAGAAGAGACACCAAAAGTTGCCTCAAGAAGGAAGATTACAACAAAGTACATTCCAAAAAGAGGATAGTTGTAGAGCATATCATATGCAGATTGAAAAAATACAAATTCCTTGTAAATATATTTAGAAATATGCTCAGATAGTATTAATAAACTATCAGATATCATATTAGGACTGATAAACTATGGAATATTCAGTCGTCTATAGACAACCAATACGGCATATTCGGTGAACAATATTCAACATTTCTAATTTTGCAAGGGATCTATTTTCTAGTAATCACAACAGATCTGTTAACTTTAGAATTCAACTATATTGTCATAATTGTCCACAGATGAATTTAGACAGTTTTTTATACCACTTTGTAAATTTTGCTAAATTAAATACATATAATGTAATAATCATATCAAAGAGGATACCTCTTAGCAGTAGACTTTTCTGTTACAAATCTTAGTATGATGACTGGAATTATTTAGCGTACTTTTGCTAGATTGTATATATCAACTAGTTTATATCTTTCTTATAATAAAAATAAAATAATCATATCAAATCCTTCTTAAATTCTACCCTTGATGTGCTTAAATTATTTATTAAATCTATAATAGCCTTTCATGATATCTAAAATCAATCAATCAATCAATCAATCAATCAATCAATCAATCAATCAATCAATCAATCAATCAATCAATCAATCAATCAATCAATCAATCAATCAATCAATCAATCAATCAATC
>JBDUES010000231.1:0-7972 GCA_040297625.1 Candidatus Nitrosocosmicus sp. | reverse complement strand
ATAGCATTCCACATCGTTGACATTCGAAAGTGATATTAGAAGACATTTAGGTTCATTATATTTTATTGATATTTAAAAATATAATTATTATATAATTTACAATGACCATTACTAAAAACCTTGATAGAAATAATGGTGCTATATGAATTGACTTTTTGCAGTTTAAGAGGTTTCTGTTTTGACATTTCCTATCATAATATGTGGTAATATGTTTGTGGCAGAACGTTTTTTGTCTATTGTTGTAGAAAAGAGCGTATGGCAAATAACCTGTTTGTACAGATGGTGGTATAAATGGTATCCCTTACAAGATTACAAGTTTTTTTGAAACTGGAACATCAATTCCTTTTTTTATATACAAAAGAATGAAAAAAGAGTACTGAAGGACAACACTATCCATCAAAAAGACCGAAGGTATATTGTTTTGACGGTGATTACTTTCCTTGCCATGTCGAAAGTAAAATTGCAAGATAAAATGTGTTCAATAGTGATCGAATCTAGGTGCATACAATTACAATATTTTTTGCAATTAAAATAGCATCATTATACTTTTTATTAAAACAGGACAGAATCACAGATAGAGCAAGCAATATGTATGTAAATATACCAGATGATGATTGAAATTATTTTTATTTCAGCAGATAAAATAAGATAAAACATGTATGTATATACGGTCTAACATAAATTAGTCAGGTCATTCTATTAGACCCATCTCTTAATTAGATTGTATGTATAGCAGAAGGGAATTACCCGTGATATTGTACTCACATATTGATAGATTTTGCAGAAATGCTTTGACACCCTACAAACTTGACTTACTGGTTAATATTAACAGTATGAAATTATGTTAGTTAGTCTATATGTGTGGTTGAATCTTTTCTTGATTGTTATGACAAATCGATAATGTCTTAACTTTACAGAGTCTGTCTCTATGTTATCATAATTTTTCAAATTTCATTACTAATGTGTCATCTAATAATTTATACCCTATTTTTTTATAAAACGGCATATTATGGGATGAACAATATAATAGCACTTTTGTGCAAGATTCTTCGTGTATGGCATAATCTGTGACATGGGATACTAATTTTCGTCCAATACCCTGTCTTTCGTATCCTTTTTTTACTGATACATCTTCTATATATCCAATTTTCATCCCTTTACCAATAAATTTTTGTTCAATAAGTAGTGTTGATGTCCCTACAATTACATTTGTGCTATTTTTATCCTCCATAACATCCTCTGCTACGAATATTTTATGCCTAGGATTACTTGATATATTTTGAAGTATCTCTTTTGCCTTCTCTTTATCCATTTCAGCAGGTACTAAATTATCCAGAATATCTAGAAACCCTCTGTCTATGTCTTTTAAATTAATTAATCTTATTGTAATCAATATTATTTTTTCACAAAATAATTGAAAAGCCGTTTAATAAAATAGTTATCGCTATTGTGTTTTTTAAACTATAATTATATTGAAATAAAAAACTGGATCAATATAAAATGGGATATTGAATATTTTAATTGCATTTTATAGGATGCGTTTTTTCCATACCATTAATTCAATCATAAAAGTAATTTGAATGATTTATTGTGAATATAACTCCTCTTTTTTTAATTTATGCAATAAATCTTGATAATTTATTATTTCATATTCTTTATCTTTTAAATAATTTATCATTTCTTTTTGTTGCTCTAATGCTCCATCGGGGTCTCTTGGATGCAATGCAATTCTTACAATTTTTGGTTCCTCTTTTATGAGATTTTTGAATCTCATTTTATCTTTATCAATGTTTACTATATTTTTGTCGGACTGGCCTGTTGAATCCCAATTGAATACCTTTGGTGTAGATAATCTCTTAAATTCTTTTTTATCTAATAGGATAAATCTTTCTTTAATTTCTGCTAAACTAAATCCTGTCTTTTCTAAATCTCTAATGGCATTATCATTCAGTTGCCATGCTGGTGGTATAAATACATTGGCAACAATTCCTATATCCGAGAATATTTGAAGACCGGCGCGAATTTCTTTTTCCCCCTGTCCTAGTCCAACATTGTGAAAATCATCAAATTTTCCATCTTTTTTCTCGTGATACAGTCCATGCAATGCAATTTCTGCTTTGCAAGATTTTATCATATTAACAAAGTCGGGGAATTTACGAAGGTCCTCTGTTTCATTAAAGAATGGAATCAATGCAATATTGTATTTTATATTGAGTGATTCCAAACTTTTTGCAGAATGGGAAATCTTTGATTCAAAACTTGGACATGCATCATGTATAGTTATTATTGCAAATTTAACATCAGGTATTCTGTATTCATCTAAATGAGAATGAGAAAGCGAATCGATATCTGAACTTGACATATAGATATAATTAATTCCATTAATTATTATATCATACTTTTAAATTCTGTAAAAAAAGATGTAGGAAAAAAATTTTTATCGGTCTTTTGATTATTAATGGTTAAAGATAAAATACAAACTTAAACTGGCAAAAATAACAAAGTCCTTATATTAATTTATTTGCAACTTTAATACCTATACATACAGAGCGGCGACCAAAAACCTAGATCTGCACATTTAACTATATCTTTTGAGCTGGTTATTATTTTATATAAAATATTTAAAGTAAATTGTGATATATTTTTATATATGTTATAAATATATTTTTTTTATTAAACATATTTGGTTTATAGCATTCTATGGGTGGCAGAAGTATATGGAAAGGAAGTATCTTCTTTGGACTGGTAAATATTCCGATTAAATTGTATACAACAACGGATTATAATAACGAATTTTCTTTTAACCAATTAGATAAAGAAGGGCATAAAATTCAATACAAGAAATGGTGTCCTATTGAAGAAAGAGAGATACCTTATTCTGAAATAAAAAAAGGATACGAAATATCAAAAGACAATTATGTTCTGGTTGAAAAAGAGGATCTGGAAAAAATCAAAACAAAAACTACAAAGACAATAGACATTAAGGAGTTTATTGATACAGAAGAATTTGATCCAATACTGATTGAAAAAAGTTACTATGTTGCACCAGATAATGGTAACGATAGCTATAAAAATAGTAAAAGTAAAAAAAGAAATATCAACTCTTTATCTAATAAAGCGTATATTTTATTTGTTAATACAATTAGAGAAACTGACAAAATAGCAATCGGAAAAGTAGTATTAAAAGATAAAGAACATCTTGTTGCAATACGATCATATCAAAAAGGATTGATCATGCATCAATTAATGTATCAGGAAGAAATAAAACCTATTGATGAAGTTGAGGGGATGCCCGGATCTGAAAATTCAATCCCTTCTCCTCCTGTAGATGAGAAAGAGATAGAACTTGGAAAAATTTTAGTTGACAATTTAACAAACAAAGAATTTGATGCAAGTCAATATTCTGATGATTATACAAAACAATTAGAAGAGTTAATCTCTGCAAAATCCCAGGGAAAAACATACACTTCTGAAAAAATAGAAGAGGAGACTGATGTGGGTGATAATCTTCTTGAAGCATTAAAAGTGAGTGTTCAGAAAAGCAAAACTAACATTAGTGTATAAAATTGATTAATTCTTTTCATATTGATATATCTTTACTTTATATTTATTTTATTTTAACTATTATGTTACTATTATATAGATGATTCAGTTATATTATTAAGGATTTTAACAAGATCTTGTTTTTCAATAAGAATATCTTTCCAAGGATCTTTTTTTATTTTAAATATTTCTACTATATTGTTAATAGTAAAATCCGTAGGAATGATATCTGATAAATCCTTCCACTCTATCAGCATTGATACAGTAGCCAAATCTATAGGTCTTGGAGAGAATACTGATGCTATTGTTTTTCCTTTAGAATTTTGATTATAATCAAAGAATACTTTTCCTTTCCGATATATGGTGTTCCATTTTGTTGTAATTTTACCAGGCAAGCGTTTGTTTAAGATTTTGCCTATAATTTGAGCAAAAGATCTTGTTTGTTCATAGGTGTATAGATTGATTATTGGAATAAAAATATGAAGGCCAGTCTTTCCTGAAGTCTTTACAAATGGTTTTATATTTATTTTATCAAAGATATCTTTTAAACAAAAAGCTATTTCTACTGTTGCTTTAAAAGCTTTTAAATTATATTCGGGTTCCTGATATTTCTCTTCATTACCTGAATAAATATATGGATCTAGATCAAAGACTATGAAATCAGGATAATTCAATCCGGATTTGTCTACTTTTAAATCATCTAGATTATCATTTAAATCATAATTATTGACTCTGCTATACCAAGGGTGCATTTCTATACATCCAAGATTTGCAAGCCACAACAGAGTTTCCTTGTTATTACATAAAAGATAATTGATATTTCCACCTTTGGATTCCGAATGGACTTTTATAGTTTGTACATACTCTGGTTTGTAGTTTTGCCAGTTCTTGTGATAGAATGATTTTCCACCAATTCCATCCGGATATCTATTTAGTGATAGGGGTCTATCTTTAAGATGTGGTAAAATGAGGGAACTAATCTGATCATAATAATCAATCAAATCTTTCTTTGTAATTGGAGAATGAAATTTTGATTTATCCCAATATATTTTTTCGGGATTGGAGAAATTGTAATGGAGATCAGGAGAACAAGAAGAAGAAGAATATTTTTTTATTATCTGTTGGCTAAAATCTCTATCACCTTTGGAGCCGGAATCATCTTTGTCTTTGATTTCAGTCACCGGAATTTTGGTTTTTTCAATTTTCTTATCAGAACCCATAACATTATTTGAAATCATTTTAGTGTTCTCTTCTATAATACACTCTTGTGGATTCTTATCTTCTCTAAACCTTAAAAATATTGGTGTTCTCATAATCATCTCATTTGTCCAATCATTAAATTTTATTTCTACAACAAGAGCAGGTTTGACCCATGTAGTATCTCTATTGGTATAAGGAACATGGTCAATAGGACATCTTTGCGTTTTGATTTTTTTAAGATTGCCGTGAATATTTGGGATCTGCTCAAAATCAAAACCCCTACCACAATGACCTATAAATTTAAATTTATTATCATTGGAGATTTTATTATTATCAATTGCTGCTAAGAGTAGAGATCCAAAATATTTTTCTCTATTGCCCTCTCCCCTTGTATATCCTATTACTACGCAATCTTGTGTTCTAGTATTCTTTATTTTTAACCATTCTTTGGATCGGGTATCGGGATAATATTTACCAAGTTTGTATTTGACAATCATGCCCTCAAGATTCATTCTTTTAATACTTTCAAAAATATCCTTGCCTTCTCCTTCAATAAAATCTGATATTTGAATTCGCTTGTTGCTCTTATTTCTAATAATGATATTCTCCAAAATTTTTCTCCGTTCAATAAGTGGAAGTACTTTTAGATCAATTCCATCAAGATGAAGGATATCGAAAATGTAATATGTAGCTGGAAATTGCCTTGATAATGATTCAATATCTTTTTTAATATCAATATTCATTCTTTTCTGATGCCTTTGAAAGTCTGGAAAACCATCTTTATCTAAAACTACTATTTCCCCATCAAAAACAATCGATTCTCTGAAAATGTTTCCATTTATTGCTGATCTCAATGGTTCAGCTAATTCTGGATATCTGTGTGTTATTGTATTTCCATTTCTGGATCGAATTCTGAAAATTCCTCTTGATTTATGTATAAATGAAATAGATCTTACGCCATCCCATTTAATTTCAAAAATCCAATCTTGACTATTAAATGGTTTATCCAATAAAGTTGCTAACATGGGTATCATATTGTCGGGAAATTCTTGTTTATGAAGAGATGAAATTGAAAATGAATTAGTATGATCAGCAGTATTCAATCTATCATTATTATTGTTATTATTGTTATTACTATTATTGGTATAGGGTATACTATAATTTTTTTTTGTGGCTATGTTGATTTTGTTCTCATCGTCTTTTTTTATCTCTTTATTAAATTCCTTATGTGTGTTTAATTCTTTTAAATCATTGTTTGTTAATCCACTTAAAACTGATTCGGGACTGCTTTTAGTTAAATCAATTTCCTCGATATTTCCTTCTTCTTTCCCCCCCTCTTTTTCTCCATTCTTGTCAGGTGGAAAAGAAAATTTGTCATTTACTTTAATTAAAAGCCATTGATTTTCTCTTGATGTTTTGATTATTGAAAATTTTCCATTTAATTTTTGTCCAAATAAGGTAAAATTTATTTTGCCTTTTTTAAATTGATCTAATACATCTTCGTCGTCTTTACCTTCTGCTGCTACATCTATGGAATATCTCCCCGTATCCCATACAATAACAGAACCTGCTCCATAATTTCCTTTAGGAATGATACCTTCAAATAGTAAATAATCTACTGGATGGTCTTCTGTTAATATGGCCAATCTTTTTACTTTTGGATCGGTTGATGGTCCTTTGGGCACTGCCCATGATATCAAAGCATTCTTTTTTTTTGATTCTAGTCTAAAGTCATAATGTAACCGTGAAGCATCGTGCTTTTGTATAACAAATCGTGATTTTACATCCAAATCGGATTTGTTATTCTCAATGGGATCTTTTTCTATAGGGTTACTACCGGAGGGCTCGGGAGTTATATTGAAATTTCTTTTTTTATTGTATTCTTCCAACATCTTTTATCCGTTTGAAACCATTTGTTAATGAATGATCTTTGACCTGCAATTTAAAAGAAAACCTCAATTATTTCTCACAAATAAGGATGTGATGACTTGTCTAATAATTTTTTGATTTATATAGGTTATTCTTTGATTGAAAATAGTAAAATATTCAATATGATTTATGTATTCGTGATATTTGGAGTTAAACTATAATAGTTCATAATAACTACAGGTGTTCTCATTCTCATTATTCATTCTAGACTACCTAACATAAATTCGCCGAGTCATTCTATTGTATTCTTCTCTTAAATAAGATTTTAAATATAGCATAATGATATTACTCGAGATATTGTGATATTTTGTTCACATATTGAGAGATAGATTTTTGTAGAATTGCTTTGACACACTACAAACATGAATTATGGGTAAATATGAACAGTGTGATTTATTTTAGTTATATAGTGTAGTTACTTTACTGGCAAATAATTCTTAAAATCTAAAAAAAGGGACAAATAATTTTAAAATAGTAGTTGACGAAATTTGGGTGTTATCTTTAACCCTGTATTTTTAAGGCTAGCGTATGATAAAAAAAATGAAATAATTTCAGCGATGTTTATGTACCGATATATTTATTCCTATCTTGGAACTTTTACTTTGAAATGATTTAATCTATCAGATGTTGCTTTAAGAAATACTTCCGAACCATTATAATTTTCAACTTCATCCTTTGGTATACTATATTCATTCCTGGCTCCATCTGAGGTTACAATTAATGAGGTTGGAGTCACAGCTGTTACACTACCAACTGCTTGCATTTCTTTAGTTCTGACCCCTTTGTGTATGATGGAATCCCAGTCTTGTATGATGGAATTAGATGATGTTTCTGCTTTATTTGAATCGTTAAATCTATTTTGTTTTTCTATCAATGGTAAACGATCATTTAAACTATAATTTGCGGGAGATCTATTAGGACTAGTATTAGCAGCGACTGAATCAGAACTAGATGCAGAATCGGTTAATTGCTGAGTCGATGAAGCTGTTTGATATCTGGAGTATTCTCCCTCTTTTGGTGGACGGTCTTTTTTGAAATTATCTTCTGCATCCTCTTCGGTGATATTGAACCATAAAGTATGGCCGTCATATCCTTCCACCAGATGCTTTGGTAAATAAAATTTGTGTTTAGATACTCGACCTCTCTCTGTAACAACAAATTCAAGGCCTATATCTTGAACTTCTCCGAGGTCATCACCTTTTTCATAGCCTCGTGCTTCTTTTTTAATTATATCTTTCCATTCAATGCTGTTATCTTTCCAATCAAAATTGCCCTTGTTATCATTAGAGTTATTCATATC
>JBDUES010000230.1:0-5402 GCA_040297625.1 Candidatus Nitrosocosmicus sp. | reverse complement strand
AATATGTTCATGATATCAACGCGTTACCAGGATTGGTTGAGACCATTACAAAATCAAATAGCATAACAGTTGACAAACTATTTGCTGATGATGGTACTTATGATAGTAATGATATTTTTAAATGTATAATAGACAATGGGATTATACCTTGCATTAAAGTAAGAAAGAATGCTAAAGTTAGACTAAAAACTAGCCACATCCTTAGAAACATATCAGTTTAATCGCAAAGAAATGGTTTCAAAATATGGAAAGATGGCATTGTAAGCTATGAACACAGATGGATTGTAGAAACCGTGTTTTCCTCGATAAAAGAATGTTTGATAGAGATTATGTTTATTCTGTAAAGTTTGAGAATGTGGTAAAAGAAATGATATTAAAAGTATCATTGTATAACAAGATGATGTATATTTAGACAAAATGTGTTATAGGATTGTAGATTTTTAAGAATCATGCAACAAAACAGATTCTATTATTTTAAATAGCAATATATACTCAATAACATAATTTCGAATACGCTACTATCATTTCAAAACTAGGTTTCAGGCGTTAATAAATGAATTAGAAATATGACTTCTGTATCCGTATTTTTGTTATTCAGTATAGAATTTTAATAATTCGATTCAATTATGTTTAAATTAGTTTATAAAATAAACATTACTTTCACATCTTTTTCAATTCCAATAAATTGTTACGAATTTTCTTTAGCTTTTTAAATATCAGTTTTGATTCATCATACTCTTCTACAATTTTCTGCCATGATATTTTTAACTCTTGTTCTATTCTTTCAAATAAATCTGCATTTTCATCTATACGAACAGCTATTCCAAGTTCATTATTTATGAATACAGGTTGATGGTCCCAATATTCAATATCTATTCTAAATGGCTTAAAACTATCATCTTTTGGATAATACATTAACATTTATTATTATTTGATTACTTTCACTAACATTTGACATTTGTCTATTCTCATTTGTGCTTCTCTCTTTTTCTTACCTGTACAACTCTTTTAATACATCTAGCACAATAACACATGATTTATCTGTAGGTAAATTATACCAATCAGGTCACGTTGTATCAATTTTAAACCATTAATTTTTAAATTATTTGATGTTAGATCTAAAAGAAAAACAAACCCTGTTACCGGTATCAATATATTAACTTAGTTGATTATTCTTTTCCTTTTTTTGTTTATATTGCCAATTCCATTTATTATAGTAAATTTTAAAAGTTCTGGAAAATTATATAATATTTCCTATTAAATATATTATATTAAATTAATTGTTAAATTTATTTTTAGAATACGGTGCAGCCAAAATAATTGTTTTTAACATTAAATGAGCCTGAGCCGGAGGAATTTTGTGTGAAAATGCTACAAATCCAGACGCTTTTTTAATCGCCATGATTGATCGATGCATATTTATCGTATTTTTTAGAGAGCGAACAGGATTAGATGACATTAATGCGGAAATAATTATCTCTGAAAGTATTTTATTTCTTTCATCATGGGATGTATATGCTGATAATAGGGTATCAAGGTCGTCAATTAATGGTGATATTTTCTCAAATATTTTAAAAAATTTGTCTTCATCAGAAGTATATTTATCTATTTCTGGATAGGGGATACTGCTGACGTTAAAGTCTTTTAGGTTATTTTGGAATGGAATTGGATTTGGAATTGGTGGTGGTGGTGGTGGTGGTATAGTATTATCATTATTATTCTTATTGGCATCTGTTATTGTCTTTGAAGATGATGGAGAGGGAAATGCAGGGGATGATGATGTTGTTGGAGAAGGTGATTTGCTTTCTTTGTTCTTGATTGACCTCCATCCGCTTTCTTTATTGAAAACAATTGCCATTTCATTATGTATTAGTCTATTATGACGCTCAGCATTACTTTTTCTACTAAACGTTTTCGTGCAACCTGTGCATCTATAAGCGTCTTTTCCCATACTTAATAATTATTAATATAGTGTATAAACGAGTGACTCTGAGTAACTCATAGGCGTTTATCTTCTGATTTAGTTATGAAATAATATACTTAAATTTATTTTAATACATAAAAAATTATAGAATATTACATACTTTTCCTTTTTTTCAAAACTTTTATTTAATAATTTATAAAATAGTCCTATTTTTACAATGTCTATTTAATGACTAATGTCTCATTTTGTTGTCAATTATACAATTAATAGCCCTTATCACAAGATTTGATGTATGGATTTGAAACTGCTATTATCTGACTTCATATTATTATGGTCAAAATACTGATAAATAAAATAGATAAGCAGCGATAATTTCCGTCAATCTTCTCCTCAAATCTATCAATAAAACTGTCAAAGTTTTTATGCTGCCGGAGAACGGAATTAAAGCATGTGAATATTATTGTTCTGTAAATGCTCATGTCAATTTAGACCGTTGAGATCTATTGAATAACAATGGATTAGGTGGTATTAATATAATTGTTACATAATTTCCATTTTTGAGTTTGTAATGCTATACCTCATTGCTGCATGACAATGCGCATCCTCCTTTCGTTATAATGTAGATGCTACAAAAAATATTCTTTATTTAAATAGCAAGTGTATGACAATGGTGATGATGACCCTCTGCTTTGCATTGTTAATAAAATATTTATGAACAATAACTATCGTCTATTTATATAGCATCGTAAAATCAAATAAAAGAGTGACTCAGCGTCACTCATAAACTTGTTTTTTCTTTTTTTTGCTTTACTTATAAAAATAGTAATTTTATAATCCCTGTTATACAATAGCAAGATCAATCGTCAAATTTATTTAACTCGTTAGTCAAAAAAATTTAATGCTTGTTGAATAAACTTTTAACCACCTCATCCAATAGCCCATCTTTATCTGTAAATCGATTTTGTTCTATCTTGCATACTCTAAAATATAAAATATGGAATCGCTTAATTGGTCATAAAATCCATTATGATTTAATATTATCCTTAGCATAAATACTGCCACTCGTTTAGAACTATCTACCAAGATTCAGAACATTCATGAATTGTCATTTAAAAGCAGTGTAAACACTTGCTGATACGATAATAGGATAAAGATGGATGGTTTGGAATTAGACCATGCCTCATCTATCTAAATAATCGCAATCTATATATCCAATCCCCCCCCATTGCATATAGGTTATTAATGGAATATGTCTGGTGCATGTGAATATATCCCACCAAAACAAGAACAATATCTAGAAGATTCGGAAAATAAAAGGCTGGAAGTTATCCGACTAATTGCAATGGCCCTTGTAGTGATTTTAATAGCCTGGTTACATGTGTTGCCTTCCCAATGGATATCAAATACTATAATTGTCGTTGCAGTAATAGTTGGTGGATATCCTATCTTCAAAGAATCATTCTCTGCCCTAAAAAAAGGGCGAATAAATATGGAGCTTTCTATGGTAATAGCAATTATTGCGTCATTACTATTGTTTCAATTTCTTCCAGCCATAGTCATTACATTCTTTGCCCTTTTGTCTGAATTTATTGAAGAATTTATTGTAGAAAAGGGACGAAAAAATATAGACATGCTCTATAAACGTGCTCCCAAAAAGGCAATTGTAAAAATGGAACAAAATGAAATCAAAATTGAAGGAAAGAATTCTCCATCGCCAAAAACAATACCACAGGAAATACCAGTTGAGGATGTCAAAATCGGCGATATTGTTATTGCAAGGGAAGGAGATGTTATTCCAATAGATGGTCAAATTATGACAGGTACTTCAACTATTGACCAATCAACTATAACTGGAGAGAGCATACCAGTAGAAAAAAATATTGGAGATTCTGTATTTGCAGGAACTATTAATTTATCTTCCAAACTTGAGATTCATTGTAAAAAGGTTTCAACAGATACTACATATGCAAAAATCATTCATCTAGTTGAAGAATCCGAATCATCCAAAGCGCCAATACAAAAATTAAGCGATAAAATGGCAACAAGATTAATACAGTTTGCAATTGGACTATCAATCCTTACATTTATTATTACCCAAAACATCGTATCCACCCTCTCAGTAATTGTAGTTGCTGGAGCATGCGGCCTTGCAGTGGGAACGCCTATTGCACTACTTGCATCAAATAGTAAACTTGCAAAGAATGGTATTATTGTAAAAGGGGGAATACAGATTGAAAATATAAAAAATTCAGGAACAATAGTTTTTGATAAGACGGGTACCTTAACAATTGGTAGACCCACTGTTAATCAAATAATTTCATTTAATAAATCAATAGAACCAAGAAAAGTTCTAGAATACGCTGCCATAGCTGAGAGGGATGTAAATCATCCATTGGCAAAAGCCATAGTAGAAAAATCCTTGAAAGAGAAAATTGAGATTAATGTGACACCTAATTCTAATAGTAATGGCGATTATACAGATTACAATTCCACCCATGATGACAAAATCACTGTAAAAGTTGGAAGAGGAGTTTCATTATTTTACGATGGTCAAAGGATAAGTGTAGGCAATATCAAATTTATAGAAGAACAATTCCAACTCTTGTATAATAAAAATATCAAGCAATTAAATCCGGAATTTCCATGGTCATCATCATCATCAGATAGTTCAACGGTTAATTATCTTTCATCTTTAGATCAGCCCACTGCGACGACCAAAGAATCAAATAACTGCGATAATGCCATGACTAATGATACTTTACAGGTTGTCAAGAATAAAAATGAATACGATCTTTTATTTAATTCTACTACGGTTATTATTGCATTAGATAAAGAAATTATCGGAGCAATATTGCTTGAGGATGAACTAAGATTTGGTTCTAAAGAAGTTATACTAAAGATCAAGTCCATGGGATTGCAACCAATTATGCTTACAGGAGATAACCAAACAATAGCAAAAAAATTGCAAAAGAATCTGGTATTGAAGAATATTATGCGGATTTACTTCCAGAGGACAAGGTAACTAAAATAAAGGAAATTGTTAAAGAACAAAGAGAGAAAAACAAAAGAACTACTGTAATTATGATTGGAGATGGTATAAACGATGCTCCGGCACTTGCAGAAGCAGACGTTGGAATAGCAATGGGAAAAACAGGTACAGATGTTGTTATAGAAACTGCAGATGTTGTTTTAATGACTGATGATTTAACCAAAATACCTTATCTAATAAGATCTTCAAGACGAACTTTATTTACAATAAAACAGAACTTTTTTGGAACACTAGCAGTAGATGGCATTGGTTTTATACTTGCTTTTACAGGCATTCTCAATCCTTTACTTGCTGCATTTATCCATGTTAGTTCTGAACTAGTGTTTATGATAAATTCTGCAAGGCTTTTGAGAGGCGGCATATAACAAAGGACATTATTTATAATATTGAATTTCATCCAGAATGGATTAGTAGCAAAGTACTACTGGT
>JBDUES010000229.1:0-18684 GCA_040297625.1 Candidatus Nitrosocosmicus sp. | reverse complement strand
AGAGTACCAAAATCTTTCCTGTCGTCATTAACTTTATATGTATTAGAAACATTCAACTGCAATAATTACCTCAATTTATCAATATTGTTAATTTCCAGCTATAAAATATTAACTTTTTTGTTTTCTTGCTATTTTAATTTCATTTATGTTATTAGTATAAATTTATTTATTTAATACTTCTATGTTATAGATGCTAATTATTTCTTATTAACTATATGTAATTTCGATTAACTCTCAGCGACTATAGGTCACCATTTACATTAGATAATCTAAAATCTTTTTAGTTATATATTTTAGTACATAAATTATTTAATACTGTTGCACTATTATTTTTATATTATCTTTGTTTGTAAAAACTCTCTTTATATTTCATTCTGTTTGTTTTTCTTTTATCGTGATTATTTAAGATAAACCTTTTACATCCTCCCTTAGTTTTTCTAATTTATTCTATTCTTCTTTAATGTTTAATAATAAAAATATTGATTCTTTTCACTGCAGATTATATCAAAGAATTTAGTATACTTATCTACAATTGTTTAATCAACTTATTAAACAGGTTTAGGGGGTTCAAACAATATCATAATCTATACCAATTTGTATAAGTTCGCTAAATTAATATTTATAATATCATAATCATATCAAAGAAAATACCTCTTAGCACTAGACTTTTCTGTTGTAACTCTTAGTATGATACTCTAATTATTTGGCGTGCTTTTGTTAGATGGTATAGTAGGCCTAATCCAAGTTTTTTTTATCATCAAAATGATATAGAATATTTTTCTATTTATTCGGATTTATTACATTACACTTTTTTAATGATTCGTGAAAATTTTTCTATATTTATATAAACTCCGACAAATTTTATCTATTGAGTTTGCAATATCTATCTTTCAAAAAATATTTTATTGATTTACAATTTTTATAAATGGCTATTGGTAAATATTTTTTCTTTTTATGGTATTGTTTTTTCTGGTATATATCTTAGAATCAAAATAATAGCACTATTTATGGAAATCCAATTATAATTTATTCTTTAAAAGACATAGTAACAATATATGAATTTGATATCTAAATTTATTGCTATTTCTTCTATTGCATTTGTGATAATTTTATCAACAAATGGATACTATCTAAAATATACTTTTTCGGAACCTTTTTCAAGTCAATATTCTGATTTTGTTAATTCTAAAAGTTATAAACCAAATCAAACTTCATTGAATACGGGTTGTGATTTTCTAAATCTTTGTGGAAATTATGTTGGTAATAAATTTAGTGGGGTATTACTACCTATTAATAATAATATTATTGATATTTCTTACCTTAATTCATATCTGGAATTGCCATTCCCGTGATATCGATAAGGAACATTTGATTAAATTTTAATAATTCTTTTATTTTTCTTTTATATCTGCTTGTTGCAAATCCTCAATCAACTTTGGATCCCGTTTTTTTAATATCATTATAAATTTTTCAAGTTTTTTTATAGTTTGAGGGTGAAGATGATGTTCAATTCCTTCAGCATCAACATGCGCAGTTTCATCATCAATTCCGATCATTTTTAAAAACTCCACAAATAAACTGTGTTTTTCCTGTATATTTTTTGCAATATGGGTCCCTTCAATTGTTAAACTTAATCCTCTATATTTCTCATAAATTAGGTATCTGTTCTCATCTAGTTTTTTTACCATTTTGGTCACACTTGGAGAACTGACGTTAAGGTATTTGGAAATGTCTGCTGTTGTAGCATATCCTTTTTGCTGAATCAGTTCATAAATCACCTCAAGATAATCTTCCATTCTATCTGTTCTTATCTCATTTTCTTTTTTTTCATTGTGGGCACTACGGATAAAGTCCAATCTTTTATCAAGTTGATTCTTTTTTATTCTGATTGATTCGTCTATTGACAAACTACTTGTTTAGCTTTTCGTACAAAATAATTCTTTCTCTTTGAATATTCTTCCATTTTGTATTTTACATTTTATATTAACAAACTATCAAAATGTGTTAAGGTTGTTATGGGGATCAATAATAAAACCATTGAAAATCATACTTTTTGTATTATTCTGATTTTATTTTTATCATTTTTTATATCTCTATGTCTTTGGTAATGGAAAAATTATTACTTGACTAAGAAAAATAGTTACATTGGATAGTGATAACATTGATTTAATATTGGAATATCTCGACTGTATTAATGATATTATTGTATTCGTCTACAAAAATTATTTATGGTAACTATGACAAAAAGGTTTATTAATAAAATTTTTATAAAATTTGTATCCGAAAAAAGAAAGTTAATAAAAAAAGAAATTTATCTGCTTCAAATGATTTTTCAGAAACCGATGTTGAATTTTTTTTAAATAAAATTAAAGAAATAACTCCATTCCCTAAGTTGAGAGATCTTGGAAAGCTTTTGATGCCTCAGTTGACTCTAGATAAGATAAACGCAATTTTAAAGTATTTGGAAAGATCCAATCTTATTATAATTGATTTAGATGGTAACATTGTATGGATAAAAGAAAATAATTTAAAAGAGGACTTTAGTTTACTTGAATCCGGGAATCTTTCTGAAGATTTTTTGAAATATTTTGGTAATAGCAAAAATAAATAAATTATTTTACAAATATTTAAATTAAATTCCAATCTATTGATTATTAGTGGTTAACTTTTTTAGACGTAAAAGAAATAGACGAATTACTCCCGATGGTGAACCGTTGGAAGATGTCGGTGGTGGTAGTGGGGGAGGATCGGGTTTTTCCAGTCCTTTGAAGATAGCAATTCCAGCAATTATTGCCGTAATAATTATTTTTGTTATATTATCTTCGAGTGTAAAAATTGTAGATGGAGGTTTTCGTGGAGTCTTAGTAAAATTTGGTGCTATAGATACCTCTGTTTCATTAGAATCCGGTATTCATTTTATACTTCCATTTAGAGATACAATTGTCCAATTTGATGTTAGAACTCAAAAAATAACTGAAGATACCAATGCTGCTTCCAAAGATCTTCAAAATGTTGCCACACAAGTTGCATTAAACTTTCATGTAGATCCAAATGAAGTTCCTGCAGTATATAAACAAATTGGATTTGATTATTCTAATGTAATTATAGTTCCTGCAATTCAGGAATCGGTTAAGCAAGTCACTGCTCAATACAATGCGGAAGAATTAATTTCTCAAAGAGAAGTTGTAAAGGATGCAATTTTACAAGCATTAAAGACCCGGTTAGCTCCTTATCACATAATAGTTGATACCATTTCGATTACTGATTTCAGGTTTTCTGCAGAGTTTGTTCAGGCTATAGAGCAAAAAGTAGTTGCTCAACAACGTGCATTACAAGCTCAAAATGATCTCCAGAGAATACAAATTGAAGCCCAGCAAGCCCAAGCAAAGGCTATAGGTGAACAAAAAGCTAATGTAGCACAAGCCGAAGGTATTAGTCAATCTAATATATTAAAAGCACAAGGAGAATCACAAGCTATTAACATAATTGATAAACAACTTCATAACAGTACAATATATCTTGATTGGCTAAAAGCTCAAAAATGGGATGGAAAACTTCCGTTAGTAACTGGCAGTGGTAGTAGTAGCGGCAGCAGCAGCAACGCTGGTGCAATTCCATTCATAAATATACCGTTAGGTGAAACAAATAATAAAAATACAACCAATTCTGTAAATAATGTGAATGCAACCAATTCTACACAATAATTAATTTTTAATATTTTTAGATCAAAAACTATATTAAAAACAAAGATATCTATTTTTTTATTATTGTATTAGGCATTGATTTTATCAGGGAGATGATATAATTAATCAAACAAGATTATTTCAGAGAAATTAATATTCGTATTATCTATGAATCTATGATGTGATGTAATGATGTATATTGAAATTTATATGTATGTCACTAAGTTCCTATTTTGTTTTCAAAGTGGGATATTTATTATTTATCTTTTGCCAAAAATCGTTTTTAATCTTTATTTTATCATTTGTTTCTATTAAGATTAAATATGGTTCATTAGTCATCTGTTTTAATCGTGATTGATAATATTAATTATCTTCAAAGACGCTACACTCAAAAATGGTTAATTATTTGTCAATAAACACAAAAAATATTTAGTTCCAATGACGTTAAAAAGTTGATTTCTATAGATATTTTAAATTACATCTACATCATGAGGTTGACTTTCTTTATATCCTGATGAAGTAATTTTTATAAACTCTGCATTATCATACATTTCATTAATTGTTTTTGCACCACAATAACTTAGACCTGATCTGACACCACCGACTAATTGTCGTATTATCTCTATCACACTCCCTTTATAGGGAACCATTGCTTCTACACCTTCTGGAACATAATCATTTAGCTCATCATTATCTATGCTCATTTCTGCATTTTCTCTAAATTTTCTGCCTAATGATGCAGAAAACGAAGCCATTCCTCTATACATTTTATATTTTTTACCATTTTTGATCAATGTTTTACCTGGACTTTCGTCTGTACCGCCAAACATACCTCCTATCATTACTGAAGACGATCCTGCTGCTAAAGCTTTGGTCAAATCTCCTGAAGTTCTTGTTCCTCCGTCAGAAATTACTGGAATATCGTATTTCTTTGCCATTTTTACGCTGTCTATTATTGCAGTTAATTGTGGAACACCCGAGCCTGTTACTATTCTTGTAATGCATATGGAGCCAGAACCTACTCCTACTTTTACTGCATCTACACCTGCTTTTATCAAATCCTCTGTTCCTTGTTCGGTAGCTACGTTACCTGCTATGAGCTCGCAGTTTGGGAATGCTTTTTTTATTAATTTTACAGTATTAATTGCATTGTCACTATGTCCGTGGGCTATGTCTACTACAATTGTATCTGCTCCATTATTTAACAACGCTTCGGTTCTTTCAAGATAATCTCCTTTTACGCCTACTGCAGCACCAACCAGTAGCCTTCCTTTTTTATCTTTTGATGCATTAGGATATTTTTCCATTTTTAATATATCTTTACCTGTTATGAGTCCGATTATTCTTTTTTCTTCATCAAGAATGGGTAATTTCTCCATTTTATTTTTGTGAAGTATTTCCTTGGCTTCTTCTATTGTTGTTCCGACTTTTGCAAAAACGACATCCTTTGTCATTAAATTTGAAACTTTTAAATTTAGGTTTTTCTCAAATACTATATCTCTTCTTGTTATTATGCCACAAAGTTTTTTATCAATATCTTCTACTAATAAACCTGAAATACCTTTTTCTGACATAATGGTGTCAGCTTCTTTTACTGTGTTGTCTGGGCCAATTGTGTAGGGTTGCTCTATTATGACTGATTCACTTCTTTTTACCTTTAATATCTCTGTAACCTGATCTTGTATAGTCATAAATCTATGAATTATTCCTATACCTCCTTCTCTTGCCAAAGCACTAGCCATATTTGACTCTGTAACGGAATCCATGTTGGCACTAATTATAGGAATATTAATTTTGATATTAGTTGATAATCTTGTTTTTAAATCAGTTTGAGATCTTGATATTATTGGTGATCTTTTTGGAACAAGAAGAACATCATCAAAGGTGAGACCTTCTTTGAAATACAATATTTACCTTTATCCATAGTATTTTTTAGGATTATAAGCGTTTTCTTTTTTTGATTTTAAAATGATTTTAGTCATTTTGTGCTATAAATTGTGCAATCAAGATCCTTTTAACTACTATTATTATACTAACTGACATAATTTCACACTATTCATATTTACCAATAGGTCAAGTTTGTAATGTACTAAATCACTTCTACAAAAATCTATCAATATGTGAGCATAATATCACTGGTAATATTATTATAATAGATCTATAATCATTTAAAAAAAGGATCTATGGAATGACTTGACGAATTTATGTTAGGCAGTCTAGTATCGAATAAAATATCTATATTAAATTCTATAGATGCATGTGGATATTTACCATCCTATTTTCTGCACTTTTGTTTTTTAAAATATTTGAAAAAAAGCACTTTAATAATCAAAGACGTGATTTAGTTTTTCTATATTTATTAATACAAAAATATAAATTGGTTTCGTTGATTTATATCATATTTTATTTTTGAAATTTTTTATCACAATATGTCATTATAAATTTATATATGCAAAAGATATACTATTAATAAAATTATCTAGTGCATTTTCTTCTGTCTATAGTATCATTAATTTCAGCTCCTGTACCTATTATTGTAACTGGAATACCTGTTTCAGATTCGATGTTTTCCACAAATTTCTTTGCTTCATTTGCAAGCTTGGAATATTCTTTAATGCCTTTGCATTGAGGAAATATGATGTCTAATTTTGTTAATGCAATCTGGGTTGCACTGTTAATTTGAATTGATTTTTTTGCAAGATTAAAATCAAAAGGCGCCGCTCTTCTTTGCCTTCCTGTTACACTTCCAAATTCTAGCCAATTTTTTTCTTTAGCTTCTTCTGTACTAATTTCGTTTGTTAATGGCCCTTCCCCGACTCTTGTAACATAAGATTTAAAAACAATTAAAACATCATCTATTTTTTTTGGTCCAACACCTACATCAGAACATATAGCAGATGCAGTTACATCCTTTGAGGTAACAAATGGATATACCCCATGATATAGCGATAAAAAAGTTCCTTGTGTACCTTCTATAAGTACATTTTCTTTATTGTCTATTGAGTAGTTAATTGAATTGCTAACATCATCTAAAAACAGAGCTACTTCGGGAATATCCTTTGCAAGTTTTAATTTTCTTAATGCTCTATCTGCATTGGCAGGACCCGTTCCAGTCCCAGTGGTACCAATAGTTTCTTTTAAATGATCATCATTCTTATCTTTCTCTTGATGATTTTTTTCAATTATTCCACACTGAAAGTCAATGAATGTTCTATCTATTGCATCAAATGTATTGATTTCTTTTAAGAGTATATTTGGTTCTACTAGTACGCCTGCTCCAATTAATAATCGTGTATCTTTATTTAATACTGCACTTGGCAACATTCTAACTTTGTATTCTTTATTATTTTGAACAAATGTATGCCCTGCATTGGGTCCTACCCCTCCTCTTGCAGCAACATTGTAATTATCATGAATTGCTAGATATGCTATAATTTTTCCTTTACCTTCGTCGCCATAAAATCCACCTATTGTAACTATACAAGGCATAATATTTTTATAAAAATTATATAATATTTATTCTTAATAGTTTTCATTTTTTTATTTTATTGTTTGTGTTATCTTTTGATCGATTTGCTTTAATAATTGTTAGATCTCTTGCATAATAGTATAAACAGCTTTATGATCATTCTTTCTTCTTCAATATGTCAATTCTTTGCTTACCTATGAGGTTATCCACAAAACACATGCTTTTCAGGTCATTTACCGGCCTTACAGTAAAAGATTTTGATAATGTTTACAAAGAAGTATAGAGGAAAAATATGGAAAACATTATACAACGATTATCCAAACGAACGAATAGAAAACGGTTCATTGGTGCTGCCGGAAGATACTTTAAGCTAGGTATTAAGAACAGATTTCTCATGCTACTTGTTTATTATTGTCTTTACATAACCTACACGTTAACCGGATTTATCTTTAACTTGGACCAAAGTAACATTTGCAGCACATCCAAAAGATCGATGTTCTGATAAGACAATGCTTGCCAATCCCATAAAACACATGCCAGATAACAAAAAGGCCCCAACCACCACTCAAGAAATCGAAAAACATTTTCCTGGTCTTATGGCCTTGTAGATTGTACATAGAACAGCAGATACAATTAAGGCCTAAAAATAAAAAAAGAAGGAGAAAGATTTACTTCTCCGGAAGGAGAAGGGGATATGCTATTAATAATCAGATTATGGTTAACAATCATGACATAATTTTCCATAAAATAGGATATGTGAGGCCGTAATCATGACTAAAACATCTATAAGAAGAATCATCCTATTACTCCTAATCAAGTTGTGGTAAATGTGTTTGACCTTGGATATCTGGGAGTAGAAAAGCACTTTTGTAACCTCGTATCATCTTTACCTTATGAAAAGAAAAGAAACCCCGAGTTATCTAAAGCATTGATAGATTACAATCTTGGCCATGCCAAAAGAGATTAGTAATAGGGCAAATATTCTGCAGTCTATAGAAATACAATATTGAGCGATTTATTTAGAAACAAGTTAAGAATTACAATAGAGTATTAGACATATGGTATCAGGTCTGGTAAACTATATAATAATGAATCAGATATAGGCCTACAGATGAAGCATCCATAGTGAACAGAATTACATATTTCTAATTATGCAAGAGATCTATTAATTTTATTTGATGTTCTTTTACTTATTGAAAAAGCATTCAGTAAGAAAAAAATTATCGTACTATTATTATTTTCATAGATGAGTAAGGACTCTGCATCAAACTTTGTTGAAAATATTCTAATAATTTTGTCAAACTTGCCTGCTGGACTAAGAAATACTATTTTAAAAAAAAGGTTAAATGAATTTAATGATTTTGATCAGCCAGAAAAAAAAGAAATAATTAATAATATTTTAAAGAACTATGGTAAAATAGAAAGATTTAAAATCTTAAACCTTTTTGAGTCTTGGTTAAATTCTCTATCTGAAATGGATAGTTCTTCAATTAATTCTATTTTTAATTCATATTTATTTGAATTATATCTTAATCCAAATGAGTTAAAGGATTTCGACAATTCATTTATTTTATCTTTGGTTAAATTGTTGAATGATTTGCCTGAAAATAAAAGAGATAAATTATGGAATTGTTTCATGGAATCTATATTAAATACACCTGATCCCAAAAAATTTATAAATTTACTTCCAAATTTAAATAAATAACAAACAAACAATCATGAATTACTTAAAATATTTATGATATTTGACAATTCCATTTTATTTATTTTCTGGTTTTTTTTCTATTTCGCCAATTGTTTTTTCAAAAAATCCCTTTTCATATTTCTTCAAAGCTTTTCTGTGTTCTGGAAGTGACATATCGAGTCTCATTTCATTCATTACAATTACAGCATAAGTTGTCCATTCTTTCCAGCAATCCGGACAGGATGGATATTTTTGCGATGTAGGATCTTCTACCTCGCTTTCATCAAAGGTTTTGTTACATTTTAAACAAACTTTAGACATCGTTTATTAAAAGTGAATGATCAACCTTATTATATTTTTTTATAAACCCATCTACAATTATTATTTCTTTATTTTATACAAATATATTTTTCTGATGCTAATTGATATACATTTTATATCTATATCATAGGGATGAAATTATTCAACCTTTCTATTACGATTTATAATTTAAGATATTAATATTAAAACTATTTTTGGCAACATAGTTAATGCAATAAATCTATTTTATTTTGATCTCAATATATTTATTACTCTATATGTTAACAATAAAACGATACAAATGGTAAATAAACCAGTTTATATCGCAGCAAGTTTACTCGCAGTTCTTGGTATGATATCTTTTACAGCAAGTGGACACTTTTCTGCTTTCGCTCAGGGTTCAGATTTGAAGGTTTCTATAGTTCCAGGAGGATCTACTTTGGCAGATAAAGGATACAGTCCAAACCCTGTTCAAGCAACAGTTGGCCAAAAGGTTGAATGGACAAACAATGATTCAGTGCAACACACAATTACCTCTGGAAGCCCTGGTTCTGCAGATTCAGGTAAGGAATTTGATTCTGGCTTGACAAAACTTCTCAATAAAGGTGATACATTTGAACATACATTTACTAAAGCCGGAGACTATCCATTCTACTGCCAATTGCATCCAACAATGCTTGGCCACGTAATAGTAAAATAAATCCCTCTTTTTTTTCTTTTAATGTTTGTAACATTTGTAAATATAGTATTCTTTGAGTATCAATCCGTCTCTGTTAATTTATGTTGTTGATAATTTTGAGTCTGGTTTAAAAAACTTTGGCATTGTTAATGATGATATTTTCAATGAATTATTGTTTTTTTTATCTAACTATGGTATAAAAATTGAAAATAATAAAATAGATATTTCCATTTATAATAAACTTACTATTGCATTGATAGCCATTCATAATGGTGTTGATGTGGGTAACATATGCCGTAAAATAAATTGGCATGATTTTGAATTATTTTCATCTGAAATAATGAAATATCATGGTTATGCTGTTTATACTAATTTTCGGTTGAAGAATCCTAGACGGGAAATAGATGTAATAGGTATAAAATCACAAAAAGCTTTGTTAATTGATTGTAAACACTGGCAAAAAAATTCTATATCTGGACTTAAACAAATTGTTGAAAAACAAAAAAACCGAAGTATACTATTTGTTCAAAAGTCAAAAATGAATATAGAAAATGCTTTTCCAATTATACTAACTTTTTTACCTAATGACTTTGGATACATTGATGGTGTTCCAATTGTTTCTATAAATAAATTAAATTCTTTTTTATTAGATTTTGATGGTATTTATCAAAATTTCTATAAAATTTAACATGTTTTGATGTTATTAGAAAGAAATTCTTTTGCATTTTTTAAAACTCTTTTGCTATTATCAAATGATAATTTCTCTAATGCATTATTAAAATTTAACCATGCAAAGTTGACATGTTCAAATGATAATACTACTTTATTGGATTTGGTTTCTGCAAGATAATATATAACAGATTTATTTACTAATTTTGATTTCTTTCTGTATTTGTAAGAAATTTGTTGTCTGAATCCTTCTATTAGTTTTATATCTTCAATTCCAGTTTCTTCTATTACTTCTCTTTTGATTGTTTCTATTTCGGTTTCTCCATTTTCGATATTTCCCTTTGGAAAGTCCCAGTGACCATAGCTGTAATTAAGAATTAGATAGTTTACTTCGAAATTCTCATCCATAACATGTAATACCGCTCCCACAGAAATTTCGTCATACATTGCCATGAATAATTTCCACACTTATAAAAATATGTTCATAATTTTATCTTGTATTTTTTGCTTTCTATTCTATTCTGTTATTCGAATCCTCAAATTTTTCATTTATACTGTAATTGTGTATGTCTTCCCATTCTTCTATTGTCATCCAATATCCACAGTATATTTTTTTTGTCCCTTTTTCTATATCTCCATGCTGAGGCATTTTATAATACATGTTAATTAATCTGTGTGATATTATTATTTTTTTTGTCCTATTTATTTTCCATATCTTCGTGATCTTTTTTGATATGTTCTTATTGCTCTCATCAAATCTATTTTTCTGAATTCTGGCCAGAAAATATCTACAAAAATAAGTTCACTATATGCACTCTGCCATAACAAAAATCCGCTCAATCTTTTTTCACCAGAAGTTCTTAATATTAAATCTGGTTCTGCCTGTGGAAGATGTGCTGTATACAAATTTGATTCTATTAATTTTTCATTAATATCATCAATATCTATTCTCCTTTCCTTAACTGCTACTGCTATTTTCTTTATTGCATTCAATAATTCCTGTTGTCCTCCATAGGCAATAGCTATATTCAAGTACATGTTTTGATAATTCTCTGTTATCAATTCTAGTTTTTTTAATATGTTCTGAAGACCTTTTGGTAGTTTCTTAAAGTCTCCTATCGATTTAACTCTTATTTGTTTATTATGTATTCTTGTATCATTGTATAATCTGATTAGTTTTTCTTCCAATAGTGAATAAATGTTATCAATTTCGTATGTTTCTCTTTCCAGATTTTCATCTGAGAGTACATAAATCGTAGTTATTTTTATGCCTAGCTCATAGATCCAGTTTAACAAATCTTCCGCAGTATCTGCACCTATTTTATGCCCTCTCTCTTTTTCTACTTCTTTTATTTTTGACCATCTTCTGTTACCGTCTAAAATAATTCCTATGTGTTGTGGAAATGGATATTGGTTTATCTGATTTAAAAGGTGTTTTTCATATATTTTATAAATTAAATTTTGTCTAGACGTATTGTAAATTATTTTTAAACATTTGTTTAATATGGACATGTGATTTATTATATTATATTACAAAATTTTGATAAATGCGTGCAAATTTCTATTGATTATCGTTTTTAAGCTCTTCTCCACCTTTTCTATTTCTAAAATATTGAAAAAGAAATGTTGCCACTATTAAAGTAATTGCAAGTCCCATTAATAAAGAAGAAATTAAATTAAATGGATTTCCCCTTCCAGTGACTAGAGATGTAAACTGTAGCATCGGTATATATAGTAATGCCAGAACAACTAACCTTAAAATATCATATATTATTTTTATACTTCCTTTAAACCAATTGCTTAGTAATATTCCTGCAAAAATTGTTGAAATTCCTATCCATAGTAATGTTATAGATCCAGATACAAAATCTCCTAATATTGTCATATTTGTAATTATTGAATTTATTCCTTTCTGTGATTCTATTAAATCTGGAGGAATATGAGATATTCCATTCAATATTGATGCTAATATAATAAGTGTTCCTGCAAAATATGAGAATATTCTTATGAATGCTGAGGGTGTTGGTTTAGATAATGTAGCTATGGATTTGTCTATGTCAAAGGCCCTTACAATAAATGCTAAACCTAGGATGCTTAAACCCAAAGCAAATGCTACCTTTGAAAATCCAAAAAGTATCGAGAGACCGCTAGTGATAAACAGTGCACCCGGTAACCCCAGGAAAAATTTGGAATATCGAGGATCATAGAATAATATTTTTATATAGCGCCCCAAAATGGCATACGAGTATTCTACACTTCTACTTTGCCTAACTATGATTCTTTGAATTGAGATTAGCGGAATTTTTCCTTGAATTAAGGGAATTACTGTTTCGTCATCTTCTCCGTCTGAAACAACTACTGCTCCATCCGCATTATATTTATCCAATACCAAGTCTATTTCTTGTGCAATTTTTGCATCACCTTCGACACCTCTATTGTATTTGCCCGCTACTAGAGCGACTTCTACATCATATCCTTTTGTTCTGAATTCTTCATAGGATTTAATTGCACCAAAAATTGCATTACAATCCGAATCTTCAGGATCGTTTATTGCAAGCCTGATTCCTGCTTGGATGCAAAGGACTTTGCCTATTATTGGTGTTTCTATTCCACCTTTGGTGCCTATGTCATCATCTCTATCTATACAAATAATTATTATTTTATTATATCCTTGAAAGGATTGTACTTTGTTATGGTTTTTATTATTTGTAAAATTTATTTTATTATTCGATTGGCCCGACCTAGGCATTAATTATACAGTAAACTAAAGTATTAGCTATTTAATTAAGTTACTTGGATATGTTTATAGTAATTTGAAGATTTTTTAGTAAATTATTTAAATAATCTTTGATATTCTTCCATCATACATCTATTGTATATTACCGTTATTCCTTTGTCTGAAGCAATTTTTTCTGCTTCTTTGTTATATATGCCTTTTTGCATCCATACCACCTTTATTCCTTCTTTATCTATTGACTCTTCTATTAATGGTAATACATCTTCTGATTTTCTAAATATGTCTATTATATCAATCACCTCTTGAACTTCTGAAACTTTTCCATATGATTTTTTATTTAGAATTTCCGTATAGTTTGGATTAATTGGAATTATGTTGTACCCTTTTTCTATTAAAAATTTTGAAACATAATTTGATGGTTTTCCTTCGGTTGGTGATATCCCTATTACTGCGATGTTTTTTAATTTGTAAATCTCTTTAATTTCTTGATCTGAAAAATTATCTGTTTTTTTTATTTCGTTCATGATTGTCATTATCTGTTTTATTTATTAATGATTTTGGATACAATAATTTACCTATGATGGTTTTTTTATATTTATTGTTTTTTTCATTGTTTTTAAATAAAGATGAGCAAATGCGAGAGGGAACAGGGAAGAGAAAGGATGGAATATCTGGAAGGAAGGTGCGATAGTTGGTAATCTATATTAAATAAATATTTCAATTATATTAATTGAAATTTGTTGACTGGTACCCATATTATTTAGAAATTTTATTCAATCTGAATCTTGACATAAGAAAAGATATTTTAAGTTCATTACTTTTATCCAGCCTAATTTCAAATAGGTTGTTAAGTTTAAACTATTTTAAAAAATTAAATAATAAAAAAATACTAATAATTGGTGCTGGACCGAGTATAGAGGAATCATTAGTCCAAAAATTTATCAAAGATCATTCAAATTTTATCATCATATGTGCCGATGGATCTACCGAATTGTGCCTTCAGTTGGATATAGTTCCTGATTTCGTTGTGACTGATCTTGACGGTGATATTGATTCTTTATTATCTGCTAATAAATTAGGTTCGATGCTGCTAATCCATGCTCATGGTGATAATGTTAATAAAATTCTTAAATTTGTTCCAAAGTTTACACATTTTTTTGGAACAACACAGGTTTTTCCACTTCAAAACGTTTATAATTTTGGTGGATTTACAGATGGTGATAGATGCGTGTTTCTTGCTGATGAGTTTCGATCCTCAGAGATTTGGTTAGTTGGCATGGATTTTACTTCTCCAGTAGTAGGCTATTTCTCAAAAAAAAGGATATCTAATCTAAAATTAAAAAAGAAAAAATTATCTATTGGTAAACATCTGATTGAGATACTGGCAAAGAAATCTAACTCTCTTTTATTTAATGTTACCACTTTTAAATTTAATTCGTTAATTAATGGAGTCATTGATTATAAATTAAAATGAATACAAAAAAAATTCTTGGTTTTGCTGGCTTTGGACTTGCTTTATCTGGAGGTTATTTTTGGATGATAAATCAAATTCCGTTGTCTCTAGCTGTCTGGGGCCTTGCGATTATAATTATAATTAGATTAAATCGATTCAAAAAATCAAAAGATAGTAATAAGAGAAAAAATAGATAATTTATCTATAAATATATGTATTCGTTAAAATATCCAATAATTTTGTCATTAATTTCTTTTTCTAATCCATTTTTGAATTCTTTGATTTTTGTTGCTTTATGGCACAACTCTATTTTTTGTATTTTTTAGTTGTATTAGTTTCAATATAAATGACAAATAATCTTGTATTCGTCATATGGTAATAGAAGTTAGATCATCAAATAACGACTTTCATAGTTATACGACAAAGCATATATTTATAATTAATTTTGCATTAATTCTGAAATTACTACTTCTCCAATAATCCTTTTAGTCTTTTAGTACTTTCCAAATGTTCATGAGTAATTGAAGTATCATCGTAATTTAATTGAGCCTGCATCGATTCCATGACGTATCATTCATACCTTGCATTTACGTGGACAGTTGCTATTGTCTTTTATATTCTTGTTGTTGTTATCCACTAGATCTGTTTTTTCATCATTGGATCACAATCAAATGAATTATTTGAACTTTATAGTGTGTCGATTCGTTCTTTTTCGAAGATATGATGATATTTATTTTTGATTATTATCCTTATATACAAATGATAATTGCTATGTTGTGAATTGGCTAACTTAGAAGGATCATAATATTTTGATAAATTAGTAATAAATGGAAGTTCTCTTAGAAGAAGGACATGTGTCTTTGTCAAGTTATGTAACTCCTTTAGCCTATAATTTACAGTCTTTATTTGAAAGGTAATAATTAAATTAAATTATGTAAAATATATTGTTTCACTATATCAATTAGTATAAATACGCTAACAATAAATTTCTAAAATATGGAGAAAAAAGATTCAACATAGTTAGAACATATAATCTAAATGGTATAGTATATGATCTTCATTGAAGATAGAGACGGCATCAAATTTAGCAAAAAGACATTGGGAATAGATTTGATTTGTCATGTAGAAAGATATGAAAGTCCTTTCAGAAAGAGACTTAATCGTATGTTTTTACCGATCGGCATAGGGACAATCTATCTATAACAATTGATAGAACGTATTAAATCGGTATTTAGAATAGACTCATTACTAACGTGGGTTTCATACGGTATCCGCAATTGTACTGATATCTGTTTTGCTTTAGTAGATAATGGAGTTATAACTTCCACTGAAAAATTAAATCCAAAATCAATAAAATATATGCTTGGGACTGGCGGTCATGGCGTTGGAGATAGAGTTAGTGATTTTGAATAATGACCATGTTTCAGATAGTTATCTGCAATATTCAAATATTATTATTGCCATTGCCATTGCCATTGCCATTGCCATTGCCATTGCCATTGCCATTGCCATTGCCATTGCCCTTGCCCTTGCCCTTGCCCTTGCCCTTGCCCTTGCCCTTGCCCTTGCCCTTGCCCTTGCCTAAAGTAGGGAAGATGGTATGTACCCTGCAGTGAGGATGGGATGTTGTGTGGTATAACATGAAAATGGCGTTTTTGAAAGAATTACAACAGAAATATATAAAAAATGTAGTATCCTACCCTTTGAATTTTAATTTTACGATAGATATAGTACTAATTACAGGATATGTCTCAAAAATATTAAATAAGGAGAATTCCATTCTTATCCTAATGATGATTTAGCAATTATTCGGGATGCACATGCACATTGTTTTTACGCCATTGATTATGTATATGGATTTAAAGCCACGTGTATTTTTTATGTATATTATTGACTTCTAAGTATATATTGAAAGTATACATAGGTAATATATATGGAAAATTCTTGATATAATGATGTCTTTAGCGTTATTCCACTATATTCTGCTTCTCTAAAGATTATCACCCCGAAGGTCTTTGTTGCTTTATATACCTTAGTAATTTCCTGTAAAGATGCAAATGTATTGATTATTGTTATTTTTTAAAATATTGATACTATTGTTGTAGGCAATTAATGAAGGAAAGTCCCTGTTTATTGCTAGTTTTTAGCCAAATATGGATGGTCTGGTGATGAAGATGGATGACTATGATTTTGTTTATTTCTTCTCTTTATTTTCCTTCGCCTTTCTTTGCAGGTGCAAAATCTACCATTTTTTCCATGATTCCCTACTTTTTAACCCCTCTATTAAATCCAAAATCTTTGATGATGGTACACATATTCAAAACAATCATTGAATGATGGATTCAAATAGTTGTAGATGGTTAAAATAACCATTACTAACAACACCAGTGGCGGTTACGATCCCCTGGTTCAACATGATTGTAACATGTTTCTTGATTTCCATCTACCACAATACCCTCATCACAAAAAGTAGGTTGATTCGCCAATAAATCTAAAGAGATGGGATAATTGGTGGTGGTGGTGGGGATGGAATTGGTGCACTGCTTCAACACTATACCAATTAGCACAAGTAAGCTAAACAATTTGTCATTGTAATTATTATGAAACACAAGATCTATCTACCACTTTTGCATTTATCCATCTGTTCTCAATACCCTTGACCAAAACCAAACTGGTTAATTTGTAACAAAAAAGAAAATGATCCAAAGGTTAAGGAAAGCCTACTGTTAGTTATCAGAGTACGAGCAGATGGACAAGTTCCTTTTCGTGTTGTAAAAGGGATACATCAAAGTAATCCTTGGGCTTCAGATTGGTTACAAAGATACGATAAAGAGGGTATAGAAGGACTAAAAGATAGAACAAAAGATGGTAGACCATCAGAACTATCCCAAGAGGCAATCTACCAGATCACTAAAGAACTGAAAGAAAGCAGTAGTAGGGGGTTGGACCACAAAACCGGTTGAAGAACTAATTGTAAAGAAAAGCGGGATAAATTATCATTATACACACATATACCGAATCCTTCGTAAATGGGGCTTTAAACAAAAAGTACCAAGAAAGGTACATGTTAATACAGCATCCAAAGTAGAGAAAGATAATTTCAAAAAAGATCACAGAAATACTTGTGGACAGACGACGACAACAACAACAACAACATAAAGAGAAAGAAGGATTCACCATATTATCCATAGACAAATCATTCTTCTTTTACGATTTCCTTGTAAGAAGGGTTTGGATTACCGAGAATAATAGACCGATAGTCCGGGTAACAGGTTCACATAAACATTCATGTATTTTTGTTGCCGTAAGCATGGAATGGAAGAAACAGCTATTCAGACAGTACGATAAATTCAATGGCGATACATTCCTCAACTTTCTAAAGAAAATACATACCAAATTTCCAAAATGCTATCTTTTCATGGATAAGGCATCACCACACTATAAATCAAAGAAGGTACTAAAGTACTTTGAAGAAACTAAGGATACTCTAATTCCCGTATACATTCCTACTACTGTATCACTGGAGTTTATGGTAATGGAAGAGATATGGAATATAGCCAAACGAGACTTATTTATCCTGAGATACTATTCTCCATTTGCAGTTTTAAAGAATAGGATATACAAATATTTTAGAACAAAAAGATTTGATCTCAATATGAGAAACTATTTGTTACGAGATGTTCGATAATGTATGCAATTGGTATAGATATCTTTTGTGCTTTATTATATTTATCCTGACAAATTATTTAGCATACTTGTGCTAATTGGTATATACCCAACTAAAAACTCATATTTTCCTATCAAGTTATTATCTGTAATTGATGGATAAAAATAGAGAATCCTCTTTAAACTACAAAAAAGGTATTTTTCTTTCCATATTTAACGTATTATCTTTATTTTTTATCTTTTACATGTATTCTAGAGATACCTCGCCTGGAAATGCTATTTTTATTACTCATTCACTTTACTTTTTTGCTGAAGTCGTCCTTTTTGTTTTTTTTGTATGTATC
>JBDUES010000228.1:0-8316 GCA_040297625.1 Candidatus Nitrosocosmicus sp. | reverse complement strand
AGAGTACCAAAATCTTTCCTGTCGTCATTAACTTTATATGTATTAGAAACATTCAACTGCAATAATTACCTCAATTTATCAATATTGTTAATTTCCAGCTATAAAATATTAACTTTTTTGTTTTCTTTATCGGCTCTGTCCACCAAACTTTTTATTAAATTATTTTATAGTAGAGAGACAATTAATTCACGATGGCTTAACAGATTCAGGAAGCTGTTCACAAAATAGGAAAATAAAGCAGTAGAAAATTAGTTGGGCCTAGTTCAATTATAATGCGGTATCATTATTTATAAGAGGATGATTTTATGATAGGCTATAAGATTATTACAAATTTTAAACATTTAATTTTATTAAAGTGAATTTAATTTGGCATAAATTTTTCAAAAATATTTTTTTTGATATCATATTGTTAAAAACTGAAAAATTTCTCTAAAGTTAAGAGAACCATATTTATTAATTTGTATATAACATCAATCATATTGTTAAAATTAAAAGATTCACGATGAAAAGCACATTAATGGAAGAAATATCAAACCAAATTGAAGGACAAATTGCAAGAAATGTATAATAATACAGATAATAAAAATAATAATAAAAATTATTTTATAAAAACAGGATTTACACAACTATTAAAACCATTTGAAGAATCCATAAACGATATTGAAAAAATTACAAAGGCTTTTGGATTGGCCATTAAAATACACAGTGATATAGTAAGAAAATATCAATCTGATGATGTAGAACCTCAGATAAATCATTCATTAAGGGTAGCATTAATTTTATCCGAAGAAATAAAAAAGAATGAATCAGATTTGGTTTGTTCGGCTTTGCTTCATGATGTTTTTAACAAAGAGGAATTATCTCAAGAAACTAAAGATTACATTAAAACAGAAATTGGTGAAAAAATCTATAAAACAATTTCATTTTTTAGTAAAAATACAAAAAAAAAGGATGATAAATCATCATCATCATTGATTGAAAAGCAAATTTCAAAAATAAAACTAGCAGATACTTATGTCAAATGCATAATTTTGGCAGAGAGACTGGATGACACAAGATCATTAAAAAATTCAAGAAGAAAAGATAAAATTTCTAGATTTAAAGAAGAAACTAAAAAATACTTTTTACCATTAGCCGAGCAAACTAATGAGAAAATTTTATTAAAATTAATAATAGCACTCTATGAGTTAAAATAATCATCATCATTTATTGCATTGCCCATTACTTTTTTTATGGCCAGTCCAATGATTAATACATCCAAAAATATAATGTTCTGTACAGCCGCAAATAATACATTTCTTTTTTATTTCGATCACCACACCATATATACCATAAATAAGTACTGCATGAATTTATTTGAACTAAATATCATCTCCTTGGACTTGATGTACCAGTTACAATATAATTAACTGCATCTGCAATATAAGAAGCATGATCTGAAATACGTTCTAAATATTTCAATATCAGGGCAGATGAAATATTACATCTATTATCTGGATATTCAGTATCCGCATTTATAATTGTAGCAAATTCACGTAAACTTTTTTTGTATAAAATATCGATATAATCCTCCATTTCATAAATCTTGTTTGATAGTGAATTATCACGTAAACGTAAGGCATATACAGATGTATTCATCATTTCTAAAACAGTTTCAGACATACGAATAACTGAAGACTTGTTACACAATTTTAACGGGCCAAAAATTTCCAATGCATCAATAATATCATAAGCATAACGACCAAATCTAGAAAAACCATAAGATATTTCCATGCAAGATTTTATAAATCGCAGATCAGTGGCAACAGGTTGAAATCTAGCAATTAACTCGATTGTTAATTCTGAAACTTCATCTTGAAGAAAACGTAATTTAGCCGATGATTCAAATATTTCTTTTGTTGTTTCCAGGCTATCTTCTTTATAAGAAGCGATGGCTTTTATGACGGTTTTTTCAGCAATGCTAGCCATTTCAAGGATAATATTGCTTAACTTGTTTAGGCCTAAATCAATTAGTCGAGTCAAAGCAGTTTTAAAATAAATACAAGGAGCAAATATCTAGATTATCCAAATTTACCCGAAATATATCTTTCGGTTAACTCTTTAGATGGATTTTTAAAGATCTTTGCAGTTTGACCAAATTCAACCAATTCTCCAAGATACATAAAAGCAGTATAATCTGAAACTCTTGCTGCCTGTTGCATATTATGAGTTACGATTATTACGGTGAGATTTTTTTTAAGTTCGCTTATCAATTCCTCTATTTTAGAGGATGCAGAAGGGTCTAGGGCAGATGTTGGTTCATCCATTAAAAGAATCTCAGGTTGCATTGCTAATGCTCTAGATATACATAGTCTTTGTTGCTGACCACCTGACAAACTTATCCCAGGTTTATCAAGATCGTTTTTAACTTCATCCCATAATCCAGCACCTTCAAGACTTTCCTGAACTATATTTTTTGTTAAAGATTTATTCTTTATTCCATTAAGCTTTAAACCAGATGCAACATTATCATAAATACTCATGGTAGGAAATGGATTGGGTTTCTGAAAAACCATACCCATACGGCGTTTAACAATAACAGGATCAGAGCTTTTATCATAAATATCCATATCATCTAAAATTATCTGGCCCTTAACAGAAGCATTGGGGGTCATTTCATGCATTCTATTTATACACCTCAACAAAGTTGTCTTTCCACAGCCAGAAGGACCTATTAAAGCAGTTACACAGTTTTGTTTATAATTAATATTAATATTTTTTAATGCAAGTTTACTTCCAAACCAGGCATTCAATGAAACAATAGAAACCTTGGTCTCATTATCCCGAGGCATATGAGAGGATATATTTTCAGGAGGAAGAGGAGGAACAGTAGATGACATATTACTATTTTTTTTACCAATTGTATAAGATTTTAAAAGATTCAATAATTTACCAGTAATATATAATAACTAGATTAATAACTTATATTCTTTGTCTAAATGAACTAGATAGAAAATATGTAAGGATATATATTATGTTGCAGTAGTTTTTAAGTTGAAACCCCTTTTGTGAGAGACCATTCTCAATATGATACTCAACGATAATACAAGCAATATAAGAAGTAAGGCTGCACCCCATCCTTGTTGATGTGCTGCATCATATGGCTGTGATGCAAGTCTCCAGATTCTCAAAGGCAACGCATCAACTGGAGAATTAAAACCGCCGAAAAATAAACTGGTCCCCAAAATAGTCATAATTAATGGGGCAGTCTCACCAGCTATTCTGGATATCCCCAAAACAATACCAGTAATTATACCACTTTTAGAGCCTTTTACAACAATATGCCAAACAACTTTCCACTTGGAAATACCAAGAGCATAGCCAGCCTCCCTTAATGAATTGGGAATTAGCTTTAATGTCTCCTCAGAAACTCTGGCAACTATTGGTATCATTATAATAGACAAAACAAAGGCTCCCGCAATGATTGAAAATGAACCTAATGTTAAAACAATGGTAATGTATCCAACTATTCCTATAACGACAGAAGGAATGCCAGTCATTACATCATTAAATAACCTAAGAATATATGAAAAGCGTTTGTTAGCGGTAGAAGAGTATTCAGAGAGATAAACACCTACCAAAACTCCTACAGGAGCTGCAATTAATGTAGCAAGCCCCACAAGCATAAGGGTTCCCTGAATGGCAGGTCCAATTCCTCCACCACCGGATCCCATTGCACCAGGAGGTTGAATCAGAAAATCGAGATTAAATGCTCCAGCCCCATTTCTAAAGACATCTATTAAAATACTAACAAGCGGTATAATTGCTATAACTACACAACTAAATAATATAACCGTAATTAAATTATTAATATTTTTTCTCTTTCTTGAATTTTTTACAACATATCCTTGAACTATTGATTTATAATCTTTATTTTCTTTCTCCATCTTATTCCCTCAAATTAGAATTAAACTTTGTTACCTTGGATACTATAAAAACTGCAACTATGTTGATAAAAATAGTTATTACAAATAATACCAGTCCTAGACCTATTAATGCTGACAGGTGCAAATCCCCGGATGCTTCATTGAATTCATTTGCAATAATACTAGACAAAGTTTGACTTGGAGAAAACAAGGACGTTGGAATGGCAGATAAACCTACTGCATTACCAATAATCATAGTTACCAGAATTGTTTCCCCAATTGCTCTGCCCAAACCTAAAAATGAAGCTCCCAATAAACCAGATTTTCCATATGGAAGAATAGCCATTTTAACCATCTCCCAACGAGTTGCACCAAGCGCATATGCTGCTTCTTTTTGTGAATGAGGTACTGCTTTGATAACTTCTCGCGAAACAGCAGATATTATAGGAATAATCATTATTGCAAGAACTATACCAGCAGTAAATACATCAAGTCCAAATGGAGTTGCTGCGAAAACTGACAAATTATCTCCAAATGTGTTATGGAGAGGCATTTCAAGATAATCTTTTATCCAAAATCGAAATACAAATAATGCCCATAATCCGTATACAATACTCGGGACGGCAGCAAGTAATTCAACTATAAAAGATAAAACAGTACCGATTTTGCCTGGCACCAGTTCATTAACAAAAATTGCAATTCCTATACTAATCGGAACAGCAATAGCCATTGCAATTACAGAACTAATTAGCGTGCCTATAATATATGGTAGTGCACCAAATGATTCACGGCCTTCTACAGGATTCCAATCGGTACCAATGATAAAATGTAAACCTTCTTTATATAAAATGGGAAGAGAGCCTTGACTTAATGCATAAATAACCAGGGCGACCATAGATAAAGCATAGATAGAAGCTCCGATTACAAGAGCTTTAAAAAATTTATCACCAAATATGGATTTATTAGATTTGGATCTGATTAAATTGACAACCTCTGATTTATGATCCGTTAAATTCAATGTTTATTTTAAATAAAGGTTTTTTATTAATATAAGTTACATATATAATTAATATAGAATATTTAAACTATATAGAAAAAAATTATTTTGTGGAAATTGGATTTCCTTTAAAGGTCAGAGAATTCAATGTTTGCTGATCTATTTTAACTACAGAGATAGGTAATGGAACATATCCTAACGGTTTTGAAAACTTTTGTCCATCAGTTATTGCCCATGTTAGAAAACCAACAATAGATTTTGCCTTTTGTGAATCTATAGAAGGATTGGTACTCAATTCCTTATACAATATTATGTAGGTGAAACTAGAAATTGGATAAGAATTTTTGCCAGGAGCATTGGTTACTGATACATTATACCATGGATCTGTACCTTTTGGTAGATTACCAGCAGATGCATCAATTGCAGCCATAGTGGAATCTATTGACGGAGTAACAAAAGTACCTGCCTGATTTTGAATAGATGCAAAGTTCATTTTAGCAGTCAAAGCATAAGCAAGTTCTACATAACCAATAGAATATTTTGAACCACTAATCGAACCCGAAACGCCTTCATTACCCGGTGCACCTATACCTGTTGGCCATTGTACTGATTTTGAAGTTCCAACCTTGCTAGACCATTCAGGGCTTACTTTAGATAGATAATCTGTAAACACAAATGTTGTACCAGAACCATCAGAGCGATGAACCACAGTTATAGTATTTGATGGCAATGCAACATTTGGATTTAATTGTTTAATTTTAGGATCATCCCATTTTGTGATTTTCCCTAAAAATATATCTGCAATTACAGGACCAGATAATTTAAGGGGACTGGATATTCCAGGTAAATTATATGAAATTACAACAGATCCAATAGTTTCTGGAATATGGACTGGAGTTACAGCTTTTGCAAATTCTGATTTGCTCAATGGGGCATCTGTTGCTCCGAAATCAACAGTTTTTTCCAAAAATTGTTTAATTCCACCTCCACTGCCGATTGAAGCATAATTAATATTTACACCAGGATTAACTTTTTGATATTGTACTCTCCATGTATCTATTAATGGAAAAGGAAAAGTAGCTCCTGCACCATTAATTGTTACTTTTTGTGCATAGACTGAATTGACTGAATTAATCACCATAGGGATTAAAAGAGACAATGCTAATAATGACACACCGATTTTTTTTAAACTAGTTAAATTTGTCATCAAAAGTATTATAAAATGTAGTTATTAATCAATTAATTATATAATAATCATAAACTATATACATGCAATTAATTAGATAACAAAACTACAAGTAATGTCTACTCATTAAATTTGTAAAATCTTTTTGTATAGAATAAAAAAGAAAAATATTTCAAGTTATAGCCTTTAAAATACAATTGCGTCCATATTTTTTTAAAAATTCCTATTTGAACCCATTCCTCAAGAAATCGTCTGTGGCATGTAAATTGAATAATTGTTGGATGACCTGTAGTATTATTCTATTTTTACTCTGGTAAAATGGTACTTTATACATTTCATAATTTATCAGGAATCTTTGTGATAGCATGATTGTTCTTATTCTTATGACGGTTGCGGCAGTAGGACACAATTTCATCAAGGTTTGCTATTATCTATATTTCTATAGATTTTTTGAGATAGGCTCAATATATTAGATGAAAGATTTGGGTATTATCCATAAGTTCATTATAGTTAAATCTAAACTATCACAAATGGTAGAAAATAAATTTCCTCTAAAAATAGATCCTTCATTATTTGTCCCAAAAATAATGTTTTTAACAAAAGGTAAAGGCATTCATAAAGATTATCTTACAAGCTTCGAGTTGGCGTTGCGAGAGGCAGATATAGCTGATCTAAACTTGGTTTCTGTATCCAGTATTAAACCTCCACAATGTAAAATAGTATCAAAACAAGAAGGTAGAAAATATTTAATGCCAGGACAAATCGTTTTTGCAGTTATGGCTCGCTCTTCCACTAATGAACCAAATAGGCTTATTGCTGCCTCTATTGGTTTGGCAAGACCTGTTGATGATACACGTCATGGTTATCTTTCGGAACATCATTCCTTCGGTGAAACTGCACAAAAAGCTGGAGATTATGCCGAAGATATGGCCATGGAGATGCTTGCTACTACCATGGGCTTACCTATCGATTTGTCACTTACATGGGATCAGAGAGAAGAGCAGTGGAGACTTTCAGAGAAAATTTATAAAACACAAAATATTACACAATCTGCAGAAGGGAATAAAGATGGATTGTGGACCACTGTGATAAGTGCAGTCATATTGATACTATAAAATATTGGCTCTAAAGTTAACAGTTCTGTAAACGATATATTATATCTTTTTGTAAATTAGTTGTGTTTGTTTGTTTAACAACACAACACCTTTAGTTTGCCACTCTTATCTCCTATTATGATGGATACATTCTCAGAATGCTTATCAATGATGGAAAGAACATATTACACCAGATACTCGAAGATAAAGAATCAAGATATATAGCAAAAACTATCCTGCTTAAAGATGATGGACATACAGTACAGCAGATAAGAAAAATGATTGACCATCATAATAATAACATAAAAAAATGTGTACATCACAGATTCAATGAAAAAGGAATTGACTGCATATATCAAAAAAGCACAATCATAAACAGCAGCACAAGTTTGATGTTGAAATTGAGAAAAAGATAGTACAGATAGCATCTACAGCAAATCCAAGAACAGTTTATAGTTTGGGATCTTTTACTTGATGGTCATTACGTATTCTTGCTGATTTTATTATACATGACTTAAAAATGGCAGATAGAATAAACCATGAAGAAATAAGGAATATTCTTTTGAAGCATAAAATAAAGTGGATGGAGAAGATCTAAAACTATCTTGTCCAAAAGTAATGATTCAACAGAATACGTTTTGAAAAAAAGCATATTCAACAACTAAGAATAATACCCCCTTGTAATTGGATTCAAAAATACTATCCAGAAAAATATCATCTAAAAGATAAAGATTTGCGAGTTTATAGTCGATGAAACTTAAATCAAGGTGGCGATGAAAATATTTGGATATGGATTTCCATAGAACTACAATCAAAACTTGCCTCCAGAAACATCTTTGATATTTTATTGCTATTGTTTTTTTATCTCTAATTTGCTTTGTTGCATAATTATGTAAATCGTTTTTTATTAACGTTCAGGTATTAATGAAGAGACGCAAATAGTCATAATTTAATTAGTTTTGCTATGAAGGAAGTATAGATTAACTGTACTGCTTCCTAACATAGTCGACACTCTAGTCTTGGAGTGTAATAACAAATGGATATAATAGAAAATAGGTATAGAATGATAATTGAATCAGAACGTTCAGGTAGAACAATATCTGATGTTTGTACTGTGTTTGGAGTTTCGAGACA
>JBDUES010000227.1:0-26693 GCA_040297625.1 Candidatus Nitrosocosmicus sp. | reverse complement strand
ACAGTCTTGCGTTTTCCTTTTATTTCAACAACATCTCCTGTAGATGCACTTAATGAATCCATAGAATCATAATCAATTCTAGCAACTCCACGGCCTACATCTCGTGTATAAGCTTCAAGCACCTTTAAAGTTGTGGTGTTTTGGCTCACAGAATCTACTACAGTATAACTCCTTATAACTTTATTATTAAAGACAAAATAAAAATAGTTGAAATTGATTGATTGATTTATTTATTTATTTTCCACTTTTAAAATTACATGTATAAACTCGATGTATAGACAATTCAGTTGGAAAAATAAAAAAAAGGAGAATAAATTTAAAAGCGGGTCTTTTAGATCAATATTTAGATTTAATTGGGAAAAAGGACACTAGTACGAAGAAGAGGAAGAGGAGGTAAGCAATTTAGAGCAATAATAGTTGGAAAAATAGCTCCCACCAAATATCCTAATTTTAGGATTGACGAACTCCATTATGGAGTTGTTATGGATATAATACATGAACGTGGAAGAGATGCACCAGTAGCTAAAATTAAATTTGATGATGGCCTTTATTCATATATTCCAGCACCCGAGGGTACAGTAGTTGGAAACAGAATAGAAATGGGTAATGGTGTTAATCCATCATCTAAAAATATTCTAGATTTAGAATCAATTCCAGATGGAACGCTCATTTGCAATATAGAAAAAAATATCGGAGATGGAGGAAAGCTGATCAAGGCTGCAGGTTCCTCAGCAATAGTTTTTTCACATTCAACAGATAGTGTAAAAATAAAGTTCCCATCAGGTAGCATAATAAATATGAATCCAAAGTGCCGAGCAATGATTGGAATTGTTTCTGGCGGAGGGAAAAGCGAAAAACCATTTCTCAAAGCAGGAAATAAAGCAAAATATATGCAATCAAGGGGAAGACTATATCCAATAGTAAGAGGAATTGCACAAGCTGCGGTCTACCATCCTCATGGAGGGGGAAGGCATCAACATATTGGTCACCCATCATCTGTTGCAAGAAATACTCCACCTGGAGCAAAGGTAGGCAACATAGCGCCAAGAAAAACAGGCAGAGCCAGAATCAAAAAGAGACAATAAATACAAAAACTTTTTTTATTTTTTTACACGAATGACTGATTTAGTCAAAAATCTTGAAGATATGGAGATGACATTACAGAATAATAAGTGTTTAAGATTGACAGCTCTAGATCAACTACAAAAACAAGAAGAAGGAGACCCATTTAAGGTATTAATTGGAACCATTCTTTCATCAAGAACAAGAGATGAACAAACAACCCAGGCAGTAACAAAATTATTTGAAAAATATAAAGGATCGCAAGATATTGCAGATGCAGATATAGAAGATATTAAAAAAACAATATCATCTGTAGGTTTCTATAACATCAAAGCAAAAAGAATAAAAGAAGTTTCAGATATCATAAATCAGCAATACCATGGTAAAATACCAAACAACACTAAAGATTTGTTAGAGTTACCGGGTGTTGGAAGAAAAACTGCTAATTGTGTATTGGTTTATGGGTTTAAAATACCTGCAATTCCAGTGGACACGCATGTACATAGGATTTTCAATAGATTAGGTATCGTAAAAACAAAAGATCCAGAAGATACAGAAGAGAAATTGTCAAAAATGTTAGATAAAAAATATTGGATAAAATTGAATTCCATCGTCGTAAGATACGGACAAAATATTTGTCTTCCAGTAAAGCCCAAATGTAACCATTGTAAATTAAAAGAAAATTGTAATTATTATAAAGAAAAAAACAAACAAGTAGTAGTTAAAACTAGTTAAAAAAACCAGATATTTATGATGTATCTCTTTTCTTAAACTTTAGTAAAAACAGTATTATACCCCCAACACCAACCATCACTATTAATGGCATATAATAAATAGAAGATTGAGAAGGATGTCCGAATACAACCTCAAATTGAATAGATCCTTTCAACGTACTATCAGGTAATGTGGATTCATCTTTTCCATAAACATTTATCGAGCCAAGATTAAATCCATTTACTGATAGTTTATCAACAACTATCCTATTACCATCAGCAACAGATATTCCCTGGTCGACACCACTAGTTACAACAACAGGATTGGCCAAAGACCAACCGTCAAAATCATTTTGATACACTTGCAGACGCCCACTCTCATTAGTATTTACAGCGACAGAAAATTTTTTGGATTTACCCCCAAACATCGTTAGTTCAATAAATTTTTCACTTGGATATGGCTCTTTAAGTTGTATTACGGTTTTTGCCTCCGGATTATTAGAATAGGCTATGTTATTATATATAAATACATTCCAATCATTTGGTATAGACTCTTTAAATGCATATACAGAGGGATTTTTTCGGTCGTGGTTAGAAGCAGTGTAAGGAAATGTAATTCTATCATCCAAGTTTTTTTTTAATTCTTGAAATTTTGGAGTATCATTTGATTGAGAGAAGCTTAAACTAGGATAATATATGATGCTCAGTGTTAAAAATAAAAACAAAAAGGAAAAACAAGAAAAGGAAAATTGCCTAGATATGATCATCTTAATCTTTCTTTTTAAAACACATATATATTTGTAAAAATCATACCAATACAATAATAATATTTTACTCCACAAAAGGATTATGATATGACGATATAACTTGGGAGATTTCAGAACGCATAAGATGACTAGGTGGCACTACTCCGGACAAAAACATTTTTCTCATTTTAGTACCACTTAATTCCTCTTTGAAATTTGAATCATGAGGGCATATTCGTTCATTTGCAAAATGGGTACATTTTTTACAATAATAAAAAGCAGGGAAAAATATTGGCTCTATTTCAAGATCAGGATACTCTTTGAAAATATTATGAGCAGCAAATGGAGCATAATAATTGCCTACTCCAGCATGATCTCTCCCTATTATAATATGAGAACAACCAAAATTTTTTCTCATAATGGCATGATGAATTGCTTCCTTTGGTCCAGCATATTTCATTTCGGTATGTAAAGTAGAGAAAATAATTTTTGATTTAGGATAATAGTTATTTATTAGAGATTGATATGATTCTAAAATTACCTCATCTTTAAAATCTCCAGTCTTTTTTTTCCCTATCAAGGGATTAATAAATAAACCATCATAAATATTCAGTACAGCCTTCTGTAACATTTCATGTGCCACATGTGGAACATTTCTAGTTTGAAATGCCACAGTACTTTTCCATCCACGATTATTAATTTCTTTTCGAACTTGTGATGGGGTTAAACGAATTATATCATCTAAATTAAGTGTATTTAAAGTTTTGACTTCCCCTTCCACAAGAGTGTCTTTCATTGTAAGATAACTATATACCCCAGGATGAGAACTATCATCTGTTTGAAAAATTGACTTTGCTGATTGCAATTTATCAAAGCTATATAAATCTTTTACATACAATATTGCAAATATTTTACCATTATTCCGTAAAGCAACTTCTGATTCATCTCTAACTTTTTTAGCAAAATCATTATCAAAATCTAATACAATAGGAATTGTCCATGGTAATCCGTTACTAAGACGCCCTTGTTTTAAAATACTAAGAAAATCATCTTCACTTACAAATCCCTTTAATGGACTAAAAACACCAAATGAAATATTTTCTACTTCTTTTTTTAATCCAAGATCTACATCCAATACAAACAAATCATCATCAATTTTAGATGAATTAATAAAATTATTTACAAGATTACCACCGTGTGGGTTAGACATCATATTTATTTCATAATAAAGGTTATTTCTTTTTTTCTAGGCATATTTTAATTTTTAGTCCAATGTAATCCACATTCTTTATGCTGATCATTTTCCCACCACCATCGTCCTGATCGTAAATCATCTCCGGATAATATCGCCCTAGTACATGGAGCACAGCCAATACTGGGATACCCTATATCATGTAATTTATTGTAAGGTATAGCGTTCTTGTTTATATAATCCCAAACCATATCATTTGTCCAGTCAGCCAGGGGATTAATTTTAAAAATTCCATTGTTGAATGCATCTATTTCAATTTTTTTAACATTAGATCTTGTAAAAGTTTGATCTCGTCTTAAACCAGTTATCCAGGCATCCAAAGTTTCCAAAATTCGTCTCAGGGGATGAATTTTTCGAATTTCACAACAGAGTTTTCTATTTGGAATGCTTTGATACATCAAATTTATTCCCTTTTCATAAACCATTTTCTCAACTTCTAAATAATCTGGGAATAAAGTTTCTATAGATATTTGATATTTTTTTTGTATTTGATCCATTACATCATAAGTTTCTGGATTAAGTCTGCCAGTATCTAAAGTAAAAATCCGGGTATTATTTTTATTGACCTTGACCATTAAATCAATTACAACCACATCTTCAGCACCAAAACTAGATGCAAATGCGATTTTTGGAGAAAAATTTTCCATTGACCATGATAAAATATCTTTAGCATTTTTTGTTTCCAATTTATCAAAATCTATAGGAAATGATTGTATAGAATTAATTTTTTTATCTTGATCTAACATATTAATAAATAATTGTCTAACTCTTATAACTATTATTGCAAAAAAACTCTAAGCATTCGATAATAAAAAAATTCATTTTAAAAAGCTAAAATAATAGGCATACCAAAATTATTATAGTTTATTAAGAAGTATAGATAGAAATTAATAAAGCTCGTGGTGAAAATGTCTGGAATTAGAAAATAAATGGAAATTATTTACAAAATATCATGATCTGGGATTTGATCCTTTAAGATGGTTACCAATATGCTCAAACGAGCTAAACTACAAAAGGTTAAACATTTTATCCGAAGAACTTAAAAGAAATAATTTAAAAATTAACCCACATTATTATAGTTGTTTCCATTATCCGGAAAAAAAAAATATAGAAATAATAAGGAGGCTATATAAATCAACTGAAGAATTAAAACCAGAAGATCTAAAAACAAAAAAAGCTATTTCAATAATAAAATGGAATAAGAATATAGTTTATGATAACAATCTTTTAATTAAAAAGATAAAAAAACTTTCTGAACAACTGAAAACAAAAATAGAAATAGAAAAAATTTCTATCATACCAACAAACAGTGTCGAAGATTTTCAATTCACTCTATTTGATCATATCAAAACTCAAAGAGGAAATATATCTGGATATACTGTTGTTACTAGCTCTAATACTCAAGCTACAGACGTGAGTCAAAATATAGAATCGCCAATTCATATGGAAATATCACTAACAGAGTCTATTAATTTATTAAATTTATTAGGATGTTCAATTGATATTAGGCTTTTTCCTATTTATGATGCACCTAATGAAGATATTCTCGATAAAATTAGAAAAAATATCGATAAGTTCACAATAAAATATAACTATTCGTTTGAAGACTATAGTTCATTAAAATTTAACGGTCTCTTTTTTGGTACTACTGCAACAGGCAATATACATAAAGAACTACCAAACAGATACGACTTGATAAAAGAAGATACACAGATAATAATTACTGATAAATTGGGGCTATTGACATGTCTTAGTTTATACATAATTACCACTTTAGATGAAAAATTATTTGAAAAATTAAACAAATATGGAATACAAGAAAATAAATTAAATCAATTAAAAGACTTGGCTATCAGAAATTTAACCGAACCAAAGACCTCATTAGGCAAACTGATTACAAAGTTTTTACCAGACTTTGAGACCGAATTTGACTTTCAATCCCATATACTAGTTACACATCCTATTTCAAAAAACGGAATTTTATCTCTATATGAAATCTCAAAACTGATCAACAGAGAATTAATTATAGACGATATCCCTTTAATTGATAGCGACATTGCAAATTTTGTATCAAAAGAGTATTTAATATCTAATCCCACAGCTTCAACATCCAATACCAATATGATACTAATATCCAAAGAACTATCTTCAACAGTTATTGATGAATTGAATAAAAATAAATTTAATCCTAAAGTTATTGGAAAGATTGGAAAAGGTGGAACAACTGGAATTATTTTTAACAACAAAAAGGAAAAAATATCATAAATTTCTCTATACCAATTAGTATAATTGCGCTAACCATAAATTTCTAAAAATACAGAGAAAAAATTTCGATAGAGTTAGAACATATATGCTAAATGGTATAATCCATCTAATAAGGAACTCTTAAGAATTAATAGTGGACATAATAAAGGAATTATTCCCAAGATGTTCCTTTTAATTTAGTAAATTTTAAAAATGCTTTATTTTTATCTAAACCAGAAGTATTAGCATCATTTAAATTTGCCTCAACAAATATTGTTTTATTTAAAATACTTCCACGAAGATCTGCTCTTTGTAAATCGCTACACATGAAATTAGTATTGTCTAAATTACTTTTAGTTAGAAAAGAATCTTTTAAATCGGCAAACATCATTAGTGCATTAGATAAATCTGCGCCATCGAACCTCGAATTCATTAGATTGGATTGAACCAAATTGGTAGTTCTGAGTTTAGAATTTGAAAAATTACAATTAATAAATGTAACCCCATTCACAAATCCATTAGATATATCTTTATTAGAAAAATCATTTCCATCAAATACTAACTTTAAAGTAAGATTTTTCATTCTCCATTCATTAAATTCATCAATATGTTCATTTTGGAGTAATAGTAAACCTTCGGCTTGTTTTGACTCAGACATATTATAAATTTTAGAATATCGATATTAATTTGTTGATTTTTAAATGGGTACAATAATAATTTTATAATATTGCAATTTTAAATTACAAAATATGAATAAAAAAAATTAACTATTAACCGCCAGTCATTTTTGTAAATTTATTATTTCGTTTTACATAAGAAACATAATCCAGATTAGCAAGAGCAACCATAGCTGATTCTCGTACTTCATGGCGTTCATCGTCCAAAGCTTGTTTTAAGATACTCCGGGATAGTTCGGATCCGATAACCCCTAAAGCAATAGCTGCTTCGTGTCTTACAAAAAAACTTGGATCAGATAAAACTGCTTTCGATAGAACATCTATTCCGCTAACATAGCCTAGTTGACCAAGCGAGAATGCTGCTTCGTGTCTTACTAAATGGTCCATATCGTTCAATAAAACATCTCCAATTAATTCAACTGACTTTTCACCAGAAATATCTGCCAGAATACAAACGGCTCTCGTTCTTACGACATAATCTCCATGTTTTAATAATTTTTCAAAATATGTTTCATCCTGGATATCAAAATGTTTTTCCATATCAACTAATAATTGTATTCTACTATCCAATTGAACTATAAAATATTGAATCATTTATAATGGTTTGTAAAGAAGATTTTTACAAGTATTAAATATAGCTATTCATCCATAGAAATATCATGCGTGTAAGATACTGGAGGCTTAATTTTGATGATTTAAAAGATGGCGAGTATCCTATAGAAAATGTTAATCATTGGGAGATAAAATGTTTGCAAGGAGAATATGAACATTTTGGAGTATTTTGGTATAAATATGGAACTCCATTTGACAAAGAACCTGTTAATGGAATATGTTTTTATTATAATGACATTTCTTTAGATAAAGTTGAAGATATTGCTAATTTTCTCAAATCAAAGTACGGGGGAAAAATAGCATACAGACAAACACGGGCCTTTTTGCAAGGTTCAAAAGAATTTGCAGACAAACAATCAATAAGCAATCTAGCAGAAGAATTAAGCTCAAGATATAACGCACCTATTGAGATAACAATCGAATTTGAAAAAATAGAAAAAGATACACAGGATGAGGTCATAACATTCCCTCCAAACAAGGCTTTACCTATTGTAGGACCCGATTAATAATACGAGTCCAGATATAAATTGTTAAGATAGCTATTATTACCGTTTAATACAACCCTATAAACATGAATAAAGAAGGCAGTTTTATTGAGAAAAAATTGAGGGGCTCCGGAGGATATACTATAGCCAAAATCAATGACAATGAACAAAAAAGAGCAAATTTAGGAGGTCCTGAATTGTTTTTAGCTGGAATAGGAAGGTTAGAAACTGATAGATTTGTTAAATATTATTGTAATAAATGTGAAAAAGTTTATGAAGGAGCTCCAAATATCCAATATGAAAATCCTAATGAAGATTTAGGAGAAAACATAATACTAGTTGAAAAAGGAGAATATAAATGCAAAATATGTGATTATACTATTGCACAATATAGAAAATTTAACGATGTAAAGGAAAATAACGTTCATTCTCCAACACCAATACCAATACCAACAGATAGCAAAGACCTAGAAGGAAAAACCGACATTAATGAAAAGTCATCAAAAAAATCAGAACTAGATAGTCAAAAAATAGGAATAAAATCACCTAACAATAATTCTACAAAAAGTGATTTAAAAGAAGAAGAAGAGTACAACCCAATTGAAAAAATCTTAGGTATGTCTACTTATAATAATAATGCACAATTAGTTGGTAAAATTAGCGAAATAGGTTTAAGAAAAATTTCGAAAGGAAAAGTCCAATTCAGTTTTAAAATAACCAATTCAAAGAAAGAAATCATGGAAGTTACATGGGATAATATTGATAAAATTGGAGACATAATTATCTTGCATGAAAAAAGCGTTGATACTGACCTACAATCTAGCAAAGATAAAAATGACACAAATAAGGCGATGATTAAGAATAACCAGAATTCCAAGATATGTATAAATTGCAATTCTAAAAATGATATAGAGGCCATGTTCTGCGAAGAATGTGGTAAAAAACTAGAATGAGGTAGATAGAGTATTAATTATTTTTAATTCCAATTCTTACATCTACCACCCTTGAACCTTTTCCTTCTTCTAGAACTAGTAGCGGATTTATATCAAATTCTTCAATTTCAGGAAAATCAACAACTAGCTGAGATAACCTCAATAAACAGTCAACTATAGATGATATATCGGAGGGGTTTTCACCTCTAGCACCCTTCAATAGACCAATAGTTTTTATAGATTCAATCATATTTCTTGCTTCTGATTCAGAAATGGGCGCTAGCCTGAAAATTACATCTTTTAAAATCTCTACATATATACCACCTAAACCAAACAATAATAATGGTCCAAAAAATTCATCTTGTTTAGCACCCAGAATTGTTTCTCTCGAATGAGTTATCATTTCCTGAACAAGAATACCCTTAATATCCGCATCAGGGTGACGTGTTTTTACATTAGACAATATCAAGTTAAAAGCATTTTTTACTTCATCATCATTTTTTAATCCAACTTTTACGCCACCTGAATCTGATTTATGTATAACATCTTTAGAAGATATTTTCATAACTACAGGATAACCAATGCTATTTGAGGCGTTAATTGCATCATTTTCATTATTTACAAGTATACTTTTAGGAACAGGAAAGCCATATGCTTTAAGTACTTCATAACCCTCATCTTCTAAAAGATTTGAACGTCCTTGTTTTTTTACCTCAGATAAAATATCTTTAACTTTATTTTTATCTACAGAGTACGATGTGATAGGCTCATTTTTGATATTTAACCATCTACTAAATCTATACATGGATTCAAGTGTTCGTATAGCAGGTTCGGCATACATAAAATGTGGTATACCACCTTCTGACAATATTTGTTTATTTTCTAATCCTTCAGCTAAACCCATCAAAGCAGCCAACATGGTTTTTCCCGTGTTTTTAGATGTTCTAATTATTGTTTTAGCTAATTCATTATAATCTAAAGTTGCAGAAGGAGTACACATTGTAACTACGGAGCCAACATTAGGGTTAGATAAGATTTCTTGGAGAACCTTTTCAAATCGGCTAAAATCCGCATCACCTACAATATCAACAGGGTTTTTTGAAGAACCATGTGGAGGAATAACTTTTGATATAAAATCTGTAGAATCAGAAATGTCAGCCATTGGAATCTGATATTTCGAGCAGGCGTCAGTTGATATAATTGCAGGTCCCCCTGCATTAGAAACGATAGCAATGCCTTTATTATCTACAGGTAAAGGTTGTTTTGAAAAAGCAGTAGCTGACTCAAATAACTCTTGCATAGTATCTACGCGAATTACCCCTGACTGTTTAAAAACTGATTCATATATTTCATCTGATCCCATTAATGCACCTGTATGAGACATCGCTGCTTTGGCACCTTCAGGAGTTCGGCCAGCTTTTAAAACAATTATTGGTTTTCTTTTTTCTAAAGTAATTCTTTTTGCAACATTCATAAATCTACGGCCATCATGAATATCCTCCAGATACATTACAATTACTTTTGTAGATGGATCGTCTTCAAGCAATTCAAGAATATCATTTTCATCCATATCGACTTTATTTCCCATACTAATTACTTTTGAAAAACCGATTCCTTGAGCCATTGCGTCTTCTACTGTAGCTGCACAAATAGCGCCGCTTTGAGAAACTAGTGCAATTTCACCATATTTAGGGGTAATTTTTAAAAATGTGAGATTCACTAGATTTTGTTCTGTCAAACTCATTATTCCAAGGCAATTCGGTCCTATTATCCGGATTCCATAATGCTTACCTATATCCTGAATTGTCTGCTCTAGTTTAGCACCAGCTTCATCTACTTCTTTAAAACCAGCTGAAACAATTATCGTGGCTTTTATTTTCTTTTTACCTATTTCTTCCATAACAGAGGGAACAATTTTACTAGGAGTTGCCACAACTACCAAATCGATATCTTCATTTATGTCCATAACACTTTTGTATGCCTTTATTCCAAATACAGAAGAACTACTTGGTGTAATAGGATATACTTTACCTTTGTAACCATTCAGAATATTTAAAAAAATAGCATTTCCTACTCCAGGTTTTTCAGAAGCTCCCACTATTGCAATAGAAGTTGGCGAAAGAAAAATATTTTTTAAATTTGCAGTACTCAATAAAAAATTTAATAGCAGATGGTATAAAAATATTAACAAAAAAGTTCACAAAAAATTTAGTTTTTATATTAATAAACTATTATCAAAATCATTAAACGACTATAAATGACAAGTTTAAAAATAAATACTAATAAGTTAATAAATGATCTTCAAAGACTAATCAGAATTCCAAGTGTTTCTGCAAAAAAACAAAATTTGGAAGAATGTGCCAAAGAGGTTGTTAAAATTATGCAAGAAATTGGAATATCTGCAGAATTAATATATTTGGATATAGATGATGATGCACACTCAGCCCCACCAATAGTGTATGGAGAAGTAAAATCAAAAGCAAATCCAAATGGAAAAACGATTTTATTTTATAATCATTATGATGTTCAGCCCGAAGAGCCACTGAATTTATGGGAATATAATCCATTTGAAGGAATAGTTAAAGGTAATAAAATTTTTGGGAGAGGAGCGTCTGACGATAAAGGAGAATTAATAACAAGATTAAACGCAGTCGAGTATTTATTAAAACAGACAGGCGATGTCCCCCTCAATATAAAATTTTTAGTAGAAGGTGAAGAAGAAATTGGGAGTAATAATATTTCAAAATATATAAACAAATACAAAAACAAATTCAAAACAGATGTAGTAATATGGGAATTTGGATACATTGACCAAAAAGAGCATCCAATAATAAGTCTAGGTATGAAAGGATTATTATATATAGAAATGACTGCTATAGGTCCCTCCAGAGACGTCCATTCAAGCTTGGCAGTTTTAATTGAAAATTCTGCATGGAAATTAGTTCAAGCATTATCAACATTAGTTGACAAAAATGGAAAGATATTGGTTAAAGATTGGTATAAAGAAATTAAAACATTAACTGAAGAAGAGATCAAAATAATAGAAAATGAATCATTTGATGAAGAAAGTTTCAAAAAAGAATACGGAATTAATAAATTTGTTTATAATAGTAGTGGAAATGATATTAAAAAAGCACTGGTAAACAAACCAACCTGCAATATTACAGGATTAATTTCAGGATATACAGGTGAAGGGGCCAAGACAATAATACCTTCCAAGGCGACTGCCAAAATAGATTTTCGATTGGTTCCCGATATGAACCCAAAGATTCAATTTGAAAGATTAAAAAAACACTTGGAAGAAAATGGATTTGGAGACATTCAACTTGCATGGATTAATGGAGAAGCGGCAGGTAGAACAGAAATAAGTAATCCCTATGTAAAATTGATTCAAGAATCTGCAAACAGAGTTTTTGGAGATTCAATAATTTCAGTTTCTTCTGCAGGTACTGGTCCTATGTATGAATTTATAAAATTACTAAAAGCTCCATGTATCTCTATCGGTGGAACATATATATTTTCTAGAATTCATTCACCAAATGAATACGCTAGAATTGATCTGCTTGAAAAAACTACAAAATGTATGATAACAATCATTAATGACATTTCAAATATTTAATTTATAACATTTATTATTTTTATTTATAAGTATGAAATGAGTTTTTATTTATAGTGGATTTTGAGTATCACGATAAATATCTTATAAAAGACTGGGAGAAAAATGTGGTAATAAAATTAAATGAAAATGAAAATATAAAAGAAATTTCAGAATATGCTCTACATATTGCAAGAATTATCAACTATCCCGATCTAAATATTGAACATTATATAAAACAAATTGAAGAAATAGGCGAGGAATTAAAAAGAAAGATAAAAAATCCAAAAGCGATGAGGCCTACCCATATTATTGAAAAATTTAACGAGTTTTTTTTTGAGGATAAAAAGTTTCATGCAAATGTCAATGATTATTACAACCCGATTAATAATTATTTAAACATCGTTTTAGAAAAAAAGATAGGAATTCCAATAACTTTATCTATAATTTATATCCACTTGACAAGTTTTTTAAATTTTGAACTACAACCAGTTAATTTTCCATCACACTTTTTAGTAAAATATACGCTTGATAAAGATTCAAACGAATACATAATAATTGATCCTTTCAACAAAGGTAGAATTATGGATGATTATATTCTTCAGGATTTATTAAATAAAGTAAACCCCAAATCGAATGTTTCGATATCCAATAGCATATTAGAGAAAGCTAGTACGTCTCAAATTTTAATTAGAATATTAAATAATTTAAAGGTTGGATATGTGGAAGTGGATGATCTGGAAAAAATCGAAATTATAAATGAAATGATATTGTCATTAGACAGATTTAATCCTGAAGCAATAAGAGATAGCGGAATAATATTATTCAGATATAAAAAATTTAAAGAATCGTTAAAAAAATTTTATAAATATATAGAATTAAATCCTGAAGCAGATGATATTGATAAAATTTTAGAATTGATAAGACAAATTAGAAATGCAACATAAATAACAATAGTAATAACACAAACATAATTGAACATTACAATAATTCGAAGAAAAAAAATATTTATTTTGATTTGCTATTAATTAATCCTCAATTTTAGATAACAATACAGTAATAATTTTTCCAATACCAATCGATGAGAGAGCAGATAAAAAAAGGATCAATCCATGAAAACTTTTGATTCAACTAAAATAATCGGTATAAAATTAAATTAAATTAAATTAAATATTTTTATTTATCTTAAGATATAATTCTTTAGCTTTTTTTCTGGCGTCTTCAGTAATCTCTTCATTAAAAATAGTATTACTTAGAGAGTCCAATACTATTTGCCATTCTGTTATACTCAATAGAATACTCTTTTTATCAGCATTGTCCATATTGAATTTTTTTATGCGCTGTAATAAAATTCTATTTACAGATATACACAATCCATAATATTAATTATTATTTTGGCACACACAGATATTTTAAATTCTAAATATTTAATAAAAATAGTTTAAAAAGTAATAAAAATTAATTTGTATTGTTATGTCTTTTTTGAAATAACATAGAATCCATGAGAAGAAATAATTAATGCAGCTAAAGACATTTTTGTGGCAAATACCAAATTCCACGGAGTATGAGGATTTGGATAAGGCATGTACAAATTATCTAATTTTAACTGTCCCTGAAGCAAATCTGCAGTAATTAATGCATTCCAGACAATAAAATTATAGAAGAATTCATATATTGAAATTATAAGTAGAACTAGAACAACTAACTGAAGTATAGTTTTTATACTCTTTGGAATATTTTTTACCTTTTCTCCACCTAGTTTAGTAACACAGTACCAACCCACAACAGATACAATCATAAGATATGTTACCAATTTAGCAAGTCCTTTAAAAGGAAATTCAGTATTGACCAAAACTTCACCAATTATTACCTTTCCAGTATTCAAATATTCATTTAGACTTACATAAATAGAATAAAACGTAATTACAGCCATTACTATTGCACAAATATAAAAAACAACAAGGTAAAATCGTCTAGAAAGCAATTCATCCCTTTCGACGGTCAAAATCATTATATAAAATCGTTCAAATGTCACATATATAAAATGTATTTTTATGATATTGACCATTTTATCCTGTCAAAAATAATAGTAGTATATTAAAAATCATATACAAGTTTCAAATATTTTTATAATCTTGTATAGATCATTTTCTGTTACCAAAGGATGAACAGGTAATGATAAAGCATGCTGCCAAGCCCAGACAGTATTTGGTAAAATATCATTAGATAGAGATTCAAAATCCTCATAATAAGGTGTTTTATGAACTGGAGGATCGTAATATACTACAGCACCTATTCCTTCATCAATAAGATGGTTTTTAACCAAATCTCTCTTGTTTTTATCTTTAAAACCAACAGTAAATAAATACCAATTAAATTTTTTATCTACAGTTTCCTTTGGCAAATTAATACCAAAGTGTATTTGTTCAAATTTTTTTAATCCGTTTGATAAAATATCTGCATTATTTCTTCTTATCTTTAGCATTTTATCCAGTTTTCTCATTTGAATTTTCCCAATACCTGCACTCAATTCAGGCAATCTTAAATTCAGACCGAATATTGCAGTATCGTATCCCTGTATCATACCATGATTTCGGATCATTTTTAATTTTTCAGCAAAATCATCATTATTAGTAGCAATTGCTCCTCCTTCTCCTGTAGTAATTACTTTACTTGCGTAAAAACTAAAACAGCCTATGTCGCTCAGGGTCCCGGTTTGTTTTTGAAAATAAGTAGATCCTAATGATTGACATGCATCCTCTATCACATATATAGAGTGTTCCCTTGCAATAGAATTAATTTCATTCATATTTGAAGGATGACCATAAAGATGAACAGGAATTATGGCTTTAGTATTCTTATTAATCTTCTTTTCCATATCAAAAATATCAATAGTATAATCTTGTTGGTTAATATCAGCAAAAATCGGTTTGGCTCCAGCTGCGATTACGGAATTTGCAGTAGCAACAAAAGTAAAAGAAGGCAGAATAACTTCGTCTCCTTGTTTTATACCAATAGATAATAAAGATGCGTGGAGTGCAGATGTCCCAGAATTAACAGCAATTACATGTTTAACATTAATATACGATTGTAAAATATTTTCAAATTCTTGAACTCTTTTCCCCCCATTATTAGCAGGAGAAGTTAATACATTTTCTTCAAGTATATTTAATATTTCTTGTTTTTCTTCATCGCCTAACCAAGGTTTGTTTATAGGGATCATTTCTCAAATTATAAAGAAATAACAACTATAAAAATTAGTAAATATATGATTAGAAAGAAAGAAAACATTTTGATCCAATAAATGTTTTACTTGTAAAACTTTAGTCAATTCAATCAAGATATTTCCATTATATTTGTTATTAAAGTTGATTTTCATGCTTTTCAAAAACAGATCTCATTTGCGAATTTAATGATGCAAAATATTCAAACATCTATATTAAAGATAAAAATGGGTTTAAAAAACGTATTCTGTTCATTTTTATAGATGTTTTTAGATTTTACCTATTTAGTTAATTCCATTTATTAATTGCGTATCAAAATATAATAGAGGGAAATAACAAGTAATTTTAGTGCAGATGTGGCAGAGTGGTCATCCTAAGTTAAAAATACTAGGACCACAATATTGCGTCGGCCTTGAGTTAACACCAAGGTTGATTAAAAGTAAGCCGATTCGTCGTATGGCGAGCAGGAGTTCAAATCTCCTCATCTGCGCTCAAGATTTTTCCCTTGGATTTATTGTCTACGTTCTTTGAATGTACTTCTGTTATTTGTCGGTCTATTTTTTCAAGAGCAGATTTAAAGGCTTTTAATGGATCATAGTCATCAGCATGTGCATGAATTACCTGACTTTTTGTAATTATCCTAGTTCTAATTGAACAAAGTGTTTTGTGTTTCTCAAAATAGATTACTACAGATTGTATATTGTCCAGTTTTCCTTCTATTTTTTTAATATATTTCTCCATTTTTTGAGCTACTTCGTTACGAATACTTTCATCTTCAAAATTGGCTGTATATATTATAGAATCAGTTTTTTTTGAAAGAGAAACTTCCAATATATCTTTAAAGGTAATAATACCCACAGGTTTATTATTAGAGATAATTATTAATTCATCACTATTTTTAAAATTATCAATTATATTTTTAATAATTGAACCATTTTCAACAGTTAAGGCACTTTTTGTTATATCTTTTACAAGAACAGATCCTGGTTTTGATTTTTCATTTAATCTATAGGCATGGGAATCTTTCTCATTAGGATGGGATAAAATTTTTAGTATATCAAGTAAAGAGATAACACCAACAATAATATGTTTAATACTTACAACAGGCAACCTAGAAATGTTATTTTTCCTCATTAAACTTAATGCGTTATCCAAATCGGAATTCTCATCTATAATTACAGGATTAGACATTATATCATTGACTTTTAAATTCCCTAGTTCAACATTCAATGCTAGATCTTTATCAATAACTAGACCAACAAATTTTTCATTATCTACGACAGGAAGTCCAGTTTTTCCAGAATTGAGCATATAATTAATACATTTTTGTAAATCATCATTTGGTTTTAAAACATGAACACCATGAGATATAAAATGTTTGATTTTTGATGATGGTTGATAATGTGTATTAATAAAATCCTTATAGTAGACTATTCCATCATATTTGTTATTTAAATCAACAACTGGAATTTGCTTAAGGGAATGGACATACATTAAATTAATAGCCTTGGAAACAGAGTCGTCTAATGAAATAGTAGGAACTTCTTTTCGTATCAAGTTCACTTTATTCATCAATATAATGAGTATTTTTTAATAACTTAAAATCCTTTTGTAATTTATAAAATACTATGAAAAAATCCACCGCGATAATAATAGGAATTTTAATAATAGTGATTAGCATAATAACAATAAAAAATTCCCCCTCGGAGACTACCATATTACTACCAACCCCATTTACTGAAAAAAATCAATCATCAATAAAGGTGATGGCAGATAATCTTGATTTTCCTACAAGTATAGGTATGTTACCCGATGGTAGAATTTTATTAGCAGAACAAAAAGGAGTTATAACATTTCTTAATAACAATGGAACTGTATTAAACAAATACAAACTAAATGACAATTATTTTAATGAGGGCGCTGGTCTTTTGGGTTTAACTATTTCTCCAAAATATGATAAGAACAATTATTTTTATATATATTATACATACAAAAACAATGATAAAATATTTAATAAAATAGAAAGGCTGCAGGAAAAAAACAGCACAATAATTGATAAAAAAATAATAATGGATGAGATTCCAGCTTCCCAGTTGCATAATGGAGGAGTTTTAAAATTTGGACCCGATGGAAAATTATATGCATCTGTTGGAGACAATACAATCTCAGAGTCAGCGCAGAATCTTTCAAGTTTGAGAGGCAAAATTCTTAGAATTGATGACGACGGAACAATCCCCCACGATAATCCCTTTAAAAATTCGGCAATTTATTCATATGGACATAGAAATGTAGTTGGTTTAGCATGGGATTTTAAAAACAAAGCATTATACGCAAGTGAACCTGGAGCGACAGGAAATGACGAGATTAACATAATTAAACCGGGACAGAATTATGGATGGCCTATTGAAGAATGTGGGAATTTGGAAAAAAGCCAATTTGTACAACCAGAATTTTGTTTTACCCCGTCGATTTATCCTTCTGGAATGATTATCAGTAATTCAACCAAACTTGGCTACGAGGGTAAACTAATAGTTGCCACGTTAAAAGGTGAACATTTAAGAATAATTGATCTTAACTCAAAAGATCAATCAACGATATTAACCGGATTCGGAAAATTAAAAGATGTGACAGAAGATAAAAAAGGATCATTGTATATAATAACAGGCAATAAAGATTTTTATCAAGATTCAGGATCGGATAAACTTTTAAAAATAATTTAAAATGACTAATTTAACAGAAAAAAAATTTAGAAACATGAATCAGGAAGAAAGACTTGAATACATTAAAAAGAAAACAAAGCTGGACAATAAAGAAATTACATTATTTAGTAATACTTCAATTTTTAACTTTGATGAGATAAATAAAATGATAGAAAATGCGATTGGAATTTTTCAAATACCTTTAGGAATAGCACACAATTTTGTTATTAACGATAAAGAATATTTAATACCAATGGCAATTGAAGAGCCTTCGGTCATAGCTGCAGTAAGCAATGCTGCAAAAATAGCAAAGGAAACAGGAGGTTTTAAAGCTAGAGCGAACAAATCAATAATGATAGGACAGATTCAATTAGTTTCTTTTAACAATAATAACACAAACATACATAATTTAATAAAAACAATCACAGAGAACAAATTTGAATTAATAAAGTTAGCAAATACTAAAAGTAAATCCGTCAAATGTGTAGACTTGCGGATAAGGCAACTTGATGATGAAAGCATCAACAACCTTGGGCCAATGTTAATAATAGAAATTTTTGTAGATACAAAAGATGCAATGGGAGCAAATGTTGTAAATACTATGTGTGAGGTCATTGCTCCAAAAGTAGAATCATTAACAAAAGGTCGAGTAATACTAAAAATATTATCGAATTATGCAACAAAACGTATGGTAAGATGCAAAGGAGTTTTTCCAAAAGCATTAATTGGTGGAGACAAAGTCCTAAAAAGAATTCTATTTTCCTATGCTTTTGCTTATTCTGATGTTTACAGGGCAGTGACCCACAATAAAGGAATTATGAATGGAATTGACAGTGTAGCAATATCTACAGGACAAGATTTCAGAGCAATCGAAGCAGGATGTCATGCATATGCTTGTAAAGATGGTCAATATAGATCATTAACTAAATGGTATGAAAACTCAGACGGAGATCTGGTGGGTGAAATAGAAATTCCTCTCGCAGTTGGAATAATAGGAGGAATTACAAATGTACATCCACTAGTTAAGGCATGTATAAAAATACTTGGTATTACAAGTTCACAAGAACTGGCAATGATAATAGCTTCGGTAGGATTGGCACAGAATTTTTCAGCAATTAGAGCACTATCTGATGAAGGAATACAAAAAGGACATATGAAACTCCATTCTAAAAATATTGCAAAAATAGCAGGAGCTTTAAATTATCAAATAGAAGAGATCTCCCAGCAAATGATTAAAGAGGAAAATATCTCCGTATCAAGAGCTAAAGAAATCATAGAGAGTGTCAATAAAACAAATAAACAACACAATAATTACTAAATTTAATATAGGTAACAAATATGGGTATTGTAAAATTTGTAGTGCCCAAAGGCACTATGGAAGAGGCGACTTTTAAAATCATAGAACAAGCTTGGCAAGGAAGTGTGAGTGGAAGAGGTAGAATATACAGAGTTAAAATATCTGATCCGGATATAGAAGTTAAAATTTTAAGGCCACAAGAAATTCCTACCTATGTCCAAGAAAGATTTTATGATGTTGGAATAACAGGTAAAGATTGGATAAAGGAAACAGATGCGGATATCAAAGTATTACTTGATTTAGAGTATGGCAAAGTTAAGCAGGTTATTGCAATTCCAGAATCTTTTGAGTTTAACAATCTTGATGAAATGATTACATATTTTGCTGAGAACAATAAATTATTACGATTTTCAACGGAATATCTTAAATCAGCTTCTAAATATATAAAATCAAAACAAAGTTATAAAAAATATTATGGAGATTTAGAACCCACAATCATTACTCCATGGTTTAGAATAGGAAATAATAAAAATGTAGAAATATTTTTATCATTTGGAGCTACAGAGGCCAAACCTCCAGAAGATGTAGAGGCAATTTTTGATATTACAGAAACCGGTACTACATTGGTTCAAAATAATTTAAAGATCATAGAACAAGTAATGGAATCAACTGCGGTATTTATTGCAAATAAAGACTCTTTAAAGGATCCTGTCAAAAAGGAGAAAATATCAGATATGATTGTACTATTAAGGGGAGCGGTAGAGGCAAGAAAAAAATTACATATATTTGTAAATGTGAATAAAGAAAATTTGGATGCATTATTAAAGATTCTTCCTTCTTTAAAAGGTCCGACAGTAAGCAATTTAAGTGAAGAGGGCTGGTATGGTGTTAATACAATAATAAACAAACAAGATTATATAAGATTGATTCCAAATATTAGAAAAATTGCGCAAGGTTTAGTCACATTGGAACCAAGTCAAATTTTATCATTAGAGAACATCATTATAGATGACGATGTTGATAAAAATTGATCGATATTATTTATGTTAAAGAACCAATAAAAGATGCTAATGAACTAAGAGAAAGAGCATGGAATAAAGATATAGCAATTCCTACAAAAAACACAATATCAATTATTGATGAGATCAAAAAAGACGGGGATGAAGCTTTATTAAAATGTGTTGAAAAATTTGATAATGTAAAACTGGACTCTTTTGTTGTTACAAAAAACGATGTAAAAGAAGCGTATGAAAATGTAACTTTCGATCAGATAAAAACTATAAAATACATGAAATTGAAACTGGAGAAAAGCGAGCAAGCTATAATAAATAGTCTTAAAAATATCAAAATAGATTCTGAGGATATAAAGTTAGATAAAAAAGTGATACCAATTTCCAGAGTAGGCTGTTATATTCCAGGTGGAAAAGCTAGATATCCAAGTACTGTTGTAATGTGTACAATTCCAGCAAAAGTAGCAGGAGTTAAACAAATAGTAGCTATATCACCTCCTATGAAAAATGGAAAGATTGATCCATTTACTTTAGTTGCTGCCGACATATGTGGGATTGATGAATTTTATAAAATTGGAGGAGCACATGGAATTGCAGCATTGGCATATGGCACAAAAACTATTAAAAAAGTAGATAAAATTGTAGGTCCTGGAGGTATATATGTTTCAGTAGCTAAATCAATAGTATCAAAAGATATAGCAATTGATATGATAGCCGGACCAACAGAACTATTAATTTACGCAAATGAAAAATCCGATCCTCGAATTATTGCACTAGATTTAATTTCTCAAGCAGAACATAGTGAAGATACGATATGCGGAGTAGTAACCAATTCAAATTCAATTGCAAAAAAAATAAGCGAAGAAATAGATAAAATTATCAATTTTGGCAATATCGCAAGAAAAGAAATAGTAGAAAAAAGTTTGAATAAAAATGGTTTTATTGCCATATGCGATGAGAATGAAAAAATAATAGAGTTCATTAATGAATTTGCTCCTGAACACCTTGAAATACTTGCCAATGAGGAAATAGAAATTATAAAAGGAGCAAATAATGCAGGTTTAATATTAATAGGGAATTATACGCCCTCGTCAGCCAGTGATTATTGTTTGGGCTCAAATCACGTACTGCCAACATACAAATTTGCAAAATCTAGATCATCATTATCTGTTTTAGATTTTATTAAAATAGTTAACACTATAGAGATAGATAAGAAAACACTTGAGCAAATTTCACCAATGTTAAAAGAAATAACTTTGATGGAAGGACTATCTAATCACTATGAAGCAGCTAAGGGAAGAATAAACAATGGATAGCTGGATAAGTAAAGAATTATCTCGTATCAAAAATCACAGTCCCTATAAAAGGCCTTCAAGACAACAAGAGTATTACAAGCTGGATTCTAATGAAAATATAGTATTGGAAAAAAAATTCATAAGGGCAATAGCATTAAAATCCACTAATGACAATGATTTTAGAGAATACCCATTAGAGCATTTTGAATTATTATTTAATAAAATAGCAAAATATGTTAATATTGATACAAAAAATGTAGGTATAGGAAGTGGTTCGGATCAGATAATGGATTTATTATTATCGACCATTTGTAAAGAGAAAAGTGCTATTACGATTAATCCAACTTTTTCATATTTCATAGACAGATGCAATATGCACAAAATGCCTACTCAACTAGTTAATTTATCAGAATTAAACAATTCTCCGGATTTTGAATTTTTTATTAACGAGTCTAAAAATAAAGATATTATATATATTGCATCTCCAAACAATCCTACAGGTAACCAATTTAAAATTGAAGATATAATCAATTTGATTGAAGTTTCAAAAAACAAGTTAATAATTATCGATGAAGCATATGTTGAATTTTCAGATTATTCTTTATCGAATCTTGTAAATAAATATAACAACTTGATAATAATGAGAACTTTTTCAAAAGCATTTGGTTTAGCTGGAGCAAGAATTGGATATATTTTGGCTGATGAAGAGATTATAAATATTTTTAACCAATATATACAACTGCCATATCCATTAAGTAGTTTTTCAATGCAACTAGCAATAGAAGCACTAGAAAATTTTGAGATAATTAAAAGAAGTATAGAAATTATAAAACAAGAAAGATCCTTAATTTATAATAAATTAAATCAAATAAAAGAGATCCAAACATATAGTTCTGATGCTAATTTCTTTTTCTTTCAAACATTCAATCATTTTAACAAAATAAAGGAGCGATTATTTCAAGAGAAAATATTAATTAAAGATTTTGGAAATATAGGAAATTATAAAGGAGCAATGAGAGCAACAATAGGAACCAAAGAAATGAATAACAAGGTAGTTTCGATAATAGAGCAAATAACTAAATAATATTTGTCTATAAAAAATAAAAATTGTTGTTAATTTAATTATAAAAAACAATTAAATTAATTAATTTTGAAAAATAATAACAAACCCAGATTATCTATTTGAGGAGGAGGAGGAGGCAATCTCCTCATTATCATTATCATTAGTATTTACAATTAATCTAGTTTGAGAATTATTTACCAAATTATTAGAAACAAAAGTATCCAATATCCTTCTAATTTTTTCTGCCCGCATGTTACCTAAACCGGGTACTCGCGCAAGCTCTGCTATTGATGCATTTAATACGTTTTTAGGAGAATGGAACTTGTCTAATAACCTGGTAGCTAATTTTGTTCCTATTCCAGGTAACGAAGTAAGTACATATAATTGTTGAATATAAAATGGATTTGACTTTTTTATTTTTTTTAAAAGAGGACCATCATTTTTATCCCTTAAATGATTAGATGCCAAATGTATCAATAGTTCAGCAGTATAGTAGATTGAAGGAGTATATAAAATTGGTATTCGAAAATCAAGTGCGATTTTGATTAAAGTATCATAGGCTACACGTATTTTATCTACAATTAATTTAGAATTAAGATCCATTTTTTCCCTATTATCAAGATCTGTAATATTACCCTCTATAATGATTAAAGGTTTTGAATAATGATTAATTAGATCTGAACATTGTATAAAAAGACGTCCATCATAAATAGAATTTATTAAATCGTGAATTGTTTTTCTTTCAATTACAGTTTCTGATGATACTATATAATCTCCAACAGCTAGTTGTTCAAAGTCCACAAAAACTCCCATGATTTTAAGCAAATTGGGAACTTGACTATTTTTTTCTCTTTCATCAACAACAATACGAATAGTCAAAATAAATATTATTATTTAAGTTTAAGAAAAATAAAAGAATGCTTAAAAAAATGAATAGATATAGCAGAGAGTAGAGAGGTATTATTTTGGTGCTGTTGGTGGTAATGATGGATTAAAGGTATTACTGTTAGGTGAAGATCCAGATTGTGCCATTTGTACCATTTGATTAATTTTGTGTTCCACTTCTTTTAAATTTTCTTTAACTCTTGATTCTTGTTTGCCCAATACAACAAGTCTAGTATTAGATAACTCTTTTTTTTCGTTTAGTTCTTTTATTAATTCATCACGATTAGATTTTACTAATAATGGGCCAGCAAGTTTATAGACGATGTCATCGGATGGCGTTTTTTTTAATTCATCCAAAGCTCTTTCTGTTTCAACTTTTTCTATTTCTACTTGTTGTTTTTGCATCATTATTGCCTGGAGATTTTGTTGTAATTGTTGTAGTCTAGCAAGTTGTTCTTTTAGCCATGGAGGAAGCTCTTGTTCGCTCATTGTATATACAAAGTATAAATAAATACTAGGATAAAAATTGTTATGATAGCGTCATCATAAACATTATTATCATCAACTATTAAGAGAAAGAGTCGCATAAACAAGATCTATCATTCTTAAGAAAGATAAAACAGAAGCGCGAAATTTAGATTGATCATTGCCAGATATACATAATACAATATAGTTATCCATCATAGAAATATTTACAGTGGTATCAAAATTGGTAGGAGAAGAAAAAATATCGCCTTTTAAAGCAACATAAATAGCCTTTAATTTTTTAAATCTATCGGGATTCTCAACCGAGTCGTTTTTTAAATTTATATTTGAGTTACATGAATTGTGGAAAAAAATACAAATATTAGCCTTGTAATTTTCCAAGGTTAATATCGTATGCTCCTCCTGCGACTTTGTATTCACATTTTCTACATTGCCAAATTCCCATTGCTATTCTTTTAAATTTTAACGAAGTACAGCTAGGGCATCTTCTTTTTTGTTTTAATGTTCTGTAAACTTTACCGTATCTTTTTCGTACTGTAGCACCAAATTTTACACCAAGACCTTTTAATGCAGTAGAACCTTTTCTTCTCTTAACCAGTTACATTCAACCCCTTTATTTTAGAGCGTATTTCCTCTCCTTTAATTCTTGCTATATCTACAGATTGAAGAACTTGGTTTATTGCGAATGGACCGGTAAAGCCTTTTTGTAATGCAACTAAATCGCCGTCTGATTGTGTAGTGATGGTTATTCGCGCATCCATACATGCTTCTTCCTCCATAGTTGGATCAAGTAAAACCGAATCACCTATTCTAACAGCTGTCACAGAAATAGGAATGGTAGTTATTGGGGGAGGCATAATTTTACCTGTATCTACTACTTTATCATTTTGGACTTCATAAACGGGTAATTTACATGTTAGTAGAGCCGAAACAACAGCATAAGAAGTTGCATCTAACAAATTACCATCGCTATTAATAATACTACAATCAACAAAAATAGTATAAACTATTTTTCCTGGAATCAAAGCTAATTTATCCAAATCAAGCATTTTAGATTCCCTTACGCCTCTATCAACAACTCTAGATAATTCTATTGCTTCTTCATCAGGAGGCCCAGGTTCTACATGAGATGAAGCTGTGGGCAATACCTCTGCAGACATTATCAGTGCACCTTTATTTTCCAATCCTTCAAATGGCTCGCCTGTTTCTACTTTAACACCAGCCAAGACTTCTGTATTACCTAATTTTACTTTTGCAGAACCATTAGCTTTATCAATAATACCTACTTCAATTTCTAAATCTCGGTAAGAATCAAAATTGCGTCCATCTAGTCTTTTTCCTCTAGATAGAGCTTCCAGCATTTGTTGTTTACGTAATTGTTCAACTATTATTGTAGAACGTTTTGATGAGCTCATACTTCTTCCTTCAACTCCATTTCATTACCAAAATATTTTTTCATAAGAGCTTCTTTTTGCATCTCATATACCACTTTACATCCATGAATTGCTTTATTCAAACATTCTTTAAATTGATTTGGAGATAATCTTCCATCAAGCTGAAGCAAAGTGATTTGATCTACATTAGGTAAATATGCAACCGGCATATCTGCATCGCCTTCTTTATCTTCGGTGTCATTAATATCTAATACGATATTATCACCTAAACGTCCAGCTGCACATGCAGATACTAAATCACGCATATTAATTCCTGCATCGGCTAATGCTACAGATGCTGCAATAATACCTGCACATCTTGATCCACCGTCTGCTTGTAAAACCTCTACAAATACATCTATAACTGCACGAGGATAATCACTCAATATCAAAGATGGTTCCAAAGATTCTCGTATTACTTTGGATATTTCTACCTCTCTCCTTGAAGGAGCAGGATTTTTTCGAGTATCTGTTGAAAAAGGCGACATATGGTACCTGCATCTCAAAACACAACGGTCTGGAAGAGCCATATGTTTTGGATGAACTTCTCGCGGTCCATAAACAGCAACAATTATTTTATTTTTACCAAATTCAATAAAAGCTGACCCATCAGCATTCTTAAGTACGCCTACAGTAATCTTAATCTGTCTTAAATCATCTATTCCTCGATTATCAGATCGCTTTCCATTTTCATCTATTAATTTTAATTCATTCAATGTTACACAACTCCACTCATTTATTCTTCTTGTTTTTTTTCATTTTGATCAGTATTAGTCAAATTGTCAGAAACATTGTTTTCAGATTGGTCTTCATGGATTTTTTTGGTGTTTGAAGAATCCACATTGGAAGGAATTTGTTGTTGTGGTTGTTGTTCAGTATTTTGTGGTTGTTGTTCAGTATTTTGTGGTTGTTGTTCAGTATTTTGTGGTTGTTGTTCAGTATTTTGTGGTTGTTGTTCAGTATTTTGTGGTTGTTGTTCAGTA
>JBDUES010000226.1:0-5610 GCA_040297625.1 Candidatus Nitrosocosmicus sp. | reverse complement strand
GCATTGTTCAACTGTTCAAGAGAAACATCATCAGTAGCGATAGACAATGAGGTATAGGGAGATAAATAACTAAGCTAAATGTATTGAGTAAAATTAATTTACTATCGTATGAATTTATGTTAGGCATAGCATAGTTATCTGGAATCTTTAAATGGTTTAGATATTCTCATTAAATCATAATACATAATTTGAAAAAAAATAGAAAATTCAAATAAAATAAAATAAAATAAAGCATGTTAATTTATTATTATAAAGTAATATTAATCATAATTTTATGGAATATCATTGAATAAACTTAATCTAGTTAACAATAATATGTTTTATTTTTTTTAAAAAAACCTTAAATCTTTCATCCTCTGAATATTAAAATGGTCCAAAAATTATTAAATTGGTCATATGTTATATTTTTTGTTTGTGGGCTTGCTGCAGGTATTGCTGCACTGGTATTATCATTAATATTTAAACTATCTTTTAATGGAATATTTGTTCCTGAAATAGCATCACAAGCATTAGTATCATTAACCTCAGGACAAATTGAATCCGTTGCAGTAGAGACATTAGGTCCACTTGCAAAATATTCATCTTTTTTTGGTGCTATTTTTGCTAATATATTGCTATATGGTATAATAGGAGTATTTCTTGGTATACTGTATGATAAAATCCATTCAAAGAAATTTATCACAAGGGCAATATTATCAGCTTTTGTCTCTTATATTATTTTATTAATAATTACTGTATCCTTCATCATCATAAATACAGTCCCAGGTCAAAAGTTATTAATATCACCAGTTCCACTTGCTATACTTTTTGTACCTCATCTAGTTTATGGTTTTATCTTTTCTTTCTTCTTTGAAAGAATTAGCAAAACTAAATCTACTCTTCCACTCTCATCTGGACAAAAGCCGCAGACTATCGATGATGTGGCAAAAGAGCCAGTGTCTTCTATAACAACAGAAGTGGATTACAAAAAAAGAGCTTTACTTCGTGCAATTATAGTATCTGCAATTGCTATACCTATAATGTATTTTGGACTTAACCGTCTGTTCTCCAATCAAGAACAAACCCAACAACTACTCATCTCATCCTCCTCATCATCACAAAATTCACAATTCAAGGCAAAATCAAGACCACCAGGTTTTGGAGATGCAGTACTTACTCCATTAATTGATGCTGAAGAAACACCAACTTATCTCTTTTACAGAATAGATAAAAATGTCATAGTGCCTGTAGTTGATGCTGCAGGATGGAACCTCAACGTCAAAGGACTGGTAAATAATCCATTGACAATGAATTATGAAGAAATCAAGGCAATGAATCCTATAGAGCAGTATGCTACTCTATCCTGTGTGAGCAACAAAATAGGCGGTGATTTAGTTAGTACTGCATTATGGAAAGGCGTCCGCCTTCGAGATATACTTGCAAAGGCACAACTCAAACCAGGAGTAAAATATATTGTTTTTAGATGTTCCGATGGATATGATGTTGGGATACCTCTGGCAAGTGGGCTCATGGATGGAACAATTTTGGCATATAATATGAATAACATCCCTCTGCCAAATGACCATGGTTATCCCCTTAGAGCAATAGTTCCAGGCTTCTATGGTATGATGAATCCAAAATGGATAACAGAAATAGAGCTCGTTGATTCCACCTATGAAGGATTTTGGCAGAGAAAGGGATGGACAAATAACATGAATGATAATATTTATTCATCCTTAGTTACTACGGGCAATCAAGATATTAGAAATAGATTTCCCCATCTAGTTAATGATAATTGGGTAATTGGTAAACATGCTCAAATTGCAGGGGTTGCTTATGCAGGAGATCGCGGAATATCTAAAATTGAGGTTAGTACAGATGGAGGAAATACATGGAAATCAGCTATTGTCAAAGACCCTCTATCTAAATATACATGGGTTTTATGGACAAGTGGATTTACGCCCAAAGTTAGTGGAGATTATAAAATTATTGTAAGGGCGACTGATAAAACCGGAAAAGTCCAGACATCTGATTTTGCTGAACCATTCCCAAATGGAGCATCAGGGTATGATATCGTAAATGTTAAAGTATGATAATAATTGAAAATTATTCTTTGTTTGAATAGTAATACAAAATTTATTTAATGTATGATATATCTAACAAATTATTTTGGGCAATTATTGAATATAGATAGCCAAAATTTTTATCTATTTTTATATACCATGAATAAATAATACCTCGAGTATTTGACACGATTTATTGATTTATAGCGGCTTTGTTAACTTCAGCCTTTTACTGGTGTTTTGATCAAGTAATGTGATAGTTTTTACAAACCTAAAACATATGATTTAATTATACTGAACGCGATTGACACGAAATTTTTTCTTATAATATGTTTCTATTAATGAATTACTCAATTAAAATGTAAAAATTTTAAGTGAATAGATCCTTAACAATTATACACGTTTATTTATCATAACTGTTCTTGAATAAGATATATCATTATTACCCACCAATAGTGTGCATTACATTTAATGTAGGTTTCAATAAATTTGACCTTATTATACTAATTATGCCTTCAGGCTTTTTCTTTATATTTTCTATAATATATTCACCAATTTCCTCATCTGACTTTCCATCTTGCAATAAATTCTTCAAATCATAGCCTTTTTTCTCAAATAGACAGGTATACAATTTACCCTCAGAAGTTATTCTTATTCTATCACAGTATTGGCAAAATGGTTCCGTTATAGAAGGAATAAATCCAATCGTACCCTTTTCATCATCAAAAGAGTAAAGCCTTGCTGGGTCGGAATTATCATTAAGTAAAGGTACAAGTTTCTTTACATTAGTATTTATCATATCAATCATTTCTTTTTTGCTGAAAACAAGATTGGAAGTCCAGATACCAGTTCCATCCAAAGGCATGAATTCTATAAATTTAACTATGATGTCTGTTTCTCTTGAAAAATGGACAAAGCGTACTATTTCATCCTCATTCCATCCCCTCATTATTACTGCATTTATTTTTACTTGTAATCCTGCAGTTTTGGCTGCATTTATGGAATCCAGGACTTTAGTGAGACCCCCATCAATCCCGGTCATGGATTTAAATCGTTCTTGATTAAAAGTGTCTAGACTAATATTTACATTTTGTAATCCTGACTCTTTGAGTTTTTTCACTTTATCTTTTAATAAAAGTCCATTTGTTGTCATGCTAATTGATTTTATCCCATCAATATTTGATAGAGCATGTATAAGGTCTTCTATTTTAGGACGCACTGTCGGTTCGCCCCCTGTAATTTTGATTTTTTCAATTCCAAATTTCGCAAAAATGCTAGCAATGTGAACAATTTGTCCGTAACTCAAAAGATTATCTTGTTCAAACCATGTAGTATTGTTATAGGGCATGCAGTATACACAGCGCATGTTACACCGATCAGTAACTGAAATCCGTAGTTTTTTTGCAATTCTACCGTAATTATCTTCCATATTTTTTTTAAATATGGAATCTTTGTCCATGATATAATAACTACAAGATATTATATTTAGGTGTGTATAATTGACGGATTTTTATCTTAAAAAGATTTTAATTATCAATTTATTTTTTTAATATTTATATTCATGCAATATATGATATGCAGAATGTAATTAAATGATAACCAAAGTATCTGACGGGTGATGTCTTTCATCGTATTATTGCATGAACTTGGAGAAAAAAATAATTGCAAATTAATGTATATAAAGAATTGGTTGAACCTATTTGTAGGCTATCATAACAAAGAATTATTTCTCAAGTAAACAGAGTTGATTAATTTAATATATTATCAGTCGATAAATCTATAAAATATGATATCACAATTATCATTCAAGAAAAAGATCCTTCTTTTAACAGTATTCATTACCGGTAGTATATTTTCCATATCTACAATAGGAGGATTTGCTATTGCAGAAGTTGCAAACCATGGCCAAGGTAAAGTTTTTGTAATGTATGCAGGTTCTCTCTTAAAGACGTTTGAAGGTTCCTTAGGACCATCATTTCAAAATGAAACAGGTTATACATATGTAGGAGAAGGTAAAGGATCAGTTCAAATTGCTAATCTGATTCTCGATGGATTTAGGAAACCAGATATCTTTGTTAGTGCAGGCACACTTCCAATTATGAAACTGGAAGATAATAATCCGCCCTTAGCACATTGGGTAGTAAAGTTTGCATCTGCCGAGATGGTGATCGCATACTCGCCAAACAGTCGCTTTCATACTGACCTTGAGAAAGCAAGAGCCGGAGAAATACCTTGGTATCAAGTTATCTCAGAGAAAGGTTTCAAGTTTGGAAGAACTGACCCTGAGTCGGATTCAAAAGGATACAATATGATTATAACTGCCAATCTCTCTAACATTTATTACAATGATTCAACCATCAAACAAAGAATTTTAGGAGATGATAGAAATCCCAAACAGATTTTCCCTGAAGAGACGCTCAATACTATTTTACAGTCAGGTCAAGTAGATGCAATTGCTGCTTATAAACATGAAGCTATCTCAAGAGGTCTTTCATATATTACACTGCCTTCAGAGATAAACCTTGGCAATCCTGATTTCTCCAATTTTTACAAAAAGGCCTTGTACACTTTTTCAAGTAATGGTATGATAGTATATGGAGAGCCTATTTACTTATCAGTTACAGTACCCGATACAAACAAAAATATCGATGGCGCTATATCTTTTGCGAATTTCTTACTCTCATCAGACAAAGGGAAACTCCTGCTTGAAAGCCAGGGCTTGAACTATCTTAAAAAACCAATAGTCGAAGGAGATATTAATAAAATTACTTCGTCTATAATAATTCCTGCAAAATAATAATAGCAAGAAGGTTAGGATGATACTTTAAGGATAACTCGATGGATATCAAGAATCAACGATTTAATATTATAATATTGATTCTGTCTGGAGTAGCTGTTGCATATATTGCTTACCCCTTTATCAGTATCCTCACTTTTATAGAGCCTTCAAAGTTGATGGAATCGTTGACAAGACCACAAGTGGCTGACGCTTTTAATTTAAGTTTGATTTGTTCTACAGCTTCTACTTTGATCTTAATTTTCTTTGGAATGCCACTTGCATATTGTTTAGCCCGATATACTTTTCGTGGCAAATTTCTCTTAAAGGTTATAGTTATTTTCCCGCTAGTTCTTCCTCCACTTGCAAGCGGCGCTCTCCTTTTAGGGGTATTTGGCCCATCCTCAACTATAGGAGGGGCTTTTTCATCTATCGAATTTACACAATCCCCAAATGGAATAATAATAGCACAAACCTATGTCGCTTCACCATTTATGATTCTTGCAAGTCAATCTGCCTTTGAATCAGTTGATGAATCATATGAGAAAGTGGCAAGGGTTTTGGGAAAAAATAGATTTGAGACATTTATCCAAGTGACACTCCCATTAGCTAAAACAGGGCTAGTAATAGGTATCCTGTTGACATGGGTTAGAGCAATCGGTGAACTAGGAGCAACCATGATGATGTCATATAATCCTCATACAGTCTCGATTCAAATTTTTGAGGATAACGCAATTGGTGGACTACGACAGGCAATGCCTGATATAATTCTAGTTATTCTACTATCCATCA
>JBDUES010000225.1:0-10684 GCA_040297625.1 Candidatus Nitrosocosmicus sp. | reverse complement strand
ATTCCTTTATTCTATCAAGAGCTAACCTTTGGGACAGTTTTAGTCAAATTCATATCCAAGAGGTTAGCTTTAAGCTGTTGTAAAAGGTATCAAGAGATAATTTGAATTATGACCATGCCTCAGATACTTTCAAATTATACTCTAACCCATTTCCATGTTTTTATAAGAGAATTGTTTGTGGACACTAAATTATCAAGTTTATTAAATTTAACGCCTGGCAAATCTTATTTCCTTTGTTGTTTTAATAAAGTACAAAGTATATGTGCAAAACAGCAGTATTTTTTGGAAAAGAACTTGGAAAATATGGATTTGGTGAATCGCATCCTTTTAATTCTAATAGACTCTACTCTTTTTGGTCAAAATTCAATGCATTGAATTTTGACAAGTATGATGAAATAATAGTAGAAAAACCAGAAATCGTACAAGAGGAAATTCTTTTACAATTTCATGATAAAAAATATGTAGATTTGGTAAAGGAATCTTCAAAAACGGGATTGGGTTTTTTAGATCACGGGGATACACCCTCATTCAAAGGTATATTTGAAACTTCTTGTTATGTAGTTGGCTCAAGTCTCAAAGCATTGGATTTAGTAATGGAGAAAAAAGAAGGAATACTACATGCATTTAATCCTATTGGTGGTTTACATCATGCAAGAAGAGGTTCAGCTGGTGGATTTTGTGTATTTAATGATATAGGTATCGTAATTATGATTGCGAGAAAAAAGTATGGTATGAGCAGAATATGTTATGTGGACATCGATGCACATCATGGTGATGGAGTATATTATGAATTTGAAGAAGATCCTTCTGTGTTTATTGCAGATATACATGAAGATGGTCGTTATCTGTATCCTGGTACTGGCAATGAATCAGAAACTGGATCTGGCAACGCTAGCGGTACAAAATTAAATTTACCATTAAAGCCAAAATCAGGCGATAATGATTTTATTACTGCATTTAGAAAGGTAGAAGAATTCATTGAAAATATTGCAAAGCCCGAGATGATAATTTTACAATGTGGTGCAGACAGTATTGGCGGAGATCCATTAACGCATTTACAATATACCTCAAAGGCGCACATGTATGCAGCGAATAAACTACATCAACTATCACACAAGTATAGTAATGGGAAAATAATTGCATTAGGTGGCGGAGGATATAATCATACAAATATTGCAGATGCATGGACCGAAGTTGTAAGATCATTTATTAGTAATATTTAATCAATTAACTAATTAATTGAATAGTCAAGTACTTTTAAAATAGTATCTTTATTTATAGCATCTGAAGATAATAATATTGGAATCCCAAAAAGAGATATATGATTTGTATTTGTATTTCCTTTGCATTATTACAACATATATCATCATTAGCAGGGATGGAAATTCATACGGATGACGAAGCTATTGTGGAAAAGAAATTCTATAGATTTTGTTAGAATATAAGTAAATCAATTATAACGATATTTTTAACTATTTATTCTTTTGATATTTTTGAGGATGTTTATTCAGCATATGATTATTTAATTCGGATGAATTAGCCAATCGTCTTTTGCAATACTTGCAGATAAAATCATTTTTACTAATATCTCTTCGTTGACTTTTAGTCGAGTATCTTGTTGTATCTACATATTCAATAGAGAGAGAATTTTTATCAACATTATTTTTATTTTTTTTATTTGTTTTACTCAAAATCCAAATTATACTACATAAACTATTATATTTACCTAAATAAAAACGATTTAACTTTTAACATTCTACTTTAATTGGTTTTACATACTATACCAATTATCATATGGTACCTAACATTCCTCAGTAAATATTTTATCATATTGAGATCAAATCTTTTTGTTCTAAAATATCTATAGATACATATTCTTTAAAACGGTAAATGATGAATAATATTTGTGCTCCGTTGCATAATTCCTTATCTCCTAATTCATTTAGATAACATCCACCAACAAACCGTTGTAATTGATCCTGTTACAACCAAGACCTAATTAGACTTGTGAGGAATATGGGTTGGGGTTAATGTTATTGACAACTGATGGAATAAAGAATTAAAAAAGATGAACAAAGATAAGGTTGGTGAACCATTTCGTTATCCAAATACATTTCTTCTTCTTTTACTTGGATATGCCAAAGTGTACTTTCATCTTCCTTATCGGCAAACCGATAGGGTATTGCACAAGGACATGCTAAAGGGAAAGTTCCATCACTCCCAGATTACACCACTATAAACAGAAGAATAAATAGATTGCAATATTTTTTTTATTTGATCTTTGTATTGTTCATATAAAAGGTAAATAAGATAGTTATTAACATCTAATTCATTATCATAAAAAGAATTCACATTTCCTCTCGATAATTTTTCCAATGTTTTTTCTGCATCTTTTTTATAACCATGGATATCAAGTACCCAACTCATCAAAAGGTACCAAGAAACAATAAATCCTTTTTCATTACGATCTGCAAGTCTCCATGCCTTTTCTAAAATATATTGATTTAGATTATTATTACTGCCATGCCTTTTTTCTTCCTGATTTTGTTTATCCTGATTTGATTTATCGAGATTTATTCCAGAAATATCAACATTGTTCTCAATAATACTATTTATAATAGAAATGAGAGAGCCTTTTAAAATACCAGTAGATTTATCAGAATAAAGTAGGATCATTTCCACTATTAAAACCGGAAAGCCCTTCTCTAATGAAGTTTTAAAGGCCCTTCCTATTGTCTTAGAGTGTATGTCATATTCATAAGGAAAAAAAGTTTTTTGTTTTTTTCAAATTCGTTATTTTTTGCAAGATGAAAAAGTCTTTACCAATCTATTCCTTCATGATCATCATAATCAATTATTGCAAATAGATGATCAGGTAGATATCTCAAACCATATTCTTTTATCAAATCTATTTTGAATGTATCTCTTGATTTATCATAAGATTTTTCAACAATTTTTCTGAGCTTCTAATTCAGAGAGGTAAAAATCATTAATGCTTTTTGATATCAATTTATTTTTTCTAATAGTAAATTGATGCGCTCTAAAGAAGTCAATCAATGATTGATGATAAAGAGAATATGTATTGTATTCTTTATTTTTGTAGTATATTTTTTTTCTTGAATAAATGGCTTTAATTCAAATAAATTTTGACGTAAATCGTATGGATTTAAATTTGCCATATAGGCAAGATCTATTTCATTTATCGCATCATAAGAAATTGAAAGTGCATGTAAAATCGGTAAAAGCTGATTATACCATTTATCTTCGTTACTTTTTTTTAATCTAGTAAGGAATTCATAATACAAACCATCTAACAAAGGTGGTAGCCTATCTATGTTTTCTTTTGTAGCAGAAAACTTACCTTCTAATATAGCGTCAATTAAAAACTTTACATGAAGAAAGTTACCATTTGATTTTTTTGTTAAATCATTGGAGAATTCTTTATATTTCTTGATAATATTTTTTAATTCATCTTCGATACTTATCTTATAATTTATATATTCGTATGTATCTTCTCTATTTTTATCAAAATATTCTTCTGATAACGATACTACTTTATAATTATTATTAAACTTGTTTATGATTTTATCATCATCTCTTGTTGTTAAAATAAAACGAACATTTGGAGATAAAGTTTCAATATTAGAAATTAAAGATATTATTGAGCTTGAATCAAATTTAGTAACTGATTAGTCCAGAGAATCAATTAATAAAACAAATTTTTTATTTGGATTTTTATTTAATACATATTCTAATGGTTCACGAAAAATAGTGCTAAAAAGAATAATTGGAGAGACACCATAAACATTTATCTCTTTGATATTGATAATAATTCCATTAATCTGATTCGCAGTAGAATTTTTGATATTAGATGATATTGTAATTTTTTTAAATTCGTCTCCTTTAGAATTTTCTATTAACTCCTTTGCAAAATCAATATCTCTTTTTACAAGTTGTTTTGATAAAGATTTTGAAAAACTTATAGGGTTAATAGATTCGTCCTCTCGAGCAGAACATACATAAATTGCACTTAATTCTTTTTCTAAATGCGGATCTTTTATTAATCCCTCTGATATTTCCCAAAGTCTAGCGGCAATTGTACTTTTTCCAGTCCCAGCCTTACCCGTAATTAGTAAATAGCGCAAACCATTTGGATCTGAAAGCCACTCTTTAATTTGTGTAAATAGCCAATTACGACCTGAAAAATCTTTTGTATTGTCTGCTATTAAAGAATAGAAATTCTGGATATTAAAATTACGATCGTCTTTCATTTTAATTTAAAAATTTAATTTCATTTTGCTCAAATTTTTATTTTTGTACATAATTAAAATTGAATTTTCCACCAATTAAATCCTTTTTAGCAGTAGAACCTTTAATAGTTGTTGAAAAATTGCCCTTTTCTCTGTTACTTTCTATACCAGTTATATTTTCTGCTTCTGAATTTTCTATATTAATATTAACATTCAAGTTTTGTATTTCTTGTAAAATGGAACTAATATCAGATGCAAATGCTTTTTCATTTTTGATTTTCTCTTCTAGTATTTGTACTAATTGTCTAGAATATCTTTCTGGCTTTTGTTGGAAATTTTCAAAGTCTTTTTTATCATCTTCATCACCATCAAGTTTCTTTTTTACGAGTGAGAACAACTTGTCTGTCTTTTCAGAAAGACTTTCTGCAATTTTTTGACCATATCTTTCTGCAAATACTCCTCCGCCTTTTATTATAAGAGAAGTCAACAAATTTACTGCTTGTTTGGCCAGTTGATCATACCCAGACATAAATGATATTGTAAAATTATTACAATAATGTATATAAAGTTATATTAATTGGATCAAGAGATCATACAAATATTTTATCCTACGATTTTACAATTAGTAAAATATTCAATTAGAATTAACAAATCATATCTTTTAAAATATCATTCATTTGAGGTGAGATCTTTTTCTTTCTGTGATTTGATGTATATTAGATAAAAAAAGAAATGAAAGAAAGGATGAGGACGCCCGTTTTATAATTCGGAATAAAGTCTTTTAAAATTATCTATATTAAAATTTTGTTTAGATCTTCTTTGTAGTATACTGGTCCATTCCTGAGTATATGACCGTGTAACATCTTCTACTGTAGTATCTGAAAATGCCAAAACAAAACTATAGTTTTTTTTCCAATTTTTTTCATAATAATACGGATTATCAAATGAAATTGGATATTCTAAAGTTGAATCTATATGTACCCATTTTCCATCTATTAGTGATTCATTCCAACAATGATCAAGAAAATCCTGAACGAGTTTTGTTTCAATTGATAGTGAACTTAAAATTGCTCCAAATAGCATAGACCATTCACTACATCTTCCTATCCTATAATCTGCAATCTCCTCTATTACTCCAGACCTTGGAAAAACTATTTGTGACTTGCAATTAGAGCATGAATAAGTTTCGATAGCCCTTAATTTCCAAGAATTTCCTTGAATATATTTAAAAAGCATGGGTTTTTTACATTTTTCACAAATTATGCTTTTATCCATCCATTTCATAAAATCATTTTTAAACCAATGTAAAAGTGGTTTTAGTGGATATATCGTATATGTTGGGCTGTTGTTATTGTTGTTTATATGTAATTCTCTAACTATTTTTTCAGGAACAAATTGATTGACATAATTTAGGATTTTATTATCTTTATATTGTCTTGTCACCTGTTTATATAAAGTAAAAGCATCCTTTGTATAAGGGAAAAAGTTATTATTTATCAATTTTAAAGATATTAAACAAACGATACACAGAGTCGATAGAATGGCAGAGATAATAAATATCCAATAGAATAATTATAATTTATTTATCATATCTCAAAAGAAGGCAGAATCATGATGAGGATAAAAGGATAGGAGTTAGATTTGATGACAAATTATTAAGAATAGTTTATTAAATAATAATCATAATTGACATAAATAAGTAGCTAGAAAATATATAATAATAATAATCGAACCTCAATTTTATGAGCATAATCTTAAAAAAAGATCACCACTGATTTATAATGTATACACTATTTCAAGCAACAACAAAATATTAATTATAATAACAAAGGAAAAAATACTAAAATTCAATAATGGTATTCTATATTTAGGTAAATTAGGTTTTTTTGAGGTTAATTAATTATAGATAAAATAATATCTAATAACAAAGAATCAGAAAACCTCATTTCACGTTATAATAATAAAATTTTAGACCATAAATAAATAGCTTAAAAAATTACTATACTACAATTATCATGTCTATATCAAACAATCTAGAGGAAATATCGGCATGCATTGTTTGTCCACAATGTAAACATAATTCACCGAAATATTGGATGGTTAGTCGTTTAGAAACCAATGGAAAACCTAAAGTAAGAAAATCTAAGGTATATTTTAGATGTATTGTTTGTGATTATTTAACAGAGGTATTTGATAAGAGATTAGTCAAGTTTATTGATAGCGAATTGATGAATAATGATGATTATGACGATGATCGACTATCTAGATAAATGATATCCTTATATATCCATTTATGATGATAATCTGACCATAAATACATATAAAAAACGATTTCGTTCATAAAATAACTTGGTCTTTCTGACATCCGTCTATATGATATTCCTGAAATATAAATACAAACCAATTCATATACTCTGAAGATATCCTGCTGTTTCTTTTAATAATCATAAATCAAATAGAACAACTTTAGCTATTGGATTTTACTTAATGAAGAGCCATCTCCAGTTTGCATATACACTTCCAAAGAATGTCAATAACTAATTCTTTATCAAATTATACAATTAATGAAAAATCATGGGGTTTCAGATGGTGATGCATGTAATGAGATTTATGACATAAGGAATGATGATGGTGATAATGGTAATGGTAATGGTGAGCGTAGGAGAAACTACATTGAATTTTCCACTTTTGTACATTTCCTAATTTAATTATGATTCAGATTCTAATGACAAAAGATGGTTTCTTGTATTGAACAGGAGGATATGGGAGAATACCCTTCCCGGACTATCAAGCGATATATTCATGAAAAAGAATGCACATAGATCAAATGAATTTGTCAAATCATCGTGCAATTTATAGAATATGATATAAAATTACCATTTTTACAAATAAAGCAAAAAGAAGAAAAAAAAGAATTATGAGTAACGCGGAGTCACTCTTTCATTTAGATATACGATGCAAGAAAAGTAGACGATATTATAGTTTGAAAATCTTTTAAATGGCAATGTGAAGCAGATGGTCGTCGCCATTGTCATACTCTTGCTATTAGATAAGGAATATTTTTTGTAGTACCTACAACATAACAAAAGGTAGATGTATATTGTCATGGAATATTGAGATACCGCATTAAATATACCATCAGGAAATTATGGAACAGATATCAGTACCGACTAATTATCTTGCCTGATAAAAATATTCATCGATAATATGTACAACTATTATTGGCATGAGCAATAAGACTATCTTCTCCTTCATTATCATGGATGTATCACGCTCATTTTGAGCATAATGAAAAATGACGGTTTTTTTGACGAATTGACGAAAGAAATGACAGATAGAATAATGGTTTCAGGATTTATTTTGTTTATAAATCTTTTTGCTATAATATTGGGTATAAAGGATTGACATATTCGTCCCGCACTGTTAACAACCTGGTGATACAAGGATATCTTGATGTAAATCCAGGGATCAAATATCTAGAGAAATTGGGATATCCCAAAGGCAAGGTATCCAATGTGATTATGGAGTGGAAAAGGATGGTGGATATACCCAATGTTGAAGAATTAAGGGATTTTGCTACCACAGTTAAAGAATCTTAATTTCCTTATTATAGTCGTTAACAACAAACTTAATTTTTAAGAGTTTACTAGATCTAGTTTATCTGTTATAAAATTTCATCTATATAAAAGAATGAAATGATTTATTCAAAAAATTTTAAAAACTCGTCTTGTGAAGTTTTATCTTGTTCAATAATTGCTTTTAATACACCAACTTTAATTGGATTATGTATTGGAACAGTAACTCTTCTGCCGTCCTTGTGTTTTAATTGAATATGGCTACCACTTTGTCGTTATACTGTAAAACCATAATGTTTAGTCAATACTTTAATTATTTGATTGTGATCCTTATTTTTTAAACTCACAGAAGGTTCAACTTAAAAAAATCAATAATTCGTACCAAGTTCAATAACTAGCGATTTTTTATCTTTTAGATCTGCATGTCTCTTGCTTAATATACTGCCTAACATAAATACGCTAATTCACTTTCCTCAACAGATACTTTACTATATCTAGGTTGAAGCGCCTTGTCCTATAATATCTAGCAATTGATGATTTCAAATCGGTAAATTTAGGATAATACTTTGATACTAACAAATCATACTTTCCCTGTCTCCAACATTCTTCAACGGCATTAAATTCAGGTGAACCTTTTGGGAAATAGACTATCCTTAAAGAATCCTTATTCTCCTTCAAATATTCCTTTACCTTCTTTGATTGATATGCTGTCTTGCTCTGTCTGTAAACATGACCACCTTCTTTCCTAGTCTTTTCTTTATTTGCTTCAAATAGTCGAGGAAAGTGTCCTGGTTAAACATATCGTACTGTCTAAAAAGCTGTTTTCCTTCCATCGTAAGTGTACCAAATACACATGTCCTCTGATGTGAGCCTGTAACCGTAACTACCGGTCTAATTCCTTTTGGAAGCCATAATTTTCTTCTGATGAGTACATCATGTACAAATATTGATTCATCCTGTGTACTGCTGCTATTGTAAATCCTTCTGGGATTTGCGAGAGTATTTTCCGTACCCCTTTTTGAAGGACTCTTTCTCGTCCTTTGAATCTGAATTTACAAATCTCTTCTGTGGAACCTTTGATGAGAAGCCCCATTTGTGAAGTAGTCTATAGATATGTACTTCATGATACTTGACGCCTGTTTTTTTATATATTATATCCATTATTTGTTTGGCCTGCTGTGCCAACCAGATGGGTTTTCGGATATCTCCTGTCTTATCTTTAACATCTTTTTTTCTGGAATTAGTGGAGGCCTACCGCTCCTTGGCTTGTCTTTTAATCCTTCTAAACCCTGTTTATCGAATCTATTGAGCCACTTGTAGGCCCACCATCTGGATTTGTGTAATTCTCTTTCTATTGCTACTTTGGATGCTTCCTGACTATCAAACCTAACACGCCTAACAAGTAGAATTCTTTCTTTTATGTCAGCATCTGTTTCTTTTTTATATGCATCGTTCAACTGTTCAAGAGAAACATCATCAGAAACGATAGTAGGCAATGAGGTATAGAAATGAGTAACTAAGCTAAATGTATTGAGAGTAAAATTATTTTACAATTGTATGAATTTATGTTAGGCAGTATAGTATCATCATCTATAGAAAAATAATTTTAGGATAGGCTCTAAGTATTATATATGAATACCCTTTAGATATCGCTTTTTAGCAAAGTTGATTTTAATTGGGTGATGATTAGATGTATCAAACAAATTACTATAAATCATATAGATATTAAATGGTTTTATAAAAGGCAAAGAAATTATTAGCTATACTGAAAGAACTGTAGGTTAAGATTAGCTATATTTCATTTATTATGTTATTTTATTTTTTAAAAAGAAATGCTACAACAAAAAATAGAAACTATGCAATACAGAAATTAAATTGAAGTAAGTAGTGCAACAGGATCAGTTAGTCATTAGAAATATTTAATTATTATTAAAATATTTAGTCCTATTAAAACAATGTTAGTTAATTAACTATCCACATATGATAAAAATAAATTTAATCTTGGTTTTATATATAATTAATTTTTTTAAAAAAATTCAAATGTATTTTTAATTCATATCAAATGCTATTCCTTGCTCTGCTGTCGCGGTAACAAAGATGGCTGAATGATGGTTTTCCAATATGGTCTCCACCCATTTTCCTTGAGTATTGAGTGGGTTGTTACTAACATCGTATGGACATAATAGTAAACCATTAAATTGGTGAAAATTAGAATGGTATACTTGTTCCAAAGCCAGACTAGATTCGATTTGTTCTTTTGTATTTATTTCATCGAGCATTCTTGCTACCAAACGAAATGGAGGTGTCAAACCATAAAACATTTTATTTATAATCTCTTTGGCCCCTTCAATTACACCTTTTGGATGGTTTAGAATATCAGGTATTTTGTATATATTTAATAAACCTTTTTTGTTGAATTCCTCAACATCGATATCGTTATTCATCATTTCATTTTCAATTGACGATACATCATCATTATGTGTAATATAGATACAGTTTTGTCCCTTTAGTAATCCGTTTCTTATGAATTGGAACTGAATCTTTTGACCAAATTCCCGGTTTTCATAATAAAGCACAATGTGTTTATTACTGTCAAGTGTATCAATAAATGTTAAAGGATCTTTGTATATGTTATCTTTTTGTTTTTCATTACATAAAAATAGACTAGACATTACATAATACCCTTCTTATTTATGATTAGCACTAGATAATATATTAGATCTCTTGCATATTTGCTTGCAAACAGCTTTATGACCATTAGTTATTCATCAACCCGGTCTCTCATTGCTTTCATATGATAGGTTATCCAAAAAACCACTACTTTTCAAATCATTTACGGGTCTATCAGTACAAGAGTTT
>JBDUES010000224.1:0-3712 GCA_040297625.1 Candidatus Nitrosocosmicus sp. | reverse complement strand
GCCGGTAAATGATTTGAAAAGCAATGGTTTTTTGGATAACCTATCATAGGAAAGCAACTAAAGAACAGGTTGATAAGGAACTAATGATCATAAAGCTGTTTGCAAGCAATTATGCAAGAGATCTAATCATCAACACCTAATAATATTAATTTAAATCTGATTGATAATAAATTCGCTAATTCTTATTCATCTTTAGAAAATATTTTTCCGTTTATAGTAGTTGGAGTTATTTCACTTTTCTTTTTCATTTATATTGAAAGGCGAACAAAATATCCATTAATTGATTTTAAAATTTTCCTGAAACCCCCTATTTTGCTTTCAAATATGATCATAATGATTGTTGGGATGTCCATGTTTATGATATTTCAAACTATTCCAATTTTAGTACAAAGTCCTGAGCCTATAGGATTTGGAGAAAATGCAATAAATACTGGTAAGATTCAATTACCATTCGCAATTGTGCTTTTAGTATTTGGACCGACTTCTGGATTTATCATCTCCAAGTTAGGATCAATAAAACCAATTATCTTGGGTTCGATTTTAACTGCATCTAGTTTTTCAATATTGTTATTATTCCACTCAACAGAAATATCAATTTCTACAGGTTTGGCATTATTATCTGCAGGATTATCACTTGCTTCAGTTGGTGCAGTGAATGTGACTATTTTATCTACACCACGTGAATATACAGGAGTGACTATGGGAATGAGTACTATGTTGAGAATAATTGGATCTTCTATTGGTCCAGCATTAGCTGCTATGTATATGCAAACCCATCAATCAGTAATCAATGTTAGAGGCATAACCCAATCTTTACCTTCATCCCTTTCCTTTGATTTGATATTTCCTACTGCCGTAATGTTCTCAATTGCTTTCATATTAATGTCAATAGTATTGGGTAAAAAGATATCAATAACACCCTGATTCTCAATTTTTAATTCCATTATCATAATTATTTTGTTTGTTAAAACAATCATAATATGATTAGTTTACAAATTAATAATTGATGGATTGATTCTATTTTAAACAAGATAATGCTTAATTCCATAAAAAATAGTCTTTCTAATTTTGATGCTAAAGATGTTAAACGATTGTGTTCAGATAAAGTTTATAGAAAAGGATTATCATATTTTAAAGAAAAACGAATCTCAAAACAAATAATTCATGGAAATCATTTAATCGGGGAAGTAGAGGGTAATCAAAGTCCAAGTTATCATGTAAAGATAAGAAATGAAAATGACAAGATATTTTCAACCTGTACATGTCCGTATGACTATGAAGAGTTTTGTAAACATTCAGTTTCTCTTTTATTAAATTGGATTTACAAACACGAACAATTTACTGACATTGATCTATTTCTTGAAGACATAAAGGAAAAGAGCAAAGAAGAGATATTAATTATAATCGAAAGATGGATTTGTCTACACCCTGCAATAATTTTGGATTACTCTGATCATAATTTAAAAGCACTTGAGAATAAAATAGAACGACTTTTTTCTTCTAATGAAGAGTTTTACCCTAATCCTAGACTATTAGAAGAACTAGAAGAATTCAGTGAAGTTTTAGAAGAGTACAAAATAAAAAGGGACATAGAATCATTTAATATAATTAAATCTATCCTCGAAAAATGCATAAAAAACTATAGTAAAGTGGATTATTATGATGGTGATGGTAGTATTTTTGTACAGTTTGTAGAACAACTAGTTGAAATATATTCTAAAATGTTGCAGAATTTGGATATAGAGTGGCCTAACAAACAGAAAATCCATGAAGATAATTTAAAGATGTTTCTTAAAGAAGAGAATTCCTTTTCGGATTTCATTCCTAAAGCAATTGTAGATTCATGTAATACTGGTAACGATTTTATATTTATGGAAAATCTTGTTTTAAAAGAGATTGAAAATAGAATAAAGAAAAAGAAAGAACAAAAAGGTGGATATGATCATTATATCATTTCCAAAATGGTTCATCTTCTATTGGACCTATATGAAAAAAATAAAGATTATGAAAAATATATCCAAATATGCGAAAAAGAATTAAAGTATTGCTATTTTAGATATGTAGAATATCTTGAATCAATAGGAAAAATAGAGAAATCTATAATTTATTGTAATATGGCATTAGAATATGCCAAAGGATTGGAACAAATTGATCTATATATAAAATTAGGAGATTTGGAATTCAGACAAGAAAATAAAGAAAAGGCTCTTTCCCATTATATGAATGCATTTAGTATTAAATCACAAGATCAAGAAGAGTTGCTTGAAAAAATAAGAAAAACATCTCAATCAATAGATACGTGGAAAAATATAAAGGAAGAGATAATCTTAAAACTAGAAAAGAAAAAACATTACTGTGAATTAATAGACATTTATCTCAAAGACGATGATTTATACTTGGCATATAAAGTAGCTTCTCAGAATGACAAATGCGATATATATCTTAAGGAAAAAGTTGCAAAAGCGTTAAAAAAAAGTTTTCCTGAAAGAGCAGCGGATCTTTATAAAATATTAGGAGAAAGTTTTGTAAATAGGCCGAATCGAGAATCATACAGAACAGCATTACACTATTTCAAAAGAATGAAGAAAATTTATTTCTCGCTTGGTTATCAGAAAGAATTCAAATCTTATATAGATAATTTACGATCCAAAAATATTAAAAAACGTCTTTTACAACAAGAGTTATCCAAATTAGATGATCAGTTGTAGATTATTGAATACACATAAAATTCAACAATACCAAAGATCTAAAACTTTTCTAAAAAGATTACTGTAAAATAATTCATTCTGATCTTGTCAAAATACATGAAACATTCAGCTTCGATTTAGAGATACTTGAGATAAGCAGGTTTGTAGATTTTAAAGATAGATCAATATAGGTATTCATTAAAAAATTAAATTATCATTTCTATTATCAAGCTTTCTCTCTAACTCTTTTAATTTCTCAATAACCTATGTTTCAATATCTATATAAATTAAATCAGAATCCTTATTTTGCATTTTACTATACTGACTAACATAAATATGCTAATTCGATTCCCTCAACAGATACTTTACTATATCTAGGTTGAAGCGCCTTGTCCTATAATATCTAGCAATTGATGATTTCAAATCGGTAAATTTAGGATAATACTTTGATACTAATAGATTGTACTTTCCCTGTCTCTACCAACATTCTTCAACACAGCATTAAATTCAGGTGAACCTTTTGGGAAATAGACTATCCTTAAAGAATCCTTATTCGCCTTCAAATATTCCTTTACATTATTTGATTGATATGCTGACGTGCCCTATCTGTAAACATGACAACCTTCTTTCCTAGTCTTTTCTTTACTTGTTTCAAATAGTCTAGGAAAGTGTCCTGGTTAAACATATGGTACTGTCGAAACAACTGATTGCCTTCCATCGTAAGTGTACCAAATACACATGACCTCTGATGTGAGCCTGTAACCGTAACTACCGGTCTAATTCCTTTTGGAAGCCATAATTTTCTTCTGATGAGTACATCATGTACAAATATAGATTCATCCTGTACTGATGCTATTGTGAATCCTTCTGGGATTTGCGAGAGTGTCTCCTGTATCCCTTTTTGAAGGACTCTTTCTCCTCCTTTGAATCTGAATTTACAAATCTCTTCTCTGGAACCTTTGATGAGAAGCCCCATTTGTGAAGTAGTTTATAGATATGTACTTCATGATACTTGACGCCTGTTT
>JBDUES010000223.1:0-26144 GCA_040297625.1 Candidatus Nitrosocosmicus sp. | reverse complement strand
GGAATGGTGGAAAACTGTTCCAGAAGATTTAAAAACAAGGACTCGTAAAGGCGACGAAGCCAACAAGGTTATATTGAATCAAGTAAATTATGTTTTGCTTCATTTACACCTGCAAGGAAAACATGATGCAAAACCATCACATGACGAACTAAAAGATTGGCTTCATAGCGGTCAAGTAGATACAATGCGTACTATAAAAAAATAGAATTAATTAACAACATTTTCACTATTTTTTTATCTTTTTGTATAACACTGTTTTGCTATTGGCATACAGTTTAAATAGTTTTATTGTTAAAAAACGTTTAGTGAATTATTAGATGCCAATTGCTATACTTCCAGATGTTGATGAACAAAGATGCATTGGGTGTGCACTTTGTGTAGAGATTTGTACTGCATTAGGTCCAGATGTACTCCGTGTTAAACCTGTTGAAGGTTGGAAAAGAGGCAAAGCATTTGTCTTTTATCCAGAAAGATGTATATCTGATGGCGCATGTTTAGGTGTTTGCCCAACCCATGCTATTTTCTGGATGAGACCAATGGAATATACTTCAGGCCAACCAGTTCCTTTACATAAAAACGGTGTATTTGATAAAGGCTGGGAAGAAGGCTAATTCCATATCCACCCAAATATTTTTTGTTTTAAATTTTTTTCATTAATAATGCTTATATAATTAGAAACCTGAAAATTTATTATGCTTTTGCCTTCTGAAATTGAATCCAAATCTTTGATTCCTGCTATTCGTGCAATTTTATCCAAAAAACTAATTCATGATTATAATCTTAAAGAAGAAACCGTCGCTAAACTTTTAGGTATTACTCAGGCTGCAGTTAGTAATTATAGACGGGGAACAAGAGGTGATTTGTCTTTAGTAACAAAACTTGAAAACAATTTTGAAGTAATGAAAATGATAAATGATATAGCCAAAGATCTTTCTATGAATAAGGCTTATACACCGAGTACAATGACTAAATTTATTCAACTATGTAATTTTATGCGTTATACCTTTATTATCTGTGATGTACATCACAGTATCGAATCAAATATTGATAAAAGTATCTGTGAACACTGTGAAGTCATTTTAACAGGTTCACGTTTTTCTTAAAATGTATTTATTAATTACCTCCATTTAAAATAAATTATTGAATTTATTATATTGATTTTGTGAAGGTTTCTATTTCGGGAATTAGGGGAATATTTGGAGACGATCTCAGCCTTCAAGATATAAGCAGGTTCTCAAGACTTTTTAGTTCGTATATTCGTAATAATTTTGATCAATTATCTTGTGTTATTGCTCGAGATAGTAGGCATTCGGGAAAAATTATCAGTGATATTGTAGTAGGCTGTCTTTTGGAGCAAGGGATAAATGTTTATGATCTGGGTATTGTTCCAACCCCTGTATTATTTCGAGAATCTAGAAAATATAGTGGTGCAATTATGATTACTGCTTCTCATAATCCTATGGAGTGGAATGGTTTAAAATTATTAGTTAATGGAAGGGGATTATTTGAGGAGGAATTAAATATTATGTTAAAAAATGCAACTCATGGATATATCTCTACTGGTGAATATAGTAAAACTCAATCGACTTATTTGAACGATTTGATAAATTATGTTCCTATTTCTAATGATATTAAATCCGATTTTAAAGTTGGTTTGGATTTTGGGGGTGGTGCTGCTTGTAACTATGTTAACAGATTATTTCAAATTTATAAAATAAAATACTTGAGTATAAATGATATATTTGGTTTTTCTTCAAGAGGCCCAGACCCAACATCTGATCATTTGGATGAGTTACGCGAGTTAGTCAAATTAAATAAATTAAATTTTGGATTTGCATTTGATATGGATGGTGATAGGTTGGTAATTGTTAATAATAAGGGGGAAAGTCTTAGTCCGGATTTGACTCTTTTATTGTGTGTTGCAGGTGCAATTCATAATAAAATTAAAAAATTTGTCATCAGTTTAGATTCAAGTGGTTCTATTGAAAAATATATTAAAGAATATGGTGGGAAGGTCTTTTATTCAAAGGTTGGAGAATCGAATGTTATAAAAAAAATAACTGAAGTTAATGGTGAAGCTGGAGGCGAAGGAAGTAGTGGTGGTTTTATCATGCCCGATTTTACATCTTGTAGAGATGGACTTTTAGCTAGTGTAATACTTTGTTCATTAGATCAAAAAATAGTTGATGAATGTTTACATTTAGCTTCAAATTTTATACAGATTAGAACCAAACTTCCAATTAAACCTGAAATTAAATTAAATGATATGCTTGAAAAAATCTCTAAAATTCTAACACCTTATTCAAATCAAGTGATGGATGAGGATGGTTTTAAATTTATTTTTGATGATAATTCATGGGTTCTTGTAAGACCTTCAAACACAGAACACGTTCTAAGAATATCTCTAGAATCCGAAAAAGCCCGTTCCAATTCTCTATATAAATTGATTTATAGTAAAATATACGAAATTTATGAAAAGATTTGATGAAAAGCAGATATTGGCTTTAATTATGTCCAAAATGGATGTAACTAATATGGAACCTTTATTTGGTAAAGATGATATCTCTTTAATTCCATTAAATAAAGTTATTAAAAAGTCAAATAAAGAATATTCTTTAGCAATTACTTGTGATATGTTGGTAGAACATACTGATATACCACCTAAAATGACATTTAAGCAAATAGCTAGGAAATCTCTCGTTTCTTGTATAAGTGATCTAAGCACAAAAGGGATACAACCTGTTATTGCTTTAACTTCTTTAGGAATCCCTAGATATCTAAATAAGTGGAATATTGATGATATAGTTAAAGGATTTTCGCAAACATCAAAGGAGTTTGGTTTTTTTATAATTGGTGGAGATATCAATCAATCTAAAGAACTTATCATTGATTGTTATATGCTGGGTTTTTCCAACAATAATTCAAATGTCCCTAGAAGAAATGGTGCTGTTACTGGTGATTATGTGATAGTTTCTGGTCCATTTGGGTATAGTTCTTCTGGCTTGAAGATATTGTTAAATAATTTAAAGAGCCCTAACTATTTATTTAAAAAGAAATCTATTAATTCTGTTTTAAATCCATTCCCTCCAGTTAATTTCGGATTAAAATTGTCCCAGTATCTTTCTTCTTCAATAGATTCTAGTGATGGTCTTGCTCTGTCATTATATGAACTAGCGAAAGAAAGTAAAGTGGATATATTAATATATAAAGATAAAATACCCATTCCTTCAGAATTGCAAAAATTTTCAATAATAAATAACCTTGATTTAGATGATTTAATATTTTATGGCGGAGAAGAATATCATGTAGTTGGAACAATTGCAAAAAAAAATTTAAGCAAAGTTGATACTCTGGTAAAAAAATATTGTTTGGATTTTTTTATAATTGGTAGAGTTATCAAAGGTATAGGCAAAGTTTTTGTAGAATGTCCTAATAAACAAAGGAAATTGTTAAAAAATAAAGGTTTTACTCATTTATCTTAAGAAGGTTTTTAAATGTGATCAACAAAAAATTTTATATTAATGTCCCAAGAAGAAATTACTCAGTATAAATGGGGAGTAGCCCATATTTTTAGTAGTTACAATAATACTCTGGTTCATATTACTGATATAAGCGGTGCAGAAACCATTTCTATTAGCTCCGGTGGTAGACATGTAACCGCAGACCGTTACGAATCATCTCCTTACGCAGCTATGAAATCAGCTGTTTCTGCTGCAGATGCTGCTAAGAGCAAAGGCATTAATGCACTCCATATTAGAGTTAGAGCAGTAGGTGGAGTGGGGCCTAGAATTCCCGGTCCCGGTGCTCAGGCTGCAATAAGAGCTTTAGCAAGAGCCGGATTCCGTATAGGGAGAATAGATGATGTTACACCTGTACCCCATGATACAACAAGAAAGCCTGGTGGTCGTAGAGGTAGAAGAGTATAATTATTTTATTTTATTAATTTATCTATTTTTACTATTACCTGTTATTTGATTTAAAATTCATTTACACAAATAAAATGGGATCGGCCGGATTTGAACCGACGACCTCCAGCGCCCAAGGCTGGCATCCTACCATGCTAGACAACGATCCCCTTCTATATTCTGAAATTTTTTGTCTAATTTTAATCTTATTTTAATTAATTTAAATGGTAGAAAAATAAATTGCATTATTATTATATTATCTAAGATTGTTATTATTTCTGATTTATGATACTGGAAAATTATATACTTGCGGGTCAGATCGCTTCTACAGTTAGAGAGAATGCTCGCAAAAAAAATCATATCGGGAGAACTCTATTTGAAATATGTGAATCTATAGAAAATGAAATTACTTTACTTGGAGGAAATCCTGCATTCCCTGTAAATGTTAGTTTAAATGAAATAGCTGCACACTATACCGCCGAACCGGAAGATCAGATAAAAGTCAAAGATACTGATGTTCTTAAAATCGATTTAGGTGTTCATATCGATGGATATATTGCTGATACAGCAGTTACTATTTCTTATAATCCAAAATACAATCAGTTAGTAAGTATTACTGAATTAACATTATCTGAAGCAATTAAAATTGCAAAAATTAACACAAAATCAAGTGAAATAGGAAAAACAATTGAAAATACTATAATACATAATGGTCTAAAACCAGTTCAAAATTTAAGTGGTCATTCATTAGACCAATATATTGTTCATGCCGGAAAATCTATTCCAAATATTAAAACATTAGGATCTTCTTTTTCTTTGGTCAATAACCAAGCATATGCAATTGAACCTTTTGTTACGACTAGAGATGGCTTGGGAATTGTTTATGAGGGAAAAATCAAAAACATTTTCTCTCTAATTTCTAGAAAACCAACTAAGGATAAAGATTCAGATGCTTTTATTGCCTATTTATGGAATCGATATAAAACATTACCTTTTGCTATACGGTGGTTAGTTAAAGATTATGATGAATCTATGTTACGTGATATGGTGGAATATTTGATAAAAAAGAAAAACATTAGATCTTATCCAATTCTTGTTGAAGGTAACAATAAAGTTGTATCTCAGGCTGAACATACTTTTTTTATTACCGATGATTTAAGTTATATTATTACTAAATAATTAATTATGCACAAGGTTAAACTTCAAAATCTGCTAAATTATATTCATTCTAAATTACTACATTTGTAATTAAGAATACTTTCTTTTTTATATTCTTCATTAATAAAAATCAGGTGTGATTGTTGCCTTAATTTGTCTATTTTATATTTTTTATATAAAAAAAGGAACAATATAAAAATTTATACTTTAACATCAAATCTGATATCTCACTACTATGTTTAGAATAATGAGCCCATCTATTATAGAGCACCATAATGAAGAATCAATTTAAGGGTCTAAAAATTAGTTATTTTTTTTAAAACTAAAATAACATGAATGACATCTATCCTTTCCATAAATTACGCCGATATTTCCGCATTCGGAACATTTTTTTTCGTTATCTACTGTTGAATCTAATGATTTTATTTTTTGTATACAGGTACCACAAAGGGGAGCATCAAGATTATGGCTAGAGATGAAAGCATCACCACATTGTGAACATCTAAAGCTATAAATTTTACCTTTAGGCTTCCACTTTTTAAATGGATTTATCATAAAAACGAATTATATTTACACAGACACCCATTTTAATTTAATGACTTTTTAAAAATATGATAATTTCAAAATAATTCCATTATTAATTAAAATCTTCGATCTATGTTTTCCATTTTACAATTCTAATTAAAAATACCCCTAATGATATTAGTATTAATGAGATGAATAGAAACAGGGGATTTATTAACTGTTTAAGATATTTTGGGGCGGTAGAAACAAAAATACAATTTTTATCACATATTTTTATTACAGGGAATATTAATAAAATCATTCCAAATAAAATTAACATGATTACCCCTATAGTAGAAATAATTGCCCCACTTTTTATCACATGATCATTGTTTTTTAAACGAAAATCCATTATAGAATAACATCCATATTTTAATACAATTAATATCAAAGTTTTGTCAAGTCCATAGTGATATATCGATATTCACTATTTGTTGAAACCCTTTTAAAATGTCGATTATAATATAAAAATGGCTCAGAGCCATCAAGATGTAGATTCCATAGTTTATGAATATCAGTAAAATATTCTTTTCTTTTTTTAGCACCGCGTCGAAGAAATTCATGCGATATGATATGAGATATTTGTGCACAATTATTGTCTGCAAAATATTTTTCATTCTTATCAGAAGATGCCGATAGGGGTTTAGGTCGATGCCAAGTGACCATTCCAAAATTATCTGCGTGATAGCCGTCTAAAGGACGACAATCTGTCCATAGAGGTTTAAAATATGGTAGATAAAAATGAAAAATAGAATGTCCCCGTTCCGAATGGTCTTTTAAAAGATATGCTAGCGATGGCTTATCAAAAATTTTTCCAGGTATTACAGGTAGAATATCTGATTCTAGTTCTATATCTATATCAAATTCATGTTTTATCCACCACTTGAAAAATCTAGCCATGGATGAAACATAAGTCCAATCTTCTTCGTAGCGCTGTTTCCATTCTTCATTTTTTGCAACATAAATAAAAAAAAGTTTGTTTGGCAATGAATAATATCATTAATAACATAAATAAAGATTTTAAGATTTATTAAAATACAAATTGTTAAAAAAAATGACGAAAATACAAAAAGTTCATAATTTGGAAGCGATATAATAGTTTAGATGTCATTTAGAAAATTAAGTGCCGTTATACTTTTGGTTTCGGATATGAATAGGTCAGTTCAATTTTATAAGGAAGTATTAAATATTCCACTAAAGAAAAGGTCAGACGAATGGACTGAATTTTTTAATAAAGAAACGGTATTGGCTTTACATCCAGCAAAACGTAAAGAAAAACTCAAATCAGGTCAACATATTTTAATTGGGTTATCTGCTAGTGATTTTGATCAAACGATAAAAAATTTGCAAGAAAAAGAAGTAGTATTTTTCAAAAAACCTCGCGAAGAAGGATTTGGAAAACATGCTATCATAGAGGATCCAGATGGTCATTTAATATCGATTGTCAAATTAAAAGAAAATCCACAAGATCCAGACGGATTTGACTTTTTAGGTCTTATAGGGGCAGAATGATACCAATTAATTTATTTATTATTTGAATATTTATTTGAATATTTGTTTTTAAATAATATAAAAAAATTATTATTTGATTAATTCTATAATTCTATACTAAAAAAATTATTTTAAGTATTGGAGGCATGGTCTAATTTAAATCAATTTGCAATATATAGTTACAACAGCTTAAAGCAAACCCTTGGGATATTATTTTGATTAACACTGTCCCAAATGCTTTGCTACGATTCAAATAACAATTAAATTGTGCTGTCTCTAGGAAATCGGTTTAAATTATGACTATTTACTTTGCAGATATAGCACTAAAACGTTAACCAAAAAAACGATTTACTGAATCATACAAAAAAAGCACTATATTCTATTATTAGTAGAGTTCACTTAAAAGCACCTTTATCGTAGCGGGCCCGGAGGGATTCAAACCTCCAAATATGTTTAATTAATATTTGCAAAACCTTATTGCGATAAATTAACTTTTTTTATTTGTTGTTTTTATATAAAGGAAATTTAAATTCTCAATTTAGAATACTGAAAGTGGATCCACTTTCAGTAGTAAAAATGTAACAAAAACCATTAGACTCGCTCGTAGAAAATCAAATAAAATCTATCTCATTTGTTAAATTAATTTAATATATTTGGAAAAAGCTGATTGGTCTGACCTGTCCAAATCTAATACTCTTTATTTGATAAACTAATGTCATTTTATAATTGCTATCAAAAATATATCTAATGCCATTGAATTTGATATATTGTTACATCGTAAATAAAGTTAGAATTATAATTTAATTATTTATATCTTGTTTGTCTTGTCTTTTTGACTTAAATTAGTAATTTTTTCTTTAGAATTGATAGGATAATGGTCACGGATTAATTTAATTATCTCAACATAACGACTAGGATGATAAAAAATCTCCTCAGTTATCTTAGTTAATTCTTTTATATTAAGTGGATTATTAACCGGGAGTTTTTTATTCATTTCAATAAATTCACTTTCTGAAACAACTTTTGAAGATTTTAGTTTCTCATTTTGTTCCACAAAATCCATCAATTCCTTCATAATTATGGATATTTCATCATTTTTTCTGTCTAATATTTTTTCTAGCTCATGTGTTTTCTCTAAAAGAGGTCTTTTTAATCGATAGTCTTTCAAATCCGTTACAGTTATTTTGTACTCTTCCATCTGTTGTTTCATTTGATTTTGTTTTGTTGCTATTTCTCTCCTAAGTTCATCTACTTGCTTTGTAAGTTGGTTAATAAGAAAAGGAATATCCGGTATTGGAAGTTCAAGGTTGTCTGCCAAATTTGATACTTTATCTATTTTTAATATAAACTCTTTTTCGTTTATTTGTTGCTTAAAACAATAAATAGATATCTCTTCAAGAAACTCCTCTATCTTCTCTTCTGATAATTCTAATCTATCCAATACTTTTTTTAATCTAACTGACGAAGCAAAATAGTTTATATCTAGATTTTCTTTTTGTATTTTTAAAGCAAGCTCTCTCATTAAATATATATCGGGAATATCTCTTTTGGTTTGCTGAATAATACTTGTAACCGTTCCAGTACCAATACTATTTTCTTTTGCTATTTTATCTCGAGAAAATCCTTGAATCCATTCTTTTAATACCTGTACTTTTATTGTATAGGGAATTTTGATAGTCATTTATCTATTTTTACATTTTTATTATATTGGAAAATGCTTATATATCATTTATTCAAGTATTGAAATTATATGCCAGATATGCTTTAACCATACTTGACGGCTATTTGACGAACACACAATAATCTATATATTTTAATATAGCAATTTTTAGTTGCGATTATGATCATATAATATTATTGAGGCATGGTCATAATTCCAAATCACTTAACTTTACTGTTATATCAGCAAGTTCCAAGCATATATTTTATTGATTTTGGATTAGATTTTTCTGTTTAACAGTTATATTATAGCATTATCTGATAAAGCAAAACTGATAAGAGTACAATTGCAGATGCCGCATGAAATCCGCGTAGTGGTAACTGGTCTATCCTAAAGACTGTTTTTGTTTCCTCTATCAAAGGTTCTATAGATATTCCTCTTCTCTTATAGATGGACTGTCCTAATACCGATTCATAAAAGCATACGATTTCAAACCTCTTTTTAGAATTACCTTCATATCGCTCTAGAGGACATGTAATATCTTTTTGCAGTATTCGTACAGTTTCATAGCGTCATATCGTGGGTCAGCTGTCATATAATGTACGGTGTGTAAAGCGAATATCGAAGGATTAGAAAAATTAGATGATGCTGTTAAAGTAACTTACATCTGGTTATCCTGTACGTTAGTAGTAGATATATCGGCTGTCAACGGTATTACTATCTCTCCCGCTGCTGTTGTAGATGTTATATGTAGTTATATCCAAAGACCCATCCTTTTGTGACTATAATCCCACCACCTTGCATCTGTATAAATACATGGATAAGGTACTATTCCTTTTTTCATTGATGATTTATGCCATACACGACCCTTTGCTTTTATCAGAGTACTGTCTATTGCTGTTATAGAATGGTCTTCAACCATCAACAATCGCTCTGCAATAAACAGATATCCCATTGCTGATATCCTGACTTTTATATCTGTAGACATAGTTTTGAGTCTCCTGTCAAATGTACATCTGTTGCATGGAATGGATACTAGGCCACATGCCAGGGCTAGTTTATTGTTATACGGACAGTCCATATTTAAAAAAATATGTAAGGCATTGTTGGAATCAATTTTAAATCATATTCTTACAATAAAGCATCTTAAAATTGCTATTGGTGGAGAATATGCATACGGCCTACCACGTTTCCTCGGTATACTAGACCATGGTATATAACCTATCAAATACAAAATGTTAAAAAAAGGATGAATTCCTTTAATCTATCAAGATCTACTATTTGGATTACTGTTTATCAAAAACATATCCCAAGGGCTATCTTTAAGCTGTTATGAGATATATCAAAAGATAATTTTAATTATGACCACGCCTCATTGTCTGATTCTGATTATTTTTTTATTGATGAATTATATAACTTCGTTAAATATAATATAAAGGGATTAACTAGTCTTGCATAGTTACTTGATATATGCTTTGTTACTCGATTCGAATAACAGTTAAAATTATGCTATATATGTTTTTAGGAAATTGTATTAAATTATGACGGTTTACTTTATGAGTGTAATACTAAAACGTTAACAAAAAAAAGGATTAGTGAATCATGCAACAAATCACGATATAAATAAAAATTGAAAATATTTTTGGTATATTTCCTAGGATATCATAATATCTAATTTATATTTGGTTAAAAAATAGGATGGGGCCGAAGGGATTTGTTCTAATATGGTTATAAAGACATATTATTTGAACCCCTGATCCACGGGTTTCTTCTATAATTGCCCATTATATGATCTGGAGCCCGTTGCGATTCCAGGCTTCGCTACGACCCCACCTTCAATATTGTATTTTTACAAGTAAGTATAAATTTTTCTAATTCTATTGCAATTATATTTTAATATTTTTTATAACTTCTTTATATATCCAAAAGAGATATATGGTTTACAATCAATATATATATAATATTGGTAAGTTCTGTAGATTCTGATATTCTTTCTTCCTCAAAAAACAAAAATTTAAATTCTGATGAAAATTGGGGATTGGTAGAAGAATCAGAATATTTTGCTAATAAAGTAAAACTTTTTCGCCAAGATCAATTAAACGCCGATGAGTTTAGGCGTTTTAGGCTCCAAAACGGTGCATATGGATCTAGATTAAATAGTGATTTTAGCATGATTCGAATAAAGGTTCCTGGGGGTGATATCAGTCCAGAACAAATGGAAAAAATTGCAAACTTGGCTGAATCATTTTCTATAGGTTCTGCACATGTCTCCACCAGGCAAAATATTCAATTACACTGGGTGCAATTAGAGGATGTAAGTGAAGTAGTTAGAGGCCTAGCTGAAGGCGGTCTAACCTCAAGAGAAGCCTGTGGTAATACTATTAGGAATGTAATGTGTAGCCATTTTGCAGGAGTATGTTCCAATGAACCTTTTGATACAACCATATATGCAAAAGCTATTGCAAAATTCTTTTTAAGGAATCCTATGTGCCAGAATTTGCCTCGAAAATTTAAATTTAATTTTGCATGCTGCCCTGAACATGGTTTTGTAAGAATAGCCGATGTAGGATTGGTTCCTACTATTCGAGATGGAATTCGAGGCTTTAGAATATATCTTGGAGGGGGATTGGGAGCTGCTTCGTTTATAGCACATCTTTTAGAAGAATTCACTCCTGAATCTAGACTTTTATCTACTTCTATGGCTACTATTAGGGTTTATGATAGATTGGGTAATCGTGATAACCCTGCAAGAAATAGAATGCGCTATTTAGTTAATGAGATGGGGTGGGAAAAATTCCAAGCCTTATTGTTAAAGGAGCGTGATATAGTAGAAGCAACCACATCGATTCCCACAAAAAATACCTTTGAAAGTATTTTAAACAACGACAATAAAGCCAATAATCATATTTCAACTATATCCAGCAAAAAAATACTGCCACTGATAAATTCTGATAGTATACAAACTCCGTATGAGAGGTGGTTAAATACTAATGTGATCGCTCAAAAACAATCTGGCTATTATAGTGTATCTATAACACTAGGAGCTGGTGATATTACTTCAAACCAGCTTCGTGTTTTAGCGGAATGTATTAGAGAATTCTCCATAGAACAAAAAGCTAGAACTACCCCACAACAAAACTTTTTTATTAGATATGTTGAATCAGACTCGATACCTAAACTATTTACTAAATTATCTAGTATTGGGCTTGGTAATCCTGGCGCTAATACCATTGTTTCTCCTGTAGGTTGTTCTGGAACAACATCATGTAATCTTGCTATAACTAACTCTCATAGGCTTGCTAAAGAAATTCAAAGTAAGTTTCTAGAATTAAATTTTGACATGGACAACGATCTTCATACTTCTACAATCAAAATTAGCGGATGTCCTAATTCTTGTGGTCAGCATGAAGTAGCTACCATTGGATTTTATGGCGGCGCTACTCGACTAGGGAACTCCATGGCTCCTATATATACAATGCTTTTTGCTGGCAGTACTGGTGAGACTGGTGAATTAGGGAAAATTGTTATGCGAGTTCCAGCCAAACGAGTTATCGATGTAGTTCTTAAAATAATTGAGTGTTATAAAGAAGAAAAAAATGGTAATGAAACATTACATGATTGGGTACATAAAATTTCAATAGGACAAAGTGATGGAAAAATAAAGACTTTGGAAGATATAAAAAAGATCCTTGTTCCTGTTATCAAATTACCTTCATTTGCCGAAAATCCTGATTCATATAAAGATTATGGCACAGATTCAAACTTTGTTGCAAAAACCGCACGGGGCGAATGTGCTGCTTGAATGAAATGACTCAACAACAAAAAATTGAACAAGATCTTGGTGATTTAAAACAAAATTCCAGTAAAAGAGAAAATACCATGTCAACATCGACATTAAATTTGTTGTGTGATGTCGATACTCTGAGAACTTTAATAAAAGAAAATAAAGTTAGGGTTATAGATGTTAGAAAAAAAGATGAATATTTAAAAGGCCATATACCTACTGCAGTTTCTTTACCATTAGCTGATTTATTATCCGATGATTCTCCAGAATCCCTAGTTAAAATTTTGAATAGTTTGGGAATATCTGATAACACTCCTGTTGTTGTATATGATGACACTTTTGGAGCGTTAGCTTCAAGAGTAGCCTGGTCTTTTAAATTCATTGGACATAAGAATGTCTCTCTTTTAGAAGTTACTTATAGCAGCTGGAAAAACTTGGGTTTAGAGATAGAAGAAAAATCTAATAATTTTGATAAATCCTCTCACTCTATTAATATTGATTATTCTATTTATGCAGATGCTGCATATGTGGAAGATGCTCATAACGATAAAAATAAAGTAATAATTGATTCTCGTGAAAGATTAAATTTCCTAACTGAACATATTCCAAATTCAAAAAATATTCCATATACCATGATACGTTCAAAAGATTCTATATTGAGAAAACCTTCTGAACTTAAACGATTTATGGAAAATAGGGGAATTGATTTTAATAGTGAAATAATAACTTATTGTGGAAGTGTTGGAACTTTGTCAGGATTGGTTTTTTTTGCTTTAAAAACTGCAGGGATTTCAAATGTAAAACTATATCCGAAATCTTTTAAGGAATGGAAGTCTTTGGGAAAACCCAAAACAGAATTCAAAGATGCTACCTATTGGGACCTGTCAGCAGAATAATGGCGCATTTATATAACTTTTTATAGAGTGAGTTGATTTTCAAATTAGTTTTCAAACCAGTTGATGATCACCTCTATATCTTGATTTTTAATTGTTATTCTTATTGGTCCTAATGGTGATTCGTCTTCTTCTTCAACTATTGCAACTACTCCAGAAAAAGCTGCTTGCTTATTTAATAAAAACCAGGTTATGTTCATATTTTGATTATTATATAAAACTTTTTTTAGAACTGATAGTGTAGACCTTGATCTTATTTGATCTTTTATTTTTTTTAGCTCTTCCAACTTTTTAGTTGAAAAATGTAATTTGCTATCTTTTAATGTAAACATAGAATCCGGAAAAACATTTTTTAATGCAGTGGTTACTTTTTCTAATTCCTCAGAAGGATTAACGTATGTTTGAACTATTATTTCTAAATCTATATTATTATTATAATTGTTTTCGTTATTCATGACGGTATTTAAATAGTTATAATATCTTTTGATTCAAAGTTTCTAAATTCGGTAATCCATTTTGCAATAATTTTTTCAACATTGTTTCTAAATTCTGTAATTGTAAGGGCATTGTTGGATATTACTTCGTCGGCTAGTGCTATTGCTTCACTAATTCCAACCTCAATTTCTCTTTTATCTCTGTGCAAAAATTTTTCATAACTAGAAGGAGAATCCGATCTATCTCTTTGTTTTATATGATCAAATCTTGTAATTGATGATGCATGTATGGCTAATAGCTTTACAAAATCTAAATCTTTTAATATCTTAAATTCTTCATAACTTCTGATTCCATCTATTGCAATAAAATTTTTATCATCATTTAATTTTTTTATCTTCTGTAAAATTAATTTTGCAACTATTTCTTTTCCGTGTTCATATCTTAAATTCTTCATCAACTCTCCCATATTATCATCATTTAATTCTATTTCTTTTTCAATCGCTTTTTCTCTTATAATGTCGCCCATAATAATAACATGAAAGTTTTTTTCTTTGAGCAAATTAGCAACAGTTGATTTTCCTGCCCCTGGCATTCCTGTCAAACATATGACGAGTCTTTTTAAAATTTTAATAACCTCAATTTCACCAACTATAGAACTTAATTTATTTTTTTAACGAATTACTTTGATATATAATACTGAAAATGTATTTAACATAATAAAATGCGTTTGTTTATTGCAATAGATATAAATAATACCAATATTGAACAATTTCAAGATTACCTTATTAAAAAATTCAATTTTAATTCTCGCTATGTTAAATCAATTAAAAAAAATAATTTACATATAACTATAAAATTTTTAGGAGAAAAAACCGATCATGAAACAAAAGGTATTATCTCTGATTTAACAAAGATTCGTTTTGCCTCTTTTAATATGGTGTTTAATAATGTAGGTATTTTTCCAAATATGAAATCTCCCAGAATTATTTGGCTTGGATTAGATGGTGAAAGTTCTAAAAAATTAAATGATATTTATTTTCAAATAAATGATGTATTAAAAAAATATGATAATGAAAAAAACAAAAGTGCTATTTTGGATTCTGACACCCAAAAATTTTCTCCCCATCTTACCATTTTTCGAATTCATAATAATTATATGATTCCAAATTTCCTTTCTTCATTTTCAGATAGAGTTATTTCTGAAGATAAAGTGAATACAATTAGTTTAAAAAAAAGTACTCTCACTTCAAATGGGTCTATATATTCTGACTTGTTTACTATTTATGCTTATAATAGAAATGCCTGATGATATACACAAATTAATTGATAAACTTTTGAATAATTGTAAACCTAGCGAGTCAGAAAAAATCCAATTAAATAACATTGCATATAAGATAAAAGATCGAATTACAAATTTTGTTTCAAATAATTTGGATTCGTATTCTTTTGTAACCGATATAGTATTTGGTGGTTCTTTTGAAAAGGGAACATGGCTTAAGAATGAGGCCGATATCGATATCTTTGTAAAGTTTAATGATCAAATAGATCAGAAGGATTTTGAAAACTATGGAAAAGATATAGGGTTGAAATCATTAAAAGACTTTTCTCCTTATCTTAGATATGCTGATCATCCATATGTTGAAGCATATGCTGAAAATATTAAAATTAACGTTGTTCCTTGTTTTGATGTTCCATATGGCAAATGGAAAAGCGCCGCAGATCGTTCTCCATTCCATACAATTTATGTTATCGATAAGCTTGATGAGTATAAAAAAAATCAAGTTAGATTGTTAAAAAAATTTCTAAGATCTTTAAATATTTATGGTGCAGAAATATCCACTAAGGGATTTAGTGGATATGTGTGTGAAATATTAATTATAAAGTTCGGTTCATTTTTAGATACGCTGAACTACTTTTCTAATTTTACTATTGATAAAAGAATAATCTCCGTGGATAATGAGCCTGATGATGATGATGATGATGATGAGGAGAAACTAAAAAAATTCAATAGCTTTTTAATAATATTGGATCCGAAGGATAAAAACAGAAATTTAGGGACTGCTATTTCTCCTTTATCGGTTGGAACATTTATTCAAGGTTCAAGAGCGTTTTTAAAAAATCCTACAAGTGATTTTTTTACTGACATTCAAAAAATTGGTTCTATTGACCCGTCTCTAATAGGGTCATTGTCTTCTAATATTCTGATAATCGAATTTAAATTTGGTTTTAGGGCTCCCGATATAATTTGGGGTCAATTACAAAAAACTATTAGTTCTATTTCAAAATTCATCGAGTCTTATGGATTTAAAATCCTCAAAAATAGTTGTTTTACTGACGAAAAAGAATATTGTGTATTGGCATTTTTGATGGAATCTGTAAACATTTCTAAATTATATAAACGAATAGGGCCAGATATTTTTAGGCAGAATGAGGTTGAGAAGTTTATCCAATCTAATTCAATCTCTGAGATCAAGTGGTTGGCCTCCGATAATCGAATAAATTGCATTCTCTCAAGAGATTTTACAGATGTAAGAGATTATTTAAAATTTGTTTTTAAAAATAAACATAATCTTATTGGTATCCCTAACGGACTAAAATCAGATTTTCTCTCTACTGCTCAAATATATACTATTGATCAACAAAAAAATATTAGTGAGCATGTAAAGCATACTATATTTGAATTGTTGTATACCGATATTAGATTCTTCTCATAAATTTTTTATAACATCTCCCAATTTGATGGGTCTGATATGCTATCCCAAATTTAGTACGGTTAATTATGCTACAAAAATTAAAGATCTTTTTTCATTAGATTTAAAATTTGTAATATTGGAAGGTAATACTGTTTTATATAATAATAATATTTTAGGTAAAGGCTGTGAAGGCCTGGTGCTAAAAGTTGAAAATATCAAAAATGAAATTATGGCTTTAAAAATTAAAAGAACTGATTCTTGTAGATTTAGCATGAAGAATGAATTTGATTTTTATAAACTTGCGAATATGTATAAAATAGGACCTAAAGTGTGTTCTTATACTGTTGATATGTTGCTAATGGAATTTCTTGAGGGAATTTCTGTAGAAAATTGGTTTTTAAAAACAAAATTGGATTCATATTTAATAAAAAAAGTTGTTATTAGTATTTTGAATCAATGTTTTATTTTAGATAAAATAAACTTGGATCATGGACAATTAAATAAATTATATAATCACATAATAATCTCTCCGGATGATTTAAAATGCACAATTATTGATTTTGAAAGTGCTAGTACAATTAGAAAAGTTTCAAACTTGACCTCTGCTTTTCAAGGAATACTTTTTAAAGGTATTATATCTAAACAAATCCAAAAATTTATCAATTATGAAAACAAAAAAAACGAGTTTTTAAAATTATTAAAAGAGTACAAGAAAAATATTTCTAAAGAAAATTTTGATTCTATAATTTCATTAATTTAATTATTTTGTATCGTTTTAGAAAGGTAGAAAGACATTAATTTTCTCTTTTATAATGTATTTTGTGACACTTCCAAAGGGTTATGTACCTCCTAATAAAAAAGCAGACGAAAAGTCCAAACAATTAGCAGACGAAAAGTCCAAACAATTAGCAGACGAAAAGGTCATTCCAAAAGGAAATGATACTGAATTAATACATACTGAAAATTCGTATAAAAAACCAGGACCTCAAAAGGATATTGATTATGCTTTGCTGTGGGATGAGATGAAAAAAGCGTATATGCAGACGGTGAAAGAAGCTACCATTTCTTATTTTAGATTGGTGGATTTTTGGACGAAGGATTTCAAAAAATAATTTTTTATATTTGAATTATAAAATCTATTTCTACCGGGGAACCTAAAGGCAAACTATTTACACCTATTGCTACTCTTGTATGTTTGCCTTTTTCTCCAAAAATTTTTATCAATAAATCCGATGCCCCGTTAATTACTTTTGGATGTTCAATAAAGTTTTCGTCACTATTTACATAACCTGTTATTTTTATAATTTTTTTTATTTTATCTAATTCGCCAATTAAATTTTTTAAATGAAATAGTGCATTTATACAACAAATTTTCCCTGCCTCCTGGGCTTCTTCAATTGATATATCCTTGCCTACTTTTCCTTTATATTTCATTTCATCATTGGGCGATTCAATATTTATTGGAATTTGACCAGATATAAAAATTAAATTTTCAACTTTTGTAATCGGAATATACGATCCAAGTGCAGAGGATTTTCCTTTGGGAATATTTAGGTTTAATAACGATATTTTTTCTTCTGGTGTCATTTATGTGGTTATTATTTACATTTATTAAAAAGTTAATCTGTTGATTGTAGGAACCTTTTTAATATCTTTGCTTTTTTTTGTATTTATGTCAAAGGGGGATGACAATCCAAAAATTAAACCTAGATATAAGAAAATAGGTCCAATAGGTCTATATATTATTGTCATGGGAGTTTCCTTGGCAGTAATATATCTATTATGGGCGTCTTTTGGTCATATAGGTCCTTCATTCTCATCAGATATTTTAAATAAACAACAACAATCATTGAGGGCAGATTATGGTTTACCAAAACATCCCATAATTACCGATCCCACAATATTACAGACTCCACCGTCTCTTCGTGATATCGGTGTAAAAAATAATACCACCAGTACAACAAATAATACAAACAGTACAACAAAATAATTATACGGATATAATAAATATAATCATCTGGTTGTTGTGTTTATGCCCGATGATGTGGAAGGAAGAAAACCTAACTCGTTAATAGATGAAGATAGTCCATATTTATTACAGCATGCTTATAATCCTGTTAATTGGTTTCCTTGGGCTGAGGATTCGATTAATTTGGCAAAAAGAGAAGACAAGCCAATTTTTCTTAGTATAGGATATAGTGCATGTCATTGGTGCCATGTGATGGCTCATGAATCTTTTGAAGATAAAAATATTGCAAAAATAATGAATGAAAAGTTTATCAATATAAAAGTAGATCGAGAAGAAAGACCTGATATTGATGACGTATATCAACAAGCATGTCAAGTAGTAAATGGCAATGGTGGTTGGCCATTGTCTGTTTTCTTGACCCCTGACCTAAAACCATTTTATGTAGGTACCTATTTTCCAAAAGATAGTAGGTATGGTATGCCGGGATTTGGTGAAATTTTAAATCAACTTGATAATGCTTTTCATTTTAGAAAAAATGAAATCAACAGTACAACTTCCGAATTTATGAACTCTCTTATTAATTCTTCAAAGAAAATTTTGATTAATAAAGATCTTGATATTGATAAATCAATTCTTGATGAATCAGCACTAAATCTTTTGCATCTGGCTGATTTTACCTATGGGGGATTTGGAATATCTCCAAAATTTCCTAATGTTTCTAATTTGCTATTTTTATTACGATATTATGATATTTCAAAAATTGAAAAATTCAAAGATTTTGTAGTATTCACAAGTGAAAAAATTCTATATGGCGGAATTCATGATCATTTGGGTGGTGGTTTTTCTCGATATTCTACTGATCAAAAATGGCTTGTTCCTCATTTTGAAAAAATGTTATACGATAATTCATTACTAGTTATTTTATTTTCAGAAGTATATCAAATCACCAAGGATGAAAAATTTAAAATAACTGTTGAAAAAACACTTGAATATATTTTAAGAGATCTTTTTAATGAAGACGGTGGTTTTTTTTCTGCACAGGATGCAGATTCAGAAGGTGAGGAAGGCAAATATTATTTATGGTCTAAGAAGGAAATTTCATCAATAATAAAAAATCCTTTACACTTGGATATTTTCTGTGAATATTACAATGTATCTGAAGGAGGAAATTTTGAAGGAAAAAATATCTTGAATACAAAATACTCGTATCAATACCTTTCAAAAAAGTATAATCTTGATCTAAAAGACATTAAAAATATTATCGATGAAAATTCTTTGAATCTTTTTAATGTTCGGGAAAAAAGAATCAAGCCTCAAAAAGATGATAAAACTATTCTTTCATGGAATGCTCTAGCTATATCGTCTTTTATAAAAGGTTATAGAATAACTGGCAATGAACTTTATTTAAAAACAGCAGTAAATGCAATAAAATTCATTGAAACCCAAATGAAATCATCAAATGGCTCTCTACATCGAATTTATAAAAATGGTGTATCTAAAATTCCTTCATATTTGGATGATTATGCATTTTATATTAATGCACTTTTAGACTTGTTGGAAATAAAACCTGATATTCAATATTTGGAATTGATCATCCAATATACTGATTATTTGATAAAAAACTTCTGGGATTCTGATGAAAATAACTTTTACTATACATCTACTTTTCATGAATTACTTCCAATTAGAAATAAAATTCTTTATGATTTAGCTATTCCTAGTGGTAATTCTATATCTGTTTCAAATTTCATTAGACTTTATCATGTAACTGGGAATAGTGATTATCTAAATTTTGCTGAAAAAATGATGAAAGTTTCATTATCATCAGCTTTAGAAAATCCATTTGGTTTTGGTTGTTTGCTGTCTTCTGCTTACCTCTATATAAAAAAACCTGTAGAAATTACCGTTTTTTCAAAAAATATTCACTTTAAAGAATCGACCATGCTCAATATTATAAATACCGCATTTATTCCAAATGGGATCTTTTCTATTATCGATGAAAATTGTAATTTAAAAATCTTGGAAAAATATCCTTTATTTCAGAATCAATCTTTGCTAAACAACAATTCATCTCATGGTGATGAGTTTGTATTAATATGCAAAGATTTTACATGCACTCCTCCTATTAAAGATATTGAAAGTTTAAATGATATTTTATTTGGTAAATTGTCAAAGGAAAGAATTAAATAATTTTTTCTTTTAAAATATTTATATTGTTATCTTTTAATAATTCCAAATTTTCTCTTCATTTCATTTTGTTATCTTTTCTCTTAATCTTTAATTTTATAGGTTATTCTTTTGGTCAAATCAATAATACCAATAATAACGCTGATAAAGCTAAATTATCTAGTGATGAAGCAATTTCATTAATTGATTCATTAAAAGGTTCATCTTTACTTGATTCAGTTGTGGGTGGAATGGATAATTTCTCAACGTCAGGTATTAATAAATCAAATAATACTGCTGATGTTAAAATTGGATTATTTGATGATTCTGCTAAAAATAGCTCACTAGTTATTATTGATCGAAATGCTACAACAGCTGATAAGCATAATAAATCATCACCTGTAATGAAATCTGGTATTAATCTTATCAAAAGCAATATGGAAAATATGCAATCTTTGTTGATTCTTCCTCATCCTATGTCTATTCAATCAAAGGATTATATTCCTCTGTATAGTTCTTTGCCATCGAAAATTTCAAATGGCACCATTTTAACCAAACTTCCTTGCGATAATAAAAATAAACCTGTATTACAAATAGTTGGCTCATCTGCTGACAACAATATTTTTCCGATAAATCTTAATCTGATTCCAAACTTATCAAGGACAGGAAGTATGTGTATGTATAAATCTATATTTCCAGATGATCTTTCTAATTCGTTATACTCTCATACTCTTACTAACATTTATCTCTATAATAATTTGGAGATTCCCGTCGAAGTACCCACAACAACTTCTATTTTTATAGGCATACATAACTATACTGCCTAACATAAATTCGCTAATTTTATTTCCTTAGTAGATACATTACTATGTCGAGGTTAAAGCGTCTTGCCCTATAGTATTTAGAAATTGATGATTTTGAATCGGTTAATTTGGGATAATACTTTGATACCAACAGATCATATTTTCCCTGTCTCTACCAGCATTCTTCCACAGCATTAAATTCAGGTGATCCTTTTGGCAAGTAGACCATCCTCAAAGAATCTTTGTTTTCTTGCAAATATTTCTGTACCTTCTTTGATTGATGCTGACGCGCTCTATCTGTAAACATGATAACCTTCTTTCCTAGTCTTTTCTTTATTCGTTCCCAAATAGTCGAGGAACGTGTCCTGGTTAAACACCTCGTACTGTCGGAACAATTGATTGCCTTCCCTGGTAAGTGTACCAAATACACATGTCCTCTGATGTGAGCCTGTAAGTGTAACTATAGGTCTATCCCTTTTGGCAACCATAATTTTCTTCTAACACATATGTATATCATGTACAAATATGGATTCATCCTGTACGCTGCTATTGTATTGAATCCTTCTGGGATTTGCGAGAGTGTTTCCCGTACCCTTTTTAAAAACCTCTTTCTCTTCCTTTGAATCTGTATTTACAAATCTTTTCTGTGGAACCTTTGCAGAAAATCCCCATTTGTGAAGCAGTCGATAGATATGTACTTCATGATACTTGACACCTGTTTTTTTATAGATGATATCCATTACTTGCTTTGCCTGCCATCCAGATGGATTTGCAGTTATTTCCTGTCTTATCTTTAGCATCTTTTTTTCTGATATTAATGGAGGTCTTCTACCGCTCCTTGGCTGGTCTTTTAATCCATCTAATCCATGCTTATCGAATCTATTCAGCCACTTGTAGGGCCACCATCTTGATTTATGTAATTCTCTTTCTGCTACTTTGGATACTTCCTGACTATCGATTCTAACTCTTCTAACAAGTAGAATTCGTTCTTTTACATCCGAATCTATCTCTTTTCGATATGCATTGTTCAACTGTTATGGAGAAACATCATCAGTAGCGATAGACAATGAGGTATAAAATGAATAACTAAGCTAAATGTATCAAGATTAAAATTATTTTACAATTGTATGAATTTATGTTAGGCAGTATAGCTATATGATTTTTTTTAAAATATTATATTGAATACATTATTCCACCAGAAACTATTGGAATGGATTCTAAATTAGAAAGTTCTTTTATTCTTGCAATAATTGCATTAAACCAAAGACTATCAATACCTTGACTCCAAATTGTGATTTTTTTATAGTCTTTTTCTTTTCCCTGATGAAAAAAACCTTTACAGTCTTCTACTGTCATGTTATTGTATTTTTGGCATATTTCTTCTATAGCTACTTCTGCTTCTGCAGGCAAATATAAAATTGTTAATGTTGGGTATGGTATAGTATCTGTAGGGGCAGAAGATGATGATGCGTCATTAGCCATAACTTTAATTTATACCAGACTTATATGATTATTTCGTTCCCACTGATCTTGTATAGGTTAATGGAAAATTAATAAAGACTATATGTTAAATATTTATGAGGATAGTTATATGATTGCTGGACAATTTACAAAAAATATACTTGATTTAGATGATAATATTTTATTTGTTGGTATTGTGGAAAAATCTGGTCATCTCAGTACAAGCGATCAACGGGTTGCTGTAGATGAATATTTAAAAGGTCGAAATCTGGAAATGATTTTCTCTCAATCTGTTTATGTGACAGATCTGAGGAAAATGCTATCACCAACATTCGGCAATTTAAATTCTATTAGTTATGTTTATGAGAAGTTGAAAATATTATTGTTCCCAATTAAGGATCATGTTTTGTTGGTTTTTATTGATAAAAGTATTAAAACAGATGATATGACAAAAAAAATTCATAATTATATCAATTCTCTGGATAGTCTTAATCTTTATTCGGTGTAATTTATATATTTTTTATAGTATTCTTCAATTTATAATTTTTGTAAATTTGATATTGGTTATCAAATATACATAGAATAAAATAAATTAAATTGTTTTGTCTATTTCTATCTTTTATCATTCAAAAATTTTGTTTATGTTGATGATGGATAGTAGATCTCTACGACGAATATATCTATAGTGGAAAATGTTATTTGACGATTGTATTTCTTACCATCATTAGAATTTGTAATACAAAAAATGTTGGTGGCGTTTCTGAATTTGCTAATACGCTTTGTACCAACATATGATTTTGTTTTGTCTATTTCTATCTTTTTTATCTGTTGTACTAGTGAATATTTCTTTAAATATTGGTGGTTTATAATATCCCTTAATACATTTAATGGATTAATGATGATAGTAATGTTTCCGATTCCATTCTATTTCATTTCTGCAATTATCTTTGTGCCGAACAAATTAAAAAATTCATTTTATATTTTTTGAATATTGTGCCTACTTTGTTGCATGATTCTAAAAACAGTAAAAGCGATGCTATATATTTGAGGCATGGTCATAATTCCAGGTTCTGTCAAGTCTTCGTTTGGTATTCTTCTAAAAGAATACTGTAAAAAGTCGTTTGGTAGTACCATAAAAGCTAAATAATATAATGTTCTTATCTTAAGAAGCTATGTCCAATACCTATTACTATAAATATAACACCAAGAATGTAAAATCATTTGACAGATTTACAACAGGTCGTTGATTCTATATGGAAATTCATTCAATCCCACATGTCAGATATATAAGTCAATATAATTGCTGGAATAATCGTTACAATAATACTTACGATAGCTGCTACTATCGTTTTCAAGATACCTCGCAAAATAATCCGTTTTTTAGAGAAAGAAATAAGGAAAAAAAGAAAATCATCGAGGAAAAAATTAAACAACATCATGAAGAAATTTTTAATATGTATCAACAATGGATTAATACTGACTTTTTAATCGATATAGACTTAAGAAATTTTGATACAAGTAAACTTTTCATAAACGTTTCGGATCAAATTATCCCTAAACATATGCAAACTGATATGAATATGACAACCATACAAGATAAGTCTATATCTCATCTAAATTGTAATGATTATCAGCCTGCGTATAACAAATTTAAAGAAATTGAAGGTTTACAAAACAATTTTAATAATTCAATGACCCAATTTTTGGATAACCATGGAAATAATCTAATACTGATAATAAGAACAGAAAATTTTACTTCACCTGAAGAATCTATGAATAGGTTATTGAGATATCTCTTCCATAAAGCAGTGATGTTTAACGCTCAACCTGAAGGTGTATCAGTTCAATTAAACAACTTTAAATCATCATTAGCCGACCCATTGAATATCTCTTTGACCCTTTCTAATCCATTTCCAGAAAAAGAGGGTGAATTAATAAGTTATTTACAAAACAATTATGCTGAAATAATAAATTCAATAAAGAAGTTCGAAAACGATATTGGAAAAATTACTAAAACCATTGTGGAATTCCAACAAATGCTTACACTTATTGTCCATAATAGGATTGATGGTTTAAAAGATAATTGTTCTATAGAAAAACCGTTTACAAAAAAATCGAAGTTACTAAACATGATTAAATCTTTTTTCAAACGTTACTAGCATTCTGTATAAGCGTTAATCATTTTGATTTTCTTTTATTTCCTTTTTCAATGCTTTTTCAAATAACTCTGTAACTGTTATACCTCTCTTTATGGCTTCCATTTTTGCTTTCTTCCATAATTCTTCATCTACATTTATTGATGTGGCTGTTCTTTTGACCAACATTATAGAATACCAATTATGGTATATAACTATATAACCATATAGTTAACAAGTAAACAAATAGGTATCTGGGAAACTTTTACAAGGGAATGTAAAAAGATTAAACGAAAGAAACTATCTGGTTAAATCTTCTACTAGAGATGAAATCTACAAGATAATTGTTACCTCTATCGGTTGGATTTGCTCATGTGCCGACCACATGTTCAGAGATGTAAAGTGTAAACATATCTATGCGGTAGAATTTAGCCTTGAATTACGCAAGACTGTTGAAGTAAGGAAGATAGAACAGATAACAATTAGCGGTTGCAAATACTGCAAGTCTGAGAACCTTATCAAGTATGGTTTAAGACACAACAAGCATGGAGATATTCAAAAGTTCGGTTGTAAGGACTGTAATCGCTACTTTACCATCAATATTGGATTTGAGAAGATGAAGCACAACCCTCAGGGAATAACCACAGCGATGCAGCTATACTTTAGTGGCGAATCGTTAAGAAGTTCAGCACGCTCATTGAAGTTAATAGGGATGGATGTCACTCATCAAACCATCTACAACTGGATAGAAAAATACACCGATTTGATGGATAGGTATTTGGAAAAAATAGTTCCAAAGGTCTACAGCGTGGAGAACTGACGAGTTATATCTCAAGGTCAAAGGCAACAAGAAATACCTTTATGCTGCTTTGTTGCATGATTATTTTAAATCGTTTTTTGTTAACGTTTTAGTGTCGAGGACAAAATGGAAATAGTCATAATTTAAATTGATTAACTAAGAAAGTGACATAGTTTTAACTGTTTTTCTAATCATGCAACAAAGCACCTTTATGCATTAATGGACGAT
>JBDUES010000222.1:0-10816 GCA_040297625.1 Candidatus Nitrosocosmicus sp. | reverse complement strand
TCTTCTGTAAACTAACAGTGCTTGTTTTCATCAACAAAATTATTGTTATATTTTTTAATTCATATTCAAAGTTTTAGAAATCAACGAATCTAAACAAGCACTCTCTCTTTACATTAAGGATTAATCATGTATTTACATAACTGTCAACAGAGCCACATTATTAAAATTAAGTATTAAATATCTGCTTTGTTGCATGATTCGAAAAACAGTTAAAACTATGCTATATTTCGAGGAAATCGTATTAAATTATGACGGTTTACTTTACGAGTGTAATACCAAAACGTTAACAAAAAACGATTTAAAATAATCATGCAACAAAACATTAAATATCTTAATTGTATCAACTTTCTTATTTTAATTTATTACTCAAAGGATTGAAAACGTTAATGATAGCAAATCACTAAAAAAGGCAACTTGAAAAGTTTATTCTTTTATTCAATATTAGAGAATAAAAAGATAAAAGATATATATATATGTTTATTTGTTTTTTTGGGATTTCAATTAGAGTTATTGTGAACAGATCGTATACCACGTAGCATAAATATACAATCAGCGATTTTTAGCCATTTCATTTTTTAATAAATGTTTATAGCTAAGTTGATTCCATCCTCATTATTCATTTGATAATGATGATAACCAATACTAGAACATAGTATGAAAAAATTCTATAAAGATGAACAAGATGCAAAAACAAAGGAAATTATGTAACAATTATATTAGTACTACCTAATCCATTTTTATTCGATAGACCGCAGCAGCGGTAAGAAATGGATATGAGCGTTTACTAAACAATACTATTATCCTGATCTAATCATGTTCTACTGGAGCATAAAAAGATTTGACGGTTTTTTCGACAGATTTGAAGAGAAGACTGATGGAGAATACCACTGCTTCTATATTTATTCATAAAGATTTGATCTATAATAATATGGAAATAGATAGGCACATTTTCAAACCCTACTATCAAATCGCCGTGACACAGAGTCATTAATTGTTAAGTGGCAATAAAATTTTGATTTAATTCATTTAATAGATATTCTTAAAATAGGATTATTTTATATATTATAAAAAAGTTTTGAAAAAATTAAAAGAATATAATGATTCTATAATTTTTTTATAGATATCAAAAAAAAAATTTTTATGTATTATTTTTAATAACTGTAAACAGAAGGTAAAAATCAATTAATTTGGAAACATTTGAAATTTATGTTACCATCATATTTTTGATGTTGACATTTATTTTTTATTTTTATAATTATAAACATAAGAAAGATAATATTACTTCGATAATTTTGTTAGTTAAAACATTCATAATTATTTACGATTCCGACTAGACCATATGTTACATAACTATTAGCAGAGCCATTAATTTAATACTGCAATTAAAGAAGCCGATTGAAAGATTATGAATCTAAATATGCAAATTAAAATTAACTCCCTTTTGATTTTCTCTTTTCTACTTTTAATTTTTATATAATTAATATTGTCTTGATTATCTCTAGAAATCAGTCATTAAAATAATAAATTATTGATAAAGTATTAGAAAGATATCTTAAAAATACTTTTTGCATTCTTAAACATTAAAAGATCAAAAGATTCTTTATCAAGTTCAAGTTTTTGAACAAAGTTAGTATATGATTTCATACTGGAAATAGGCCAGTCGCTTCCATATAATAAATGATGAGGACTATCTACATAATTTAATATCTCTTTTATTTTATTTGCATAATGTATTTCACCTGATAATGTAAAATTTCCAACTATTAAACCTGAAATATCTGCATATACATTTTTATTTTTATACAAGATTTCCTGGCAATCTGTTATCCAGGGATTTCCTATATGACACATAACTATTTTTAATTCAGGATTATCTACAGCTACATCATCTATATTCAATGGATGAGAATATTTTATCTTGGCTCGATGCGAGAATGCATCTCCTGTATGAATCATCAGTGGACAACCAAATTCAATACATATATCATAGACTATTTGATACCTTTCATCATAGGGATAATGATGCTCATATCCGCAATACAGTTTTATACCTTTAATAATGTCGTCTTTTAACCATTGCCTGTAATTTTCCAAATCCTCTTGAGTATGATTATCAATTGTAAATCCTGCCACTACCCCAATTTTATTTTTATTCTCATTTTTATTTACAATATCGAGAATTTGAGCTGTTGAAGGTCTGTTTACATTAATTTTGTAAGATGAGAGTAAAAGAGAGTAAACGATATTGTTATTTTCCATAGTCTCAAGTAATGTGGTTAGCCTTTCTTGCAATGATAAAACTTTTATTTCAGTTTTGTTAACTTCATCATAATTATTGAGATGTACATGACAATCTATAATTGACATATTTGAATAATCACATAGATACCCTGTAATGGGGGTTTAGCCATTCTACAAAACTAGCATAATTTAAAGATCGCTTATCGTAAAGATAATTTGAAAGTATTTTTATGAATTCGAATCCGTTTTTCAGTTGAAAAGATAAAACTGGATCTTCAATTTCTCCCTTTACTACTTTTTTTGCATATTCATCCGCGGACATTATGTTTGCATATTTGCAGTAATCAAACAATCGTCCACCAGATATTATTCTACGTAAATTTAGTTTTATAACTAAATCTCTCCTCGTATCATACAGCATTGTCGCAATACCTTTATGACGAAAATCCGGGTGAACAGATATATCTGCCCCGTATAAACTATCACCATCTGGGTTATGGTTTGAAAATGATCCAAACTCTGTAATATCACTCCAAGTATGGTCTGCATAAGCTGTCTTTAAAGATACAATTAGACTGCTGCATGAACCGACCAATCTTCCGTCAAATTCTGCATATAACTGACCTTCGGGAAATATACGAATGTGATTTCTTAGGGAAGAGTTTGACCAAGTTACGCTATAAACTGCCATATCTGCAAAAGATTCTTTTTGCAAATTTATTACACTAGAGATATCATTTTCAGTTAAATTTTTTATTTTAATTTTAGTAATAGTATTATTTATTTTATAGTCCATATATCTTCTCACATTTACAACTTCAGTCAATTGACATTCATTAATTATAATTTACTTAATTTATATTTGAAATTGAGTAAATATGCTTCAATTTTATTTCTTGATGCAAAATTGTTTGATTATTATAATTTTAATAATGCAAAAATCTTTATATTCTAATTATGCTCGATAACGACGAAGATCTCTTGCATAATTGACATAAACAACTTTATGACCATTATTTATTCATTAACCTGCCATTCTTTGTTCACATATGTAGGTTATCCAAAAAACCATTATTATTCAAATCATTTTTCTGACTTGCAGTAGATGAATTTGATAATATCTACAATAAAGAAATAACAAAAAGATATGACAAACATGATCTAAAGTGGTTATCCATAAGAAAAAATAGAGAAAGAAAAGCAGTACAGCCGTTCCTTTCAAGTTAGATATTAAAAACAGGTTTCTCATGCTTTCGGCATATTCTCGTCTTTACATTACTTGCACTTTAACAGGATTTCTCTTTGATTCAGATCAGAGTAACAACTGCAGAGACATATAAAAGATTGAAATCTTGATAAGACAATGCGTACCAATACCTCATAAAATATTCAAATAACAATAAAACTGTGAACATCTCAAGTAATTGAAAAGTATTTCCTGGTCTTATGGCTTTTATAGATTATATATACAATAGTAACAGATACCAAGACCCCAGGACAAGAGAAGAAAGAAGGTGTACTATTCTTTAGGAAAGAAAAAGAAACATACTCTTATCAAGAAACAACTTGTGATTAACAACCCGCCCGGCCTCATCATTCATAAGGCAAATCATAGGAAAGGACATATACATGACTATGACATTTATAAAGAGAATCATCTGTTACTCCCAATCAAGTTGTGGTAAATGTATTTGACTTTGGATACCAAGGTGTAGAAAATGACTTTCCAGAGCAAATATCATCTTTGCCATACAATTAGAAAAAAGAGAAACCATGAATTAATTACAACAGTAGAAAAAGAATGCAATCAAGAGTATGCTAAAAGAAGAGTAGTGATAGAGAGCATACCATCTGCTGCAGGATAAAAAAGTATAGAATTCTTGCAGATATATTTAGAAACAGACCCAGAAAGTATAATAAAATATCTGATATAGTGTAGAGTCTGGTAAACTATAGAATAATTGACCAACATCAGTAAAAATCATACAGTATCCATACTAGAAAGTGTAGATGTTTCTAATTATGCAAGATCTAGTATATTCATCTTAATTATCTTTTATAACTTTAGATACAGTACCATCAGAAATTTAAAAATAAAGTATTTAGTAGGATCTGATGCAATTTTTCTTATGGAATTGAGAAAAAAATTACCTATAATGGATTTGATAATTGCATGAAGGAAGTTTTACATCAAATCTTATGATTTATCCCGTAATTATGGAATTATGAGATGAATAAAAATATGCAAATATCAAAATTGTCGATACCAAAAGTTGACATTGAGAACAACAGCAATTTACACAGTGTATTTAATTTACTCCAGTTTGATGATAAAATCAAAATCAAAATCAAACTACTGTTATAATCGATGACAATTATGGACCACTGCAACTATTAAAGTATCAGGCAGATCCATGCAATGATGATTCATACCCTATATCTATTAATGATGTTCATAATAACGACAAGAAAATTCTATCGTTATTGAATGAAGAACTATGGTCAACGTATTCCTTTAAAGCCCTGGAGAGAAAACTCGATATTCATCAACAGAGTCTTACTAGAGCATTAAAAAGGCTTGGAGATTTAAATCTGATTGAAAAGACTCCATCTGGATACAAACTAATTAAAAAAAATATTTCTTTATCAAATGCAATATTTGAAAATAGTCAATTAGAAGAAGAATTATTTGAAACGAAAAAACCTAGAAAAAGATTTAATCAATTAATTCAAATATGTATTCCTATCAGAAACAATATCGAATTAATAGTAAATCGTTTAAATGGAAAATGGTTTGGTAATTTAAGATGGTATGGTTTAATTAAAAAGGAAACCGGTTTTACACTTCAATGGATAGCAATTAACAAATACAATAATAACAAATTATTTCAAATCAATGTAAATATTGTATCAGAATATATCGTTATAGAGTCTAATGCTGTTTCTGATAAGAAAAGGTCGAAGCAATGTCATGTTCAAATAGAATAGTTAGTGAGATAGTAAAAATTCTACTAGGTAATCTACTTCAAGATGAATGTGAAATACCCAAGAAATATGCACCTACTTATACTAATAAGGTTAAATACAATTTCAATAAAAATAATTGATTCTCAAGATTATGTACATATGAATATGTGTCAAACAAGGTTGCTACCACCACCACCACCACTTGTTATTTTCAATAAACTAGGTGTATTTTATCTTTAGATTCGTTCTACTAACTAGTTTATCAAAGCAGAAATAAAAAAAACTATAAAAATTCAATATTGTTGTATTGAAAAGTTATTAACAATAAAAATAATAGTTAATTCATACTCTTCGAAAATCCTCCTCCTCGAGTAACTATCCATGATTCTACAACAGGTTTTTCACCAATTGCTTTTTCTATTGCACTATGGGTTAATTCCAAGGCTTGTTCAGGGGTCATATTTTTGTTATACTCTTTTTGAATTACTTCCAAAGCAATGTCCGATGAATAACCTATAGCAAACCCAGAACCTTTTAGATAAGTTCCACTGGGGTCGACCTGATACAATCGAATTCCAATCTCATCTACACCAGCAATTAATATTGAAGCATCTTGTGGTCTAACTGCATATATTGTATAGATATGCAAGTAGGTGCTAAGATGTTTTGCAACAGACTTTATATCCATGGAACTTTCATATGAAATCCTATGTTTCTGTGCTTGTAACCTTATTTCTTCAATCAACTGCTCAATATCTGCTATATATCCTGCTCCTGTTGCCCCTATGTGTTTATCAATAGTAAATATTTTTTCATTAGGATCAACTAAAGGTAAAGTGGGTTTAATATGGCTAGAAATCAATGCAAATTCTGGAGTTTTTATTCCAATAGTTGTTGATCCTTTATTTACTGCTTCTATTGCACTGTCTACTAATACTAGTCTGCCGCCCTGCCCATAATAATATGGATATCTATTATTATTTCCAAAGTTATACTGTGATCCTGTTGAATTATTATCTTCTGACATATTTTCTCTCAATCTCTCTATAATCTAACTTGGTGTATTGCTAACAAATTTGGAATTATTAAGACGTCTACTCCATTTCCAGAACCTGGGTCTCGCTCCATTGCGGCTAAAACGGCTTTTTTTGCAACCTCTTTAGCATATTCGTTTGTCATATTTTTATTATATAGACTTTCAAGAACTCCATATGCTATGGGAGCGCCAGAACCAGATGCATAATCTTCATTAGTTATTGCACCACTCATATCAGCAACATTTACATGGGCGCCTTGGGAATCCACACCTGCAACTAACAGTTCAACATAATATGGTTGATAGTTCTTAAGACCAGAATACGCTAGATTTGCAATCAGCCTTGAAGATTCCTTTACATTCAATGGGAATCCTCTTCTTAGCTCTATTAACTTTCGTTCAGCAGTTGCAACTTTAATCAAGTGTTCTGCGTCGGATAATTGCCCAGAAATTGCAATTGCAATTGTATCATCTATTTTAGATATTTTTTGAACTTGTTTAGAACCAATAAAGAAACCCTTACTTGCTCGTTTATCCGATGCAAGTACAACTCCTTCTTTTGTTTTTATACCGACTATCGTAGTCAACTTTTCTTTCAATATATTATAGAATTACTCCAATTTATTGACCAAGATTTTTGTAAACAAGTCACATCTTAATAATAATTATTCTATCGATTGTTCAGATTCTACATCGTATTTTTTAAATTTATTTTTATTTTTAAATCCTCTAGTTTATTGCACTGAATGACTTTTTTAACAATTTCTATACAAAACTTGCTGTTTAAATGTATTTTTTAATGAAGGGTCATTAAAGTAAAAATGTAAAGAATATACTATATCTTCAATTTTTGTTCTCTTTCTTATCTTGTATATCATAAATAGCAAGCAATAAAGAAATCCATATCTTTTTCCTAACTTTACAGGGTCATATATAAAAATAGTTAAATAAAACATAAATGGTATTACAGTTAAGAATATAGACTCATGGTTTTTTTCTATTTCTTTTAAATATGAAATTCAAAACAGAATACCTTAACTTCAAAACAGATACAAGGCGTGAATTTGTAAACATTACTTCACAGATAAGAAAAATTATTGAAGAAAGTGGAATTCAAGAAGGTCTTTGTTTAGTAAATACGATGCATATTTCATCCAGTATTTTTATAAATGATAATGAAGCTGGTTTGCATGAGGATTTTGAAAAATGGCTGGAACATCTAGCACCACATAATCCGATCAATCAATATAGACACAACGATACAGGCGAAGACAATGCGGATGCACATCTTAAACGGCAGATCATGGGAAGAGAATCTGTCATTGCCATAACTAATGGAAAACTTGACTTTGGTCCTTGGGAACAAATATTCTATGGAGAATTTGATGGACAAAGAAACAAAAAAGTACTGGTAAAAGTAATTGGTGAATAATTAAATAACATTCTCGCACCTTCAAAAGAAATAACATAAAAAATACAATATTTATAATTTAACTCTATGATAAAGAGAGAAACATCACCAAATAGGTACCAATCAACAAAAAAATTAAATTATCATTATTTATTGAATTATACATTTATAAAATAAATATATTATTGTTTTATCCATGCCTGTATAAGTATTTGAAACATTTATTAACACAAAATAAATCTTGTGTTAAATGCAGTTAAAAGATATCAGAAACAGAATTAATAAAAAAATTGACGAAAACTATAAAACGCGTCAAAAAATACTGACAAGAATTAAAGATTACTTAAATATTGATTTTAACAAAATTGCAATTTATAGAGCGGAAATTAATATAAACTATCCTAGTGACAACAAATACGCAATAAAAAAGGACGATGATAAGAATAAAACATTATTTAAAATAGAAATGCCCGGATCTATCATAGCAAATGCTAGGTATTATTATAAAGATACAGATATAGATTCTCTATCTATTAAAGAGGCAAAGAATCTTGAAAAAGATTTAGAATACATTCTAACAGAAATAGAAAAAAAAACAGATGATCTCATTATTTGATAAAATGGTTATCAAATTTCATAGAGATTGATGAAAGAGTGTTGAAATATAATTTAAACAATCCATCGAATTATTTTTCAATTGTTTTCACAATATAATTTAATTTAATTTCTGGAGAGTCATTATTCATAATCATTCTATCTTTCAAAAGAATGAATAATTCCTTTACGGGTATTAAAGGAGGAGGGTAGCAGCACCAGTAGCAATAGACTGTATTACCAAACATTGTTATAGAAAAATTATCCAAGTATATAGTTTTAAAAAAAGTTTGTTTAATCTTACAGAATGTAAATCGATCGATCAAAAAACAGTGCGAGGAATATCATATAATCTAATACTAAATATAATTTAAATTTAAATTTCTTTAAAACTACCAACTATCAAGATATAAATTTTGATTGAGATAAAAAATTTGTTAAAAAAATATAAAAATTTAACAGCAGTTGATAATATAAGCCTCAAAATTAACGATAATGAAATTTTTGGACTCTTGGGTCCAAATGGTGCTGGCAAAACCACATTAATCCATATTCTTGCAACTTTAATAAAACCTACATCGGGGACGGCAATTATAAATGGATATGATATAATAAATGATTCTTCAAAAGTTAGGTCCAGTATAGGTATAGTCTTTCAAGCACCAAGTAGTGATGATATTCTTACTGGATATGAAAACCTAAAAATTCATTCATTATTATACAAAGTTCCTTCCAATATTCGAGGAAAAAGAATAGAGGATGTATTGGAACTAGTAGGATTAACGGATAGGAAAAACGATCAAGTTAAGAAATATTCTGGAGGCATGCGCAGGCGTCTTGAAATTGCCAGAGGATTACTTCATAAACCAAAGGTAATTTTTCTAGATGAACCCACACTAGGTCTTGATCCAAGTAGCAGAGAAGTAATGTGGAAATACATAAAAAGATTGGTTAAAGAGGAAAAAATTACAATAATATTGACAACACATTATATGGAAGAAGCGGATCTTTTATGTAACCGGATAGGATTTATAGACAAAGGCAAAATAATTGCGCTGAATTCCCCTTCAAAATTAAAAGAGGACATTGGTGGAGAAATAATTAACATTCAGTTAGAAAAGAAAAGGACAAATGAAAAAGAAAAAATAGTAAACATGATAAAACATTTCAATTTTGTACACAAAGTAGAGAATTTTGAAGAAGAAGGAGAAGAAGGAAAAATTATTGTTTATGTAGATAATGCAAACCACAATTTGCCAATTATTTTAAAAGCTGTAGATAATGCAATAAACAACACCACCATATCATCAGTAGATTTTAGAAAACCAACATTAAATGATGTTTTTCTGAAATTCACAGGCAGACGCATTGAAGATGAACATAATAAAGATAGTGCAGAAGGCGGTTTTATGGAGAGATATGCGCAATATGCAAAAAAATAGTAAAAAAAGTTTGGATTTTGACCTTGAATTAGGTAAATTATATGCGATTTGGTTAAGAGAATTTAAAGTATTTTTAAGAGAAAAAAGCAGGCTTGTGGCATCGACATTTACGCCATTGTTATGGTTATTTGTACTTGGAGGAGGTTTGGGATCAACTGTATCTACACCTTTCCATACATCAAATATTGACTATCAAAAATTTATTTTCCCCGGTATAGTCATCATGTCCGTTATTTTTTCTTCAGTATTTTTTGGTGCATATATTATATGGGATAGAAAATTTGATTTTCTTAAAAGTGTAATGGTTGCCCCTGTTAGAAGAAGCACAATCTTTTTAGGGAAAACTTTTGGAGGAATGACTACTTCGTTAATACAGGCATTCATACTATTAGCAATTGGTGTAATTATTGGAATTAATTATACACCATTTTCTATATTATCATTCATTGTAATAGTTTTGATGCTATCATTTGCTTTAACTTCATTGGGTTTAGCTATTGGAAGCTATATGGAAAGTTTAGAGGGGTTTCAATTAATTGTAAGCTTTGTAGTATTTCCACTTTATTTTCTTAGCGGCGCGTTGTTTCCTCTTGACAATATTCCAATATGGCTCTCAATCCTAACTAGTATCAATCCTGCAACCTATGCTGTTGAAGCATTAAGATCAGCTATGCTTGGTGTTCCCGGAAAAAATTTATTTATTGTCAATATGGGAATTCTTTTAATAACTACGATAGCATTGGGAATAGCAGGAGTATTATCATTTAAAAGAATGAAAGCTGTTTAAGTTGACGAATATATTATTTATGTAATAGCAATAAATACGGCATCAAACATATTATTATTTTTTATATTTTTTCAAATATATTAATTCTAATATATTTTAAAATTCTGTTAATGATTACCTAGTTTTATTTAACTATACTGGACAATATTAATGACATCGATATACAAGGTCACATTCAAAATATCATAACTAGATCTCTTGCATAATTAGATGCAAACAGCTTTATGATCGTTAGTTTATCATCATCCGGTTCTCTTTTTGCTTTCATACGAGAGGTTATCCAAAAAACCAATACTTTTCAAATCGTTCACCGGCATTACAATACAAGAATTTTATAG
>JBDUES010000221.1:0-4714 GCA_040297625.1 Candidatus Nitrosocosmicus sp. | reverse complement strand
CAGTGCTTGTTTTCATCAACAAAATTATTGTTATATTTTTTAATTCATATTCAAAGTTTTAGAAATCAACGAATCTAAACAAGCACTCTCTCTTTACATTAAGGATTAATCATGTATTTACACAACTGTTAACTTAAGATATCATCTTTCATTGTGTTGATCAATGAATAGATTAAGCCATTGTTTAACATGGTTTAATTTACACTTGTTCTTTTTTCTGCAAGGAGAGTAATCAACAAAGCATTCATTGTTCTATCCTTTATGTACTGCATTGCCCTCTCGATGACGCTTTTTTCAAAAGAGGAATGAATATGATGGTTCAGTTTCAGGAATCTGCAGGCTTGAGGATACCACGTGCCACCATCTGTGGAAACAGGATGCTTTCCATACTCTTTTATAACATTTGAAATAAACCGTTCGGCTACAAACATATTTCGTTCTTTTGATATGTCAATTGCAAGGATTTCTTTATCTATTGGTTCGATAGCAACCCAAAGCCATATTAATTCAGATCCCGCTTTTACAGCAGTTTCATCAATTATATAATCATTAATTTTCTTCTTCTCATTAAATTTCTTTGGTTTGTACTTTTGTATCCAGTTCCAAATAGAAACATGACTTATCTTGACTAGATGTAAAAAAGATAATGCTTTCGCAGTGTTCCTAAATGATAACCCAAGAAAGTACAATTACAATCCATAACCTATAATTTGTGAAGGTGTTCTGTTTCTAGATCTCATAAATGAAATGGTCATTTTCAAGCTATAGGTTTTTCCTTAAGTTCACAGGGCTGATAAACATAAATAGATACCTGCCTAATTCATATTAATTTAACAAAAATGATTGATGGTCTTTTTTCTCTTTCTAAATATTTTCATCTTGCTTTGTTGCATAACTCGATTATTCGTTATTGTTAAATAAAATCAGTCCAAGATTGGGTCAACGCCATTAAGAACTCGTTTTATTTTTATAACAACTTAATCATCAGATAACGAATTTCATAATTATGCAACAAAGCATTTTCATCTTGTACATTATTTTATAATCAAAATAATATTATAAAAAGGAAACAAAAAATACCTTTGAATTGATATATCATATCTTTTAATAATTTTCTTTTAGATTGAGAAAAAGAATAATTTTCAATGATTTTCTAATGTGTATTTTTTTTTGTAAGGTAAATTTTTTAATCCAAATACTTTGACTATATCAGTCTAGTGTCTTAGATAATGCCGTCATATTTTTTCTAAATTGATTGTCACTGTGTATAGATAATCAATATTTTATAAAAAAAATAACGACACAAACTTAGACACTTTACTTCGTATATCTAAATATGCTTAATCTATTGCAGCATCGATTATTATACTAATTAGTATAATTGCGCTACCATAAATTTCTAAAAATACAGAGAAAAAATTGAAAGGTAGAATATATATGCTAAATGGCATAAAATCAAAATCTGAAGAATGAGTTATCCATTTAACCTCAGAAGGAAAAATAGGTGAAAAGAAAAACCTATCTATCCTTTCAATTCCCATGTTTATTTTCATTTACTTGATATTCTTCAAATGTATTATATATGACAAATCTTTATTTTATTTACATTAGTGGTAAGGGGAAAAGATAACTCTCTTAAAAGATCAAAAAAAAATGATAATGATAATAATTACCTGAGCGACAGGAACAGAAATAGAGATATATCCATTGATAGTGTTACTACGTTAAAGGATAAACATTACGAAAAGACCAAAGTCGCTCTAATATCAATCATAGCTTCTGCATCCCTTGCCATCTTAAAATTTCTAATAGCCGCGGTGACAGGAAGCCTTGGAATTTTATCAGAAGCATTGCATTCAGGATTGGATATAATGGCTGCAATTATGACACTATATGCAATAAGAATGGCAATGCGGCCACCAGATTTGGAACATCATTATGGATATGCCAAGTTTGAAAGTCTGACTAGTCTTGCGGAAACGATCCTTTTGTTTCTAATTGCTGGATGGATCTTTTACGAAGGTGTACAACGAATATTTATTATTCATAGCGGACCTGAAATAACTATTTTCTCATTTGCCATTATGCTTGGTTCCATAGGGGTAGACTATAGTCGCTCAAAAGCACTTTACAGGATAGCTCGCAAATATGGAAGCCAGGCACTGGAAGCTGATGCACTGCATTTTAAAACCGATATGCTAACTTCAGGTGTTGTGATTGTTGGTTTAGTTATTGTATATCTATTTGGAATCCCAAATGCAGATTCATATGCTGCAATCATTGTGGCTGGAGTAATTGTTTACACATCTTTAGGTTTAGGAAGAAGAACGCTTGATGTACTTTTGGATAGGGCCCCTAAAGGTATCCAAAGACAAATATTTGAATCCATAACAGGACTGGAAGGTATAAAAAATGTTCATAGTGTTCGTGTTAGAAAGGTAGGTTCTGAAACTTTTGTCGATTTGCATATTGCAGTACCCCGAATTTATACTCATGATAAAGCACATGGAATAGCAACTGCTGTTGAGAATAAAATAAAAGATGAAATATTGCCAAATTCTGACGTTGTAGTCCATGTTGATGCTGTTGAAGATGAATTGACTGAAACTATAAAAGACAAAATAAGATTAATAGCCACAAATTATCCTGCCATAAAAAATATTCACTCCCTTTACCTTTCCATGCCAATTGAACAAAATGTAAATTCTATAAAAAGACAAGAAAGTGGAACCACCTCTAATAGAGTAGATAAAAATCCCAATATGTTTTTGCATCTTTATCTTGATGTTCAAATAGATAGTATGCTTGATTTAAAAACAGCCCATGATATTATTGATGATTTTGAGCGGAAAATAAAGGAAGACATTTCAAGTATAAAGAACATTACTACCCATATCGAGATAGAAGTAGAAATCGAGTCGTCTATAGGTAAAGAGGAAAAAACAGATCAATCGTTTTCAGATAAAATAAAAGATATTGCTTTGTCGGTAAATGGAGTTTCTGATTGTAAAGATGTTGTTTTAGTATTTGCAGGTAATGAGGTTCATATTACCTTAACTATCAAGTTAAATCCTCTATATATTAAAATGGATAAAAATATGAAGGGAGCTAGCAGCAGCAGCAGTAATAGTTCTGATAATAAAAAATTATCTGTAGTGACGGCACATCAAATAGCAACTAATATACAAAATCTAATTTTGGAAAATACGGGAGCAACAAGAGTAGTAATACATACAGAGCCTGATTAAAGACATTAAAAATATTATTATGGTTTAATCTAGATTAAAGAAAATAATCAAAATAATATGTAATTAGAAAATAAATATTTGAAATTTTTTCATCTTTATTAGTTATAGTCTATCGAATCCTGACTCTTATAATTGATCCAGGTTTCAACCACGCGTGCTATATCATCCATAGTGTCGCCCCTTTGGAGCAGATTGCTAATTGATATTGCCGCTCTAACATCTTTTCTTTCGTGTGCCAGAAGAATTTTTGCTATGATTTCAGCGGTTGTCAATGTTATCTTTTCAGCTAGACAGAACTTTACCACTTCTATATATTCATCATCGGAATACTCGGGTAGGTGGTACTCTTGGAAACGTGAACGCACCGGTTTTGAAAGCTTTGTATTGCTGTTTGATGTTGCAAAAATTTTACAATTCATAGAAAAGTTATAGGTCACACCTTTCAAACTCTTGTCAACTTTACCATTATTCAATAATCCCAATAATGAATTCAAATCATTTTTTTTGAGCTTGTCAATTTCATCTATTATCAATATTTTCGATTTTTGATGCTGGTAGAGAACTTCAATAAGCCCAGCGCCGCTCGTATTAGCGGCGTCAAAGTAACAAACATCGTTGCATTGATTTTGTATGACAATCATGAAGAGAGTTTTTGATGTTGCAGGCGGTCCAATTAATAAAACATTAACCTGTTCTTTTGCTAGGAGGACTCTGTAAATATTTTCTTTCATCAAGTCCAGTCCATAGATTTTAGAAAAAAATTCTTTTGACTGCTCAGGGATAGTCTCAGCTTTTTGGACTTCATTGAACACCGAATCAGTTTTTTTGTTCATTAACTTTTTTAGATTATCAGTTACGTTAAACATTTTAAATACTGTTCCTAGACAGTATTTTTTTCATGGCTTTGGTATTATTCATGAAATATTATCTACTTTACTACAGTAAAGGATATTTTTATTGTTTTTCTCTTTTATCTGTATTTTATAGAGCGGAGTAAAAGGTTATACCATGTCATTCTATTCATAAGCCTGTTTAACAACTGTAAATTAATTTCTTTGTTGATTTAGACTTTATATATTGAATATTTAAATAATTGAGGCTTGGTCATAATTCAAATTATCTCTTGATACCTTTTACAACAGCTTAAAGCTAACCTCTAGAATATGATTTTGATTAAAACTGTCCCAAAGGTTATCTCTTGGTAGAATAAAGGAATCCATCCTTTTTAACATTCTGTATATGATAGGTTGTATACCATGGCCTAGTTTACTGCCAAGGAAACGTGGTAGACCTTATTTATATTCTCCAACAGTAATTTTAAGATGTTTTATTGTGAGAATATGGTTTAGACTGGATTCCAACAATGCCTTACATGCTTTTCTTAACATGGAATATCAGTATAACCGTAAGATAGTAGTAGCTTGTGGTCTGATAACAATACCTAGCAGTAGACGTACATTTGACCG
>JBDUES010000220.1:0-21733 GCA_040297625.1 Candidatus Nitrosocosmicus sp. | reverse complement strand
CGTCTAAACCTTCTTCATCATATCTTTTTAGCCATACGCAGGCCCAGGTTCTATTTCTATGAAGGTCTCTGACTACTTGGGCAGATACCATACTATGATAGACAACATTAAGAACAAGTAACATCCTTTCCTTTGTCTTTACATTCTCTTCAGATCTATAGATCTTTTCAAAGGATTCATTGGTAAGTGTCAAGGAATATAAGATGATAATGCAATCAGCCTAGCTATAAGCATTTATTAAAAGATCGTTAGATCAAAAATAATTGTTTGTTTAATTATGCTATTTGGTATAATAGGTGCCGCACTTATGATTGGCTTTCAAATCATAAGTATAGGGTCTGCATTCAAATCAATCAATTTAGATGTAATAGGATTTCTTTTTGGAATGTTTAGTATTGTTTCGGCGCTGGATATGTCTGGAGTACTTAAGATGGTAACAGTAAAGATGTTATCAAAGACAAACAGTCACCCCGATTTGATACTGATGGTATTTGTTGTTGGTATGGGATTACTTTCTGCATTTTTTGGTAAATGATACTATAGCTGTACTAGGAATCCCACTAATTGCGCACATATCAAAACGTATTGGTATTAGGCCGCAAGTACTTTTAATCGCTCTATCTTTTGGAATTACCATAGGAAGTACAATGACTCCAATAGGAAATCCTCAAAACCTTTTAATTGCACTTCAAAGTGGCATCCCATTACCATTTATAACCTTCATTAAAGTTTTGGGTATTCCAACAATAATTAACCTATTTGTAACTTACTTTATACTAAAAGTCTATTTTAAAAAAGATTTAGTATTGGCATCAATACTACTACTGTCAAAGCATCATAATTGGAATCAGACCCAGCAACAGCAACCTGAACATCACAGTGCAAAGAAAGATAATCAAAATATTCAGCATAATTATCTCTACAAGCGTGACCCCATTATCTTTCCTAATCCACAAATAGGATCCTCCGCAGCAGATGATAATGTAATTGTAAATCCACTTTTGGCAAAAATTTCAATTGCTGTTTTATTGTTAACTGTTGCGGGATTTGTCTTATCAGAGATAGTGCAATATGTTTTTCATTTTGCTAATAATTTTAGTCTAAGTGTTATTTCAATGCTAGGCGCTACTACGTTGTATGCTCTTAGTAAATAGCGCAAAGAGATATTATCAAGTGTAGACTATTTAGTTCTCATATTTTTTGCTGCAATGTTTGTATTCACTTCTTCTCTTTGGTCTTCTGGTATTATATCTCAAATGATATCATATTTTCCTACTCCAGATAGACATGACATATTTCAAAGTAATACAGCAATATCCCTTATCAGTATTACCTTGAGCCAAGTATTAAGCAATGTTCCTTTTGTTATTTTATATAACCATGTGTTGATAAATAATGGATTTGCAACTGCTGATGGCAATAGCAATAGTATGAATGGTGGGAACATTGATCAATGGATGATGCTTGCTGCTGGAAGTACCATGGCCGGAAATCTCACAATATTAGCAGCTGCAAGTAACATAATAATTATAGAAGCGGCAGAATCTAAAGGCTTGAAGGCTTTTTCATTTTTTGAATTCTTCAAAATTGGAGTAATAATAACGATAGTCACTATTACCATTTATTATCTGTTTATAGTGTTGGTTTTTGTTTAAAAATAAATTGTATTGTTCCATTGTTCATATCTATGCCTATTATGTTTTAAATTTAGGTCATATGTTCACTACGAAATACTTTTAGCAGAATTGGTTAATGGATTCTCTATTCAAATTCTTTAGACCCCTAAAGAAGACAAACGTCCATTCGATTATTATTCTTCACAAAATACTAATTCGAATTTTTTCTAAATATCTAAGTAATGGGTTAAGATGGAAATTTTAAAGTTGGGCAATACTATCTATATCTTTATATTTAATACCTGAAACAAACAGACAAGATGGACTACATTTGAGGATGGACGTAATTGTAATAAATCCCATTGTCAAGACAGTAAAGGCTTCAAACATTAAATTATTGTTTTTTAGGAAATGACAATTCAGCAAAATGATCCATTGAATCTTGACATTTTTTTAAAAGTTCTTTTAATTTCGAAATTTTAGGAGAATTTTCAATCCAATCTAATGATAAAGCTTTATTGAACCACCTATATAACCCATCTAGGACTTCTTCCATCTCTTCAACTTCTTCCTGTGTAAATTTATTATTTTTAATATTTAATTCTGTTTCGTCAATAAATTCTTCACATTCTTCAACAATTTCATCATATTGCTTATCCCTCTCTTTTCTATACATATTTAAAATTTCATCATGTTCTTTTTCATCCAATTCAGTAGCTGATATTTTTACAAATTTGCCATCAGAGGGAATAATATTAGAGATTTTTTCTATTTTTTCGGTATTTTCTTCATTATTTGGAAGTATGCATAAAGACATTTGAGGATATAGAGCACCTAGTTTTTTAAATTCTCTCCAAGCTCTTACTTTTAATTTGGATGGTTCTGAAGGTACATCATATAAAACTACAATCCATGATAATGGCTTTTTAATCATCTAGATATGCTCTATAGTATATTTTACTAATAATAAAATTTCCTTGTTATATAAGAGAAAATTATTTTAATTGCTATTTACATTTTGCATTTTTATAAATAAAAGATAAGAAAAAAATTATTAAATGTTTTATTATGCTTATACTATATAGCAATATTAGTAATAGAGAAATTTTAGAATTATTATCCGTTCTAATAAAAAATTATGTAACGTAGGTTACATTTATTAACTATTTTATTATTAAAGAGTTGTGCATCATGAGAGGAGAATTTCTGCAATACTATCAGATTATGATGGAACTCTTTGTCCAACCTCATCTATTAATAAACAAGGTGACAATTTAAATATCATTCCACCGAATTTAGAGGATATCTTATGTAGTATTTCCAAGAACATACCAGTTTGTATAATATCTAGCAAGGATTTTTATTTTATCTATAAAAAAATAAAAAAATTCTCAGAAATAACCTCTTGTATTCTAGGAATGGAGACCATATTTTTAAATAATATAACCAAAAGAAATAATGAAACTGAATTAACAGATAATAAAAAAGCAGAAGATGAATCTGGTCTTACGATTGCTAATAGTGACCTTGACATTATTTCAAGGCATGTACTAATGGATTATAAAATAATATTAAACAATTCTGCTATTTTAAATGAAATTGTTAACTACATCAAGATTAATCATCAAAGGATAAATGTTGAAAAGAAATTTTTAACAATGGAAGAAGGTCTTTTAGGTGGAATTACTATAGATTGGAGAAATGATATTGATTGGAGTATTAATAAAGATAAATATGAAAAAATACTTCAAAAGAGTTTATCGAATATATATAAAAAAGCAGAACATCTAAAGATGTCTCGATCCAATTTGGATTTCTATCTTCAAAAACTTTTCATCCAGCAATATTCCACTCATCCATTTATTGATGTTTATAGCGCTAAAATTAGTAAAGGCGAGGCATATGATTGTGTAACATCTGAATTATTCAATACTACTCACAATAAAGGAAATATAATGTATTTAGGAGATTCTGAAAATGATAATCCGGCTTTTAAAAAATCAGATATTTCAATTGGTATCAATTCGGATACTAGATTAAAACCCAATTTAAAATGTAAATATAATTTAAAGTTTGAGAATTTATCAATATTTTTAAAAAATTTAAAAAACAATAACTTTGATTTTTCAGAATCACTTTTGTATTTTTAATTTTAATTACATAATAATAAATAAAAAGGTAAAATATCAATTATTTTAACCTTAAATAACTCTGAAATGTAACATCTGTTACATTTATTAATTGGAAATATGTGAAAAACTATATTCATGCGTAATTATACAATACTAAGACCATTGTTTTATTTTTCGTTATTATGCATTATAATATCATATAATCATAATTTTGTACATGCTGTAACTTTAACTTCTCTAATTAACCCTGAATCTCCAACAACAGTAGTAAATTATCAAGAAACACATCCCGCACTTTTTAGTTATCCTGTAAATAGCAACCTTGCTTTACTTTTTAAACAACTTCCTCAGAGGGTATCAATTAATGCGTCTTCTTTTGATTTGGGCAATCAAAATAAAAACAATACCGACGCAATGCAAAATCTTTTAAAATTAATAAATGAACAATTTCAAAGTAAAAATAGTATTGTACGAGCAACTGGTGTAAATATTAGTTTCATTGCAGATATCCAGCGATTCTCAGATACTGAAACATCTGTTGATCAGAGAATTAGTGTATATTTAAATTTGGAAAATTTTGTTATTCCAAATACAAATGATCCATCCCATAAATATATTGATTTGAATTGGAGGGCTTTTAAAATAAATGACCCAATTCCTTTGCAATATGTAAATAGTCAAAGTAAGAATACAACAAAAATGGATATAATTCACCTTTTATCTATGTTATACTCACTAAATCCCAAGTTTAAAAATGAGATTACTTCTAATTCCCCTGATACTCAAATATTACATAGCCCATTGATAGATTTTTCAAAGTTATCTGCATCTATGGATAATTGGTATCATTTATTTGATCCTGCTGCATCGCTCGCAGAAACTAAGGGATATGGATTTAAAGGTGAAGCAAATGGTGCAAAAGTAGTAACCATTTATTCTTTGGGTGAAGGCAGTATACGGGAAGGAGCGCATGAAGATACTATATACAATGTTATTTTTGGTAATGGCAAACAATATAAAGCTGATATAGTTTTTCCGGCTCCCAATGGTAGAATAGATATTCTTGGATATTCAAAAATAGTTTCATCCTCTGTTGGTGATGATACAGCAATTATATCTCAAACCAATGAAGGAGGAAGTTCATATGCAGGCAATTTTCCTTTTGTAGTATTGGGTGGACTTGGAGCTATGATGGGTGTAGTTGTAGCTATAGTTCTTTTGAAAAGTAGGAAGACCAAAGATATTACAGAACATTAAAAAAATTTCTTTTTTTAATATATTCGATAATGAAAGCAATTGAATTCGCATTCTTGGCCATAGGTGCAATTTTGGGGGCTTATATAAGATATAAAATTACATCATTTCCAGTAATATTTGGAATTGTAGGTTCAAATGTTTTAGTTGTTAACGTGATTGGAAGTTTTATTTTAGGTATTTTTTCTGTTATATCGGTTTATATGAACCTTGATTCAAAATATATTTTTTTAATAGCAATTGGTTTTTGTGGTTCATTAACAACAATGTCGTCTTTTGCTTTAGAAAATATAGATATGTTGGAAAACAAATTATTATTGCAGATGATAATAAACATATTATCAAATGTATTTCTTTCATTAATTGCTGTATATGGTGGCAGAATTTTAATATCACAAATTTTAAAATAACTCTATGGTTTTTAAAAAAATGCTTTGTTTAACAATTAGAATTAAAAAAAATGATGAAATACATGGAAAAAGACTTGAAAAAAGAATTATTGATTTTTTAATTGATGCTAATGTATTGGGAGCCATAGTTTGGTTAGGAGTAGATGGTTTTGGAAAAAGAGGAAGGTCAACAATACATTTGGAAGGAATAACACTAAACCAACCTCTTGCTATAGAAACTATAGATGAAAAAGAAAAGATTGAACCATTGTTAATACCTCTAAAGAGGATGATAGACGACAATGGATTTATTACTATTCATGAGGTGCTTGTTGTATAAATATGAAATTCATTATTCTTTATAGAATGTTTGATATAATCTGAAAAGGGATTAAAAAATATTAATAATTGTCATACACAAATGCTCATTACCTACTTTTATACTAAGTTACAAGGAATATCAAATATTCGTCTAAATTATAATTGGCATATAATGGTTCAATGGTTGATTGACTATATACATATATTTTTACTTTATCCTCAATTAGTGACTTGTTTAATTGGTCTGCGCAAATGCAAACATTACAACAAAATAATATTCTATATAAGGGGTTATCAAGTTTATTAGGCGAGAGGGGTTATGGGATTATTTACTTAAATATTGAGATAATAATTTATGTTATCTATGTTAAATTATATTAAACTATCATCCTATCCCACTTTTAAATAAAAAAGCTTTGCTATGATAAATTCTTTGTATAGTACCTCAAATGGGCTCTGTTAACTTAAGATGTTATTTCTCTATTGTGTTGGTAAATGAATAGATCAAGCCATTGTTTCACATGCTTTAATTTACATTTGTTCTTTTTTCTATTGCATGGAAAGTAATCATCAAAACATTCATTGTTCTATCCTTTATGTACTGCATTGTTCTCTCAATTATGCTTTTCTCATTCTTATATACAAAAAAATGAATGTGATGAACAAGTTTTAAAAACCTGCAATCTTGAAGGTACCAAGTACCACCGCCATCTGTGGAAACCGGATGCTCTCCATACTTTTTTATAACATCAGAAAGAAAACGTTCTGGTGCTACAAACATATTTCTCGCTCTTTTGATATGTCAATTGAAAGGATCTCTTTATCTTTTGGTTCAATAACAACCCATTCAAGCCATATTAATTCAGATCCAGCTTTTATAGCCGTTTCATCTTTTTGTATAAAAGAATATACTCATCAATTTTCCTTTTCTTTGTTAATAATTTCTTTGGTTTGTATTTTTGTATCCAGTTCCAAATAGAAACGTGACTTATCTTTACTAGGTATAGAAAATACAATGCTTTCGCAGCATTCCTAAATGATAAACCTAAAAAGTACAATTACAATCCATACCCGATAATTTGTGAAGGTGTTCTATTTCTATTATTCATAAAGAAAATAGATGTCTTTAATCTATAGGTTTTTCCTTAAGAGTTATGTAAAGAATTGCATGATTACATTTGTAAACTATTAGTGATTGTTTTCATAAACAAAATGATTGAGCTAAAATTTATTTGATGACAACCATATAAAAAATAACTCAAATAAAACAACTACAAATATTTTACATTAAACATTATCCCGTATTTACAGAACTCTTAAGTTAACAGAGCCCTCAAATGATATCATTAGATCTCTTGCATAATTAGAAATAACCTATACTATCCCCATGGATTTTGTATCTGTTAATAATGATAATGGTTCATTATTCTGTAGTTTACAAGGCCTGATACTATATCCGATATTCTATTATACTTTCTTAACCTATTTCTAAATACCTCACTCATTATCCTGTACTTTTTCAATCTGCAAATAGTATGCTCTACAACTATTCTCTTTATAGAATGACTTTTGTTGTGTTCTTTTTCTTCGGGAGACAACTCATTATTTTTCCTCTTTCTGTAAGGCAATGATGATATTTGTTCTGTGAAATCCTTTTCTACTCCCAAATATCCAAGGTCATATACATTTACAACATCTTTGGGAGTGACAGGATGATTCTTTTTATATGGTGAATATATAATCATGTCTGCGCCCTTTCTTATGTCCTAATTTATGAATGATAATACCTTGGTTGTTAACCATAATCTGGTTCTTTACAGTATGTCTTTTCTTCTTACCTGAATAGAAAATCTTCTTCCTTTTATTATCTGCTGGTCGTGGTATCTGTTGTTCTGTGGAATCGATAAAGGCCATAAAGCCTGGAAAGTATTTCTCTACTTCCTCTGGCGTTTTCAGCCTTTTTGTTATTCTGTATATCTTTTGAGGAATTGGTAAGCATTTTCTAATCAAACTTGCAATCTTTTGAATGTCTCTGCAAACGGTACTCTGATCCAAATCAAAGAGAAAGCCATCTAGAGTGTAGGTTATGTAAAGGTGGTAGTAAACCAAAAGCATAAGAAATCTATCTTTTGTATCCAGTTTAACTGGTCTTCCAGCTCCTATTTCTCTTTTTCTAATATCTTTTCTTTTGAATGATAAACGCTGTATCTCGTGTTTGTCATATCTTTTTGTTATTTCATTGTTATAGATATTCATCAAATTCTTCTACTGAAAGACCGGTGAATGATTTAAAAAGTAATGGTTTTTTGGATAACCTGTTATATGAAAGCAAAGAATGGACATGTTGATGAGGAACCATAGAACATAAAGCTGTTTATATCAATTATGCAAGAGATCTATTCTATATAATAAATAATGGGAAAATAATCTATATTTTTATAGTATATGTGAATGTCAATTAAGATAATAGTATGGTGTGTAATATCATAATCTATTTTTAATAATATTATTATCCATAATTTCAAAACTACTATAATATATTTACCAGAATACTTTTAATGATATTTGTACGAGTTACATACTAAAAAATAATTAGAGTGACTTGTCGATTTTATCTGAAGAAAAATGAATGGCCGAGTAATTTTTAATAAATATAATCATCCCTACAATAGCACAAAGAGAAAAAAATAAACTGTAAAGGGTTGCAAAATTTACACTATAGTTATCCCAAATATAACCAAAAGTTATGTTACTTGCAAAAAAACATATTCCTGATACAAGATTATATACTCCATAAGCAGTTCCACGTAATTCTGAAGCAACATATTTTGGTATAATAGCTCTTTGAACTGTTTCTGAAATTCCCATATACACTCCAAATATCAATGCCAAAAAATATGCATATAGATAATTATTAGCAAGTAGCGCCATTAGAATTGATGATAGTGCAAAAACTGCATATCCTATTACCAAAACCTTTTCTTTCCCAATTTTGTCAGCTAATACACCTGCTGGGATTCCAATTATGGTGTATGAAATGTTTATTGTTGCATAAACTATTGGAATAACGCTTTGGCTTACTCCCAAATCAGACGCCTTTAAAAGAATAAATGAAAAATTAAATGCACCAAGGCTAAATATGCCAGTAACAATAAGAAGAATAACAAATGGTTTATTAGTTTTTAACAAACCATTTATATTTCCAAAGATTGTTGTTGAAGAAAGTTTTTTCATTGTAACTTCTTTTACAAAAAATATCAAAATTATTACGGCAATAGCTCCTGGAATGAGAGAAAAAAGAAATACTGCTCTGATATCCATAGCCTGCAAAATTGTAAAGGCAACCAGGGGCCCAACTATTGCTCCCGCCTGATCAATAGTTCTATGGATACCGAAGGCTTTGCCAGAAATTGATTCAGAAACAGAATCAGCTATTAGCGCATCACGTGGAGCCGTTCGCACACCTTTACCTATTCTGTCTACTGTTCTAACAATAAAAGCATCAAACCAGCCAGTAGCAAGAATAAAAAATGGTTTACTTACTGTTGAGAGTCCATATCCTATTAAAACAAATATTTTTCTCTTTCTGACTTTATCAGATAATGATCCTGATACCATCCTAAATGCATAACTGGTTAGTTCTGCCGAGCCTTCTATTGCACCAAGAATCGCTCTTGATGCTCCTAAATTATTAACTATGAATAGAGGTAGAATTCCTAGAATCATCTCTGTAGAAAAGTCGGTAAAGAAACTGACCAAACCCATCATCAGAACATTACGAATTCCTATGGGTTTATCCTCTTTTGAATTGTCTTTTGGAATCAAGTTCTTTCTTTATCTTTTAATTTGGTTATCATGTCTTTTTAAATTATAGAGAAAAGGAGGATGATAGAAAGAAGGATGAGGAGGCTGAGGTGATATTTAGATAATAATGGTATTACGGATTATTTGATTATTTGATTACTATTGCGATCAATAGAATTAGTGCTTGTTACGTTGGAATTTGCAACAATTGCCTTTTGTACAGGACTAATTATTTGATTGGAGTATATGGAGTTGGTGTGTATTGTATTTTCACCTTTTTGATTTTTAATATTTATACCACTTGTTGTATTTTGGATAACATTATTGTATATCTTATTTCCAGATGAGTCGTATGTCAAAGAAATTCCACTGGTATCTGAATTTAGGTCTATGACCGAAAGTCCATAAAATGAAAAACAGACGGTGGTGGTTATTTCATTGGTTATTGCAACTGCTGTTGCTGCCCATAATCATCGATGCCACTACTGTCATCTTCCTGATTTGGCTATCGGGAGAATAAGGGACTTGGCGGACGCTATTTTTTGCAGTATACATCACACCTTAGAGCGTGGTATGGAATATTTCGATTTCCATTCAGAAGATAGATGATGTTTTCTGGCGAATGCGTAAAGGACGGTGATGAAGGAGGCGTGGAAGGAGGCGTGGAAGGAGGCGTGGAAGGAGGTCGGTATTAGATATATCCTTAGTAGATATGAAATATCGATTGTAGCATTCTTACGCTATGACCTCTAAAGCAAGAGGATTGTATTGCGCTGGTGGGTGGTGGTGCGGTAAAATTGGTAGTCGTACTCTTTATATACCAAGTAATAACTAATGTCCAGGAGCTACCATAATTATTTATTTAGTAAATTGTCATATGTATGTCACGAATAGTTATAGGGGTCAAAAATGAATTTTAAAGGAGAAAAGGACAATCAAGACATCAATTTATAAATAATTATCCATATATATTACCTATGTCATTACTTTGATATATATGCCCAGTTTTGAATTTACGTATAAATGCACGTGGATTTTAATTATATATACATAATCAATGGCGTAAAAAATTGTTTAATTAATTAAATAATTGCTAAATTACCTGGAATATGGAAAGGTTAATCCATCAAGATCACTTTAAGGAGTAAAACCTATAGATATCTAGCGTAATAAATTCAAAAGAAGAGTCGTAATTTCTCCTTTTATACAATTCTTCGTATAGGTTTCCAAAAAATCAATATTTATATTATTACTCTTAACAAACTCTTTTCTCTGTCCTTAAGCAATAGCAATAGTGATAGCAATTATTCCACTTTGATTAAATAACCATTTATAACCATTTACTGCTATAAAATCCCTTAATAAGGTTTCAAATTCGTGATAACGTATTTTTGGTTAATGAGTAGCCGTAATCTATTAATGCTAATATGGCGCAGTTGGTAGTATAAAAATAAGAATTCATTATCCATAGGCCCTGTTCATTGAACGATAAACCTGTAGTTTAAAGGCGCTTCATTTCCTTTATGAATTCCAAGAAACAGCCGCAGAGCATATTCAAGGCATATATACTACGATTTGTACTTTTAATTTTTATTCAAGTCTTTTAATAGCACCCGACAGATATGCTACCATTTTTATTAAAAGAAATCATGTTCTTTTATTTAATATAAGAATTTGGAATTGGATACAAAAGTATAACCTGCAAGATATATTTTCAATAGAACGGAAATTGCTGCATATTTTTGTATATAAAAAGATGAAACATTGAAAGGTTGACTCTATATACCTTTGGTTATGATGGTGGTGGTGATGGGGGGTTTGCTATCAAACCAACAGCAAGAAGCCTGATTCTCGGGGGTAAATCGATAGAATGCAATATGCCTGTCACAAAAGGTTTATTGCAAATTTAATTAAAATCAATGGTACACATTCTGTTTCGACAGATGATGGAGGTCCCTGTCCCTGGGGTCCACCACAGACTTTCTAGTTTTTAAAAATAGAACATCATCACCGCCTTTTTTGTAAATATGAATGAGAAAAGCATTATAGAGAGGTACTATGCAATATTTGAGCAAAGAAGATCGAATTAATGAAGGTTTTGATGATCACTTTCCTTGTAGGGAAAAGAAAATATGTAAATTAAAACATATTCGATATTAGTTAAATCTTTTCGTGGATTTTCATAATAGAGTGTAGTATTAAGTGAAGAGCCTTATCAGAAAGATAATTCTTTTAATAGTTTCTTTTATAAGATGTATAACATAAATTCATGCTATCGTAAAACAATTTTAAGTAAAGTGTCTAAGTTTGTGTCGTTATTTTTTTTATAAAATATTGATTATCTATACACAGTGACAATCAATTTAGAAAAAATATGACGGCATTATCTATGACACTAGACTTACTCGTTATGCATTTAGATTGTCCACCTGAAGTATCTCGTTGATTGTTATCCATTCTTATGAAAAGTTGAACATTGCGTAGAGGCCAGAAACAAATGCTGATATGTAAGAAGGATTCTGCCTGTAAGAGGTATTAGAATTAAAGATTAGGAGGATGCATTAAAGATACTGCAGAAGGAAAATTACACAAATCTAGATGATTGGGGGCTTGCAAGTAGTTAAACAGATTCGATGAATATGGTCTCGAAAGATAGATAAATGGATGGATTAAAAGACCAACCACAAAGTTATAGATCTCCTCATCCAATAGTATCAGAAAAAAGATACTAACAATAAAACAAGATCTTTCAGAGAACCATTCAGGATGACGAGTCAAAGAAATCATGGATATCATTTACAAAAAAACAGAGACGTCTGGTATCATGAAGTACATATTTACAGACTGATGCAATAGTAGGAGTTCTCACCCAGGGTGTCACAGAAGAGATTTGTCAGTACAGCATTAAAAGAAGAGAAAGAGACTTTTAAAAAGGGATGCAGGAAATACTCTCGCAACTCCTAGATGGATTTACTATAGCAGTACAGGATGAATCTATATTTGTGCATGATATACATATGCGTTAGAAGAAAATTATGGCTGCCATAAAAATGAATTAAGCCAGTAGTTACGATTACAGATTCAGATCTGAGAGGACATATGTATGTGTATTTTGTATGTTTATATTAAAGATAAGCAATTTTTCGTCAATATGATATGTTTAATCAGTACATCTTTTTTAACTATATGAAACAAGTAAAGTTTAGTCTGGGAAAAGTCATTTTATTTACTGACAGAGCAAAATCGAACTATTCAAAGAAAGTGCCGGAATATTTGCAAAAGAATAAAGATTTCTTAAAAAAAACGGCCTATCTTCCAAAAAGGATCACCTGCATTTAATGCAGTTTAAGAATACTGGAGATGACAGGGAAAGTATGTGATTTGTTGATATCAAAATATTATCCTAGATTTGCCGATTTAAAATCGCAACTACCACATATTATAAAACAATGTGATTCAACCTAGACATTGATATATTGATATCTTTCAAGGAAATGGAGTTAGCGTATTATGTTGTACGGTAAAGTTGGATTTAAAGTAAATTTCGAGATAACTCAAATACCTATTTCTATTAATATTTGGAATTGACCATTTAGTTTATCTTTGTTTTTTTTCAATACATCGAATAAATTAAAGAGAACATTCGCTATTTAATAAACAAAGTAGCCGATTATTATTTATTGATACCACATGAGAATGATGAATTGTTGAGATTACTTTTGTACATGTCCAGCGAATATTTAGAGTATATTTTTGTAATTTGATTTTAAAACATAGTAAAAAAGATGGCTCAAAAGAAATCAATGTACATTCTTTGTTGCAGTTTGCTATTATGGGTATTATGTATTAATTAACTGGCATTTGTGGGATATGGCAAAAGTTGTATCTCCTTATCAAAACGTCTACCGTATCTATTTATTCTAACCATTACTTTGTCTTTAACGTTCTTCTTTCGAATATTTGACGATACTTGTAATGGATCGATTATCGTTTTCCCATCCAAAGATTCTATGATATCTCCCTTTCGTAAATCTGAATAATCTGCAGGACTATTTGATTGCACTTCTGCAATAAGGGCTCCTTCCTCTGTAGGCAATCCATAGTATCTCGCTAATTGTCTTGTTATCTTTATAGTTGAAATACCTATCCAAGGTCTGTTTGTTACTCGCCCGTTTTCTATTAGATCTGTTAATATTGTTTTTGCAACATTTATTGGAACTGCAAAACCAATCCCTTGAGCATATGGTATCTTTGCAGTACTTATGGCTATTATCTCTCCGTTCGTATTGATAAGTGGACCTCCAGAATTACCGGGATTAATTGAAGCATCTGTTTGAACCAATTCAAGAATTCCATTTTCAAATTGTAATTTTCTACTCAATGCGCTTATGATGCCTGCAGTAACAGTTGGGCCTCCACTAAGTCCAAATGGATTTCCAATTGCTATCGCTATTTGGCCTATTCTTAACTCATCTGAATTTCCTAATTCAGCAAACGGAAGTGCTTCCTTTGATTCGATTCTAATTACAGCGAGATCAGTAAGTTTATCCGTTCCCACAACTATGCCATCAAAAACGTTTCCGTCAGTAGTGGTTATTTTTAATTTATCTGCTCTTTCTATAACATGATTATTAGTGAGGATGTATCCTTTTTATCAATTATTACGCCAGAACCAACACCTTCAATAGGGAATATTCGTAATAACTGATCTTTCACCATTCTCACACTTGCAATATTTACTACATCTTTACTCACTTTCTCAATTGCATTTATGATTAAATTCTAATTATATGTAGGAATCATTTATGCTATTCTCCTCCTTTTTATACACCTATTATTGATATTGCATTCAATGCATTATTCAAGATTGATATATGCAATAATGACAAGCAATCAAATATTATATTTTCAATAATTGATTCTATTTTTTTCACTCATTATATATTTCAAGATAATTAAATATAAACAAGGTAGTTAACACGAGGTAACTAAATTACCATATCGAAACTTGATAGATAACCCTTTTAATGATGATAGGACTATACAAAAACCAATAAAAAACTTTAGGAGGCAATCAAACAATCATAGATGCAATATCTAATTTAGAGATATAAATGGGTAGTACAAGGAAACAGCAAGAATAGTTATTTCATAGAAAAACGAGGATAGCTTCAATAGGCTTCCTAATACTGCTTTATATGCATATTAATTCTGTACCAATTTCTTTGTCTTCATCTCTTTAGTTCAACTATTGGATTTTGCTTGAAAGCAAAAGTCGACTAGATGTTGTACTGGTAATATCTTTGATTGTACAATGTGTGTTACTATCTTTTTCAATTTTCATCATCTTTAAAATTGATGTTGTTGTGAGAATCATAACAAAAAGGCTTGTTCTTAGATGTACTGCACCAACATAAAGCAACGCTGTATATAGCTGAAAGTAAATTTCCTTTGTAATCTTGCAGGTTTTCGACTATTTTTGGTTCATTATTATTAATTAGATAAAATGGACCATTAGTAATGGTAAAATCTTGGGTTTTGTTTTTTTTGAGTAACATCGTCTTTTACAATTCTATTTTTTACTCGACATTTTCTTTGTTCATTGTGATTATTTGTTAGAAGAAATGAATAAACAAAGTAGTAATTTCTTTTTTATCAAGTAGCAGAAAAAACTACTAAACGTAAAATATTTGTAGATAGATAATTTTTTTATATTTCTTCCAGGAAATTTAAATCTATGTCAAGAATTGAGTTTTTCTATACTAAACTGAATACATCTATAAAAAAAATACAAAGTTGAGTTATGTGATAGATGAGAAGCAAATAAATTATATAAAATTTAATTTAGTATTTTCATATTTACAAAATTTTTTTAAAAAGTTATTATTAGTAATAAAGAATATGCCATATTGCAAAAATTTGACCTTATAATTATTGGTGGGGGTTCTGGCCTAGATATCGCCAGTGCTATATCTCAACATAATCTCAAAGTAGCAATTATTGAAAAAGATAGATTGGGTGGAACCTGCTTGAATAAAGGGTGTATACCATCTAAATTACTGATACATAGTGCTAATGTAGCTGAAACAATAAAACGTTCCGAATTATTTGGTATAAAAATTAATGGATTTTCTGTAAATTTTCAGAAAATAGTGTCAAGAGTAAATGAAATTACTGATTATGAATCTGATGAAATAAAAAACAGTCTACTGGAAACAGAGAATCCAAAGCTCTTTTTAAAGGAATGTAGGTTTGTTGGAGAGAAAAAAATTGCATTTGAAAAAAAAGGAGAAGAAAATAATAATAACAATAACAATAACAATAACAATAACGATGATAATGATGATGCAAATGAAATCATAACCGCAGAAAAAATCTTGATTGCCACTGGAACTAGACCATATATTCCAAAAATAAAAGGCCTTGAAGAAACAGAATATATTACTAGTAATGAAGCATTACGTCTCAAAATACAACCGCGTATTCTCGTTTTTATTGGAGGTGGATACATAGCATGCGAACTTGCACACTTTTTTGGTAGCCTTGGAACTGGGATTCATATAATACAACGTAACAATGTTTTAATTCCCAAAGAAGATGACGAAATTTCACACAAATTCACTAAAGTTTTTGCTAAAAAGTATAATGTACATTTAGGATACGATGTTGAATCAGTTACAAAAAATAGTATTGGTAGTGATAGCAGTAGTAGTGACAAAAATATTTTCCATATAGTGGCAAAAAACAAATTGGGAGAATCACTTGAACTTGACTCTGATCAGGTACTTGTTTCTGCAGGAAGAATTCCTGATACATCTTCCCTTAACCTGGAAACAACTGGTGTAAAGGTCAACGAAAATGGTTTCATTATGGTAGATGAATATCTTGAAACAACTACGAAAGGAATTTTTGCATTAGGCGATGTTGTTGGTAAATATCCATTCAAACATAATGCAAATCTTGAAGCTCTATATGCCTATGGCAATATTTTGCATAAAGATAAAAGACAACCAGTTAATTATACCGCAATGCCACATGCAATATTTAGTTCACCACAAGTTGCAGGTGTTGGTTTTAAAGAACAAGAATTAAAAAAGGAAGGTATAATTTATCTAAAATCTGTCTATCCATATATTCAAACAGGAATGGGTGAAGCAATAGAAGATAAAGATGGTTTTGTTAAATTCCTTGTTAATAAAAAAGATAGAAAAATTCTAGGCTGTCATATTATGGGAACCGATGCTTCTACTTTAATCCATGAGGTTTTGGTATCTATGAGGACAGGCGATGGTACAATAGATGATATTATTAATACTATTCACATCCATCCCGCACTTTCAGAGGTGATTGCTAGGGCAGCAAATAGTATATGAACTTGATAATATCTAGGAGTGGAAAAATCCAGTATGTCTGATACTATTGAAAATGTTTTGATACTTCAAGGGGAGGTCCTTTAGGTGCATTTGGCTGCGGAGTATTCAAGGCACTTGTAAATAGTAATATAAAGATCGATATACTTGCAGGAACGTCGATTGGTGCAATAAATGCTACCATAATTGCTGGTAGTAAAGAAGATCATCCTGAACAAGCATTAGAGCAATTTTGGTTGGAACTGGCTGAGTGTAGTATTGATAACAATAGTAGTTTCAGCAGCGTAAATTCAAATTTTCCATTTATAGAAATGCTACTGTCCAAATATCATCACCCTAACTTGGAAACAAAATCAACATTGTCATTTTATAATTCGGCAATTTATGGAAATAAAAAAGTTTTTGCACCAAGATGGAGTATTGAAAACTGCATTACAGATCCACAGTATTTTACATCTAATAAATGGACTTATCTATATGATCACTTTCCTTTGATATGGACATTAGAAAAGTATATCGATTATAATAAATTACAACCAAATGGTAAACCTAATACACGTCTCATAATAACTGCAGGTAATGTGTTGACTGCGAACCATTAATTTTTGATAATACCAAGCAACAGATAACTTCAAAACATTTACTTGCAACAACTGGATATCCATCATATTATTTTCAATGGGTAGAAGTAGAAAAAGGGGTGTATGCTTGGGATGGAAGTTTATTGAGTAATACTCCATTAAGAGAAGTTATAGATGCCTCCCCTGTAAAGGATAAACGACTCTTTAGTTGAAAACTATCCTAAAAATATTGAAAAGCTTCCATCAACCTTACAGGAAGTACAACATAGAGCAAGAGATATCACATTCAGTGATAAAACTATTCATAATATACAAATGTCCAAAGCTATAACTTATCATCTAAAACTTATTGATGATCTTTTTAATATGTTGAGACCATATTAATCCCGAAAATAAAGAGGAGCGGGACAAGTTTGAAAATATCCGTGCAAGATATAAAAAAGTGTCAGAAGAACACGGGGCAGAAATTAAAGGTGTTTATTATATAACAAGAGATGAGCCATTTCCGTCCCTTCACGAGAATGCTAATTTTTCGATAGATACTATAAAAGCATCAATTAAGGATGGAGAATTGAAGGCAAGCCAAATACTTAAAGATATCAAGACGAAGAGGTATAAAGATGATTTGCCATTAATTAAGGGAATATGCCTACAAAAATTTTTATAAATTTTCTTTTAGCCATTTTAAGTGCATTTTCGCCTTTCTCTGTTAAACTATAAACTATAGTTTTCCCTTCTCTTTCTTCACTGATAAACTCCATTTCTCGAAGGCCTTTTAAAGCTGGATATATAGTTCCAGGACTAGGTTTTTCTCCCTTTCTATTGGATATTTCATTTGCTATCTCTTGCCCGTGCATTGGCTTTTTTGATAATAAATAAAGAATAAGAAAACCTAACATCCCCCTCATATCGCAACAATCATTGCCATCATTCCCCCGCATAACTATTATATTATTGGATGCCCGATATATTTAAATACACCTTTATTAGTATTATATCGTATGTCCGATAGTTGGATAAGGAAGTGTAAAAACATGGGATGTAGTTGGAGCGGATATAGTGGCTATAGTAGTAGTAGTATTTATCAAGGAGCAAGAGGATTTTTTACAAGGCAAGAAAAAATAGAGTTATTAAAAGAATATCAAAAAGACCTTGAAAAAGAAGTTCAAGGAGTATCAGAAAGAATTAAAGAGTTAGAGGCAATTTAGCAAATCAGTGCTTTTTAATTTTTTTTATTTTTATTTTTATATGGAAATATTGAATATTTACTATCTGCTATCAAATTGTAGTTTTGAGTATTTTGATTATAAAACTCATCCATTTCATATTTTTAGGCATATTTGAAATCATTTATCTTGATAATCGATTTTTCTATTGATTTTTTTACATCATCTAGTAACTCTTTTAGTACTTTTTCATCAATATTTCCCCTTTTGTTTGATTCAATCTCGCTATTATAATATTTCATCCAAGAATAGGTACGTTGAATACTTTGAAAAAGTTCAAATGGAAGAAGCGATTGTTTTCCTGAAAGTATTACTGCATCCCACATATCAGTAAAGAATGGCTTATAATCTTTGTATTGAAACGATTCATCAATAAAAGCAAGTCTACGCTCTAAGTCGTCCTTGATAAATCTAATTATGTTCTTTGTAGTCTTTTCATCTTCCTTCACTTGAGACCTGCGATATACCCAGTGTTCTAAATACACGGAAAAGTAAATTATTCCTGCCAACAGGACCAATTCCACAGCAAGATAATCCCATGCTATAGCCATGACATTATAACCAATATCTAATATTATTCTTTTATCAAAATCGCCGAAAGTATTATTCTGGGATCCTTAATACGAATTTCATAATAAGATATAGTGTTTTTTATTTTTCAACTATAATCTTGTGATTTGTTTTAGTAATCTGGCTTTGCAATCACTATTGTGTGGTTTTATTCTAAGTATACGATCACAGCAAGGACATCTCATGCCATCCCATTCTAAAAATATATCACATTCTATACACCTCTTATAACCTTTAGAATAGTACCCACTAGAATGTTCATCTTTAAAAGCCTTGTAGAATTTACAAATATCTTTACAGAACTTTCTCAATTCTATTATTTTTCCTATATCTTTTGATAGATAATTTTAAAAGCAGATTCCCATCATGAAGCAGGTTTTGTAACCTCTGGAAGATGTTTACACTTATCTATAAATTGTTTTTGTTTATTTTGCAAATCTTTATTGATTTTATTGATAAAATCCACAGAATAATTTTCAGGATTTCCTTGTTTTAGTAACTTTAGAGCATTGTTACTGTTATCTATTTCATATAATAATTGTTGAACTTTTTCTAAATCCTTTACAACAACTCCTGCATTCTTAATATATTGATTGTTACTTTTATTTTCAATTTGTTCTTTGTTATTTAGTAACATATCTAAAATAAGTTGTAATTTCTCTAAATTCTTTGTTAGCAATTTAATTTTTCTCAGTGTATCGACCTTATCATCAATACCATTTGATGTAATTATTCTAATTTTTTTTTCTATCTCTTTTGTTAATCTATCAATCTTTTGATTGAATTTCTTTGTTCTCTTTTGTAAAGAAATATTATTAATTTTATCAGTAAATGATGGCAATTGAATAGAATAAAGATCAAATATATACCATTTAGCTTATGTGTTCAAACCTTATCGAAACTTTTTCTTTATATTTTAGAAATACATAGTTTGTCTACTTATACTAAATGGTATAGTTTCATTAGCTTTTGCTATTAGACTTTGCTTTCTAATTTTAAGGAATGTTTCAAAATTCTTTGTAGAAGTTTGACTAATTCCACCTGCTGTTTTATTCACAGTTATTTCTTTATCGATTATGTCACATGCTTTTAATTTTTTATTTATTTTATAAAGAGATGAAGATGCTTTTCTAATATCTTGCAAATCATTTCTTTGGGATATAGCAGCCAGATTTCTGAGGATATGGTTGGTCTTCAGCCTAACTTTCGCATTCTTTCTTACTTTGATGTATGGTAATATCCATTGTCTGCTAAAAATCTAAAAATATGTTGCCTTCATAGGCTCCATCAGCAAATATTTTGCCTATTGCTTCTGTTGTATTACTATCTGAATTTATAATATTATCCACCAATTCGGGTAACGCCTTACTATCATGAATATGTTCATCAGTTACCTTCATTATCGAAAGAATTTTCTTGCTTTTGACATTTACCGATATGTGAATTTTCAAATATCCTTCCTTTCTTACATTCCATTTATCTCTCCTTATCCACTGACCTCTGCTCGTAATCTTGATACCATTCTGTCTATTGCAATGACAATGTAGTCGTCTTCAAATTCATTGATTTTGTCATCATTTATCTCGATATCCAACATGTTTATTCTTCTATTTATTGTTGTGTAATTGGGGATTGAAGGCACTTTCCATTTAGCATGTCCTTTTGCAATTCCTTCGGTTTGCCTGTATGGAAGATGAAAATATACTTTGGTATATCCAAGTAAAAGAAGAAATGTATTTGGATAACGAAATGGTTCACCAACCTTGTCTTTGTTCATCTCTTTTAATTCTTCATCCCAATTGTTAATTATATCAAATCCGATAAGTACTTCTCCACGCCTGACTAGAGATTGGTTGTAGGCGGACCATTTCATATATTTTCTTAAAAGATGTTAACTAAATGTATTAGTAAATTAGGAATCATGCAACAAAGCATATTATAATCAATAGGGATTGAAGGCACTTTCCCTTGACGAGCATGTCCTTTTGCAATTCCTTCTTTGTATGTCTGTATAGCAAATGAAAGTGCTCTTTAGAATATCCTAATAAGAGAAAACAATTATTGGGATGATGAAATGGCTCTCTTCATCAACATTATCTTTATCTCTTTTTAATCTTTTATTTGATCGGTTATCAATAACATCAATACGAATAATATTTCGCCACACGTCTAACTAGAGATCGGTTGTATTATGACCATTTCTTAGGATTTATTATAATGTTAACTAAATGTATTAGTAAATTAGGAATCATGCAATAAAGCAATAGGATTCAACACAAATGAAATACGAGAATCTGCAGCAGAGATACAGTATTATAAATTTCATTATGATTTTAATATATATTCTATAAAAAAATGAAGAAAAGAAAGGTGATGATGGTTTATTTATCTTTTATAGTGGCTGGTTTGAACACAATCTCTCGTTCCTTGGAAACAATGATGATGTCCTTGCATGGTGTAAAATCCTTTA
>JBDUES010000219.1:0-9208 GCA_040297625.1 Candidatus Nitrosocosmicus sp. | reverse complement strand
GATTCTGCATAGATTCTCAATAAAGGTTCGGTACCACTTGGTCTAAACATTATCCACGATTCATCGTCAAACCAAATTTTAATACCATCTATATTTTCAATTTTTTTTACAGATCCATGATTCTTACATAAATCAAGAACTTTTGGTATATCATCGTTATTTGATAATTTTAAACTTGATTTATATTGATATGTATTATTAAAGATTTTAAATATACGGGATAAAGAAACATTAGAATCACTGACGTTATCATCATTAGTGGATAATAGTAGGTTTATTTCAGATGGATTTTGTTTATAATAACACAACATTTCTAAAATTAAAGCGGTTGTAATTGCGCCATCACGTACATAATTCAAAAGACCGTAAAAAAAACCGCCATTTTCTTCAAAACCAATTATAGAATTAGTATTTTTCATAGAATGTGTAACTTCAACGCTTCCCACTTTTGTAAAAATTACTTTATTATCAAGATTATTACAAATTTTTGATATAATTATTGAAGAATTAACTGGACATACCACTGGAGTTTCAAGTTTTTTATTTTTAATCAAATAATAGGCCAATACGGAGCCAGTTTTATCGCCCCAGTGTATAACCCCTTGTTCATCACAAAATATACTTCTATCTCCATCGCCATCATAAGCAACACCCAAATCAGCATTAGTTTTTTTTACCAGTTCAGTAAGGTTATTTAAATTATCCGCTTTTGGTTCAGAGCCACGTGCAGAAAAATTTCCATCGATATTTCCGTTTATAATCAATATCTCGCATCCTAATTTTTTTGCAATTAATGGAGCCACCAAAGATTGCACACCGTTTCCAAAATCCATTACAATTTTAAATTTGTAGCGTTTTATAGCATCAATATCTACAAAGGACAACACCCTATCGACATATTTTTCTAATGCATCTTCCAAAATAAACAAATTTCCAAAAATTAAATTTGTTATTGTTATGAATTTTTTTTGATAATAAATGTCTTCTATAGACAGTTCTTCTTCTCTCGATAACTCTATTCCAGTACTAGATACTGGTTTTAAACCATTGTATTCAGGAGGATTATGAGACGCCGTTATCATTATTCCACCTGCAAATTTTGAATTTTTTACTGTAAACTGCAAACAAGGAGTAGGAGTCAATCCCATATTATAGACATCAATACCTATAGACATCAATACTGATGAAACAATTTTTGAAATAGCAAAACTGGAAGATCGTCCATCATAACCTATAACTATAGGGCCTTTGTTAAAAAATGAACCAATAGAATAAGAGATATCAATTATAAACTCTATTGAAAGATCGTTACCAAAAATTCCTCTAATTCCATTAGTTCCAAATAATTTTTTATTTGATAAACTCATTTATATACAATCTTTAGTATTTAAAGATATTTTTAGTTATTCAATAGATATTAAGGCTCTTCGCCTTAGGCAAAGCTTATAGATTGGATACCAATATATTTCATTATGAAATCCAGAAACAGTAGAACACCTTCTGCAAAGCATATTTGCTACGGTTTTCAATCCTACTTTTCATTCAGGGCTTTTCTTTAACAAGGAGGACATCTAGAGACCATCATCATGTTTTATTAAAAGAGATCGGGTTTTTTTGCATATTGAAAAATTTGGAACTTGAATTAAAAATAAAATCATAAAAATATATTTATATATATATATACATATAGATAAAAAGAAAAATTGCTGAATATTTTTTTTACATATAAAAAGATGAATAATGATAAAGGTTTGCTCCGAATATGATTGGCTATGGGTCGATATCGAAGCAATAATAAGAAGCGAAATTTTCGGGGTGGATGTATCAATAGAATGAAATATACATATACCAGAGGGTTTATCACAAATTTATTTAAAATCAATGGTAACACCTTTTTGCAGATTGATGTACCTGGTATCCACTATAGGTTTGCAGGTTTTTGAAACCAGGACATCATTATGACAAATTTTTATTTAAATTTAAATAATATTATAAAAGACTATTTCTCAATAAAGAATGAATAATCGTTATGTGAATAGAGCCGCTACTAATCGCCAAATAATTTTATATATTTATATAATTATTTCACGAAATTCTACCAAAACAAAACGGTGTATTAAATAAATCACCAAAGATAATCTCAGATTAACAATAGATAAATTTGGCTTTAACACCAACAAGAATAATGCGGGGGTTGCCAAGCCAGGTCAACGGCGCAGGTCTAAAAAAGTGCGAAGCTTAGAATGAGCTTGGAAGTTTCCTACAACCCTGTTCCTTAGGGATTCGTGGGTTCGAATCCCACCCCCCGCATTAATCAAAGATACAAATACAATAATGACATTATTATAAAAAATAATAGAGGTGGCTTTGAAAAACTTAAATAGGACTCTGATTTTAGGAAACAAGTTGATAGATCCATATAATTGGAATATATTTCTCAAACATCATCATGATGTTTTTTATTAACAGAGGATAGATGTAATGAGACAACAACCGCAAAAAAGAATACAAAAACCAAGAATAGTTAAACAATCAAAAGAATTCGATTACAATAAACCTATTTCAAAATGTAATGTATGTTATACTTTATGTGGATGGCATTGTTTTGAATGCAGTATAGATTTTTGTCAGGATCATTTTATGCAGCATAAAGAAAAAGGATCATGTAAAAAGATTATGCGCCAAAATTAAATTAATATATTACAATATAAAAACAAAATTTATCTCGAGTACCTACCTCTTTGTTCAATTTCATTGACAGTATTGAATATTTTTAAGGACTTTTTGCCATAAGTTTTGCTATAACCCAATAAAAAGTTTTCATATGACTTTGTAAAGAAATCCACATGAACACTATTCAATATTTCTTTAAATAATCGAATATCAGATGCTTTATCTTCCAATCTCTCTGAAAAAAAAGACAAGCCAAAATCAATAAGAACTAAACGATTTTGGGGTGTTAGGATAAAATTAGAAGTTGTTATATCGCCATGAATGATATTATTAAAATGAAGTTTTGCAATAATTTCTCCCAATTCAATACAATAATTTGGAGAGAAAACATCTTTCAGTACATCTCCAACAATATATTCCATTATTATCTCAAAATTGTTTGAATTCAGAAAATAAACAAAAGGAGTTTCAACACCAAATATTTTTACAGATGACATAATGCTTGCTTCATGTAAGGTTCTGTGTTTTCTTAAAACTAAATCAATATAATAATGGCGATATTTTTTAGGTACTCTAATTTTTGAAATAGCATCCTGCCCATACCAATCTATCAGGTATAATTCAGATTCGGCACCCTTTTTTAATAACCGTTTATTTTCCATCAATAGATAATTTTAGTAATACGATACAGATTTAAAAATCATGGATAAAAAATCACAATCACAATCTCCAAATAGTGAAAAAATAATTTTGCTAGAAGACTGTTCGGAAGATAATTTGAAAAACGGTATTCTTACCCTTACAAATAAAAAAATAGTCTTTGAAAAAACCAAAGGGCGAATTGTAACTTTATCAAAGAAATTGCTTGCTGAAAAATTAGAAATAGAATTTAATGAAATATCAAATGTTAAATCAGAGGGAATAATTATGAAAAAACTAGATTTGATGTTAAAAAATAATAACATTTACAAATTTGGAGTCCTAAGTCCTGGAAGATGGGTAAAGGAAATTCAATTACAGATTGAAAAACACAATAAAGAATTTTGACAATTATTTGTCACCACCACCATCATCAAATTATCGCCACAAGATATCAACTGTATCTAATCTCCAAGATTGAGATATGGATGCTTTTTCAGGATCGACTCTTGAAGATAAAGAATGAAGGTATAATTGAATTCCGGTCCATGCTATTTGTGCACCATTATCCCCACAAAATTGTAAAGGGCATGATTTAAAAATAGAATCATGATATTCGCAGGCAATCTGCAACATTTGAGATAAACGGGTATTAGCAGAAACCCCACCAACTATCAGAAATTCCTTTTTTTCGGTAAAAGATAATGCACGTTCTACAGCTTCTACAATTATAGAGAATGCAGTTTCCTGTAATGAGAAACATATATCAGATAAAGCATATCTTTTATCACGTATTAGCATTTTAACTGCGGTCAATAATCCAGAAAATGAAACATCATTTCCCTTGATCACATAGGGTAATGGATAGACGGAATTTGTATCAGACAATTTAGATAACTCTTCAATTTTATTACCACATGGAGAAGCAAAACCCATACTGCGTCCTACCTGATCAAAAAGCTGACCTATAGTAATGTCCAGAGTTTCACCAAAGACGCGCCATTTATTTTTGTGAAATACAAGTATCATAGTATGTCCGCCCGAAACTAAAAGTGTAAGAGGGTTAATCAAGTTAGTTAGCTTTATACCTAATTCGATATGACCAATGGCATGATTGACAGGAATTAAGGGAATATTATAAAAAGATGATAAAGATCGAGCCATTACAGCTCCAATTCGTAAACAAGGACCTAAACCAGGTCCAGCAGAATAGGAAATTAGATCAATATTTTTTATATCAATCTGTGCATTCTCAAGACATTCTTTCAATATTTTTGGTGCAACTTTTGCATGATGTTTAGATGCATCCCTTGGATGAATCCCCCATCCAGCAGGTGCTTTATATATATCCCGTACTTCGGATAACACCATATCATCATCATACGTTTTATTTTTATTTTTATTTTTAACACCATTTTCACTGTTTATTACAGAACAGCTGAAGGTATGGGCAGTACTTTCTATTCCCAAACAAAGCATAAATTAATTTCTACTGGCGGTAGAAACTATTTTAACGATATCATTATTTTTTAATACGTGTTCAGCACCTATCCTTTGCTTTGATCTTGCATCAATAGCATAAAGGAATCCTTTTCCCAATTCATTATGAATAAGATTTGCTAATTCCTTTGCGGTGGTATTTTTTGAAACTATCCGTGCATCAGGTAAAACATTACCTTTTTTATCGATGAATTTAAATTCATCTTCAACAGGGTATACTACAATATTATTTAGAATATCAAAACAAGCGTAATTCAAGATTTTTTGAATGCCAGTTGAATCAAATTTCTTTAAAATTTTAGATACCTTATTTAAAGCGTTCAATTGTTTATCGGAAATATTGCCAGAATTCTTTATCTCAAAGTCAGGGTCTCCAGGTAGATAATAAATGATGTTTTTTTCCAAAGCCCTCTTTAACAATAGCTCAGCTTCAGAAACACACGTAAAAAATAACCTATTCAAAGTTTTTAATTTGGAAATATTTTGGTCAGAAGACGGTAAATCTGCTTTGTTAGCAGCTATAATGATAGGTTTGGATGTCAGTCGTATTTGTCTACACAATACAAGTAAATCTTTTTTATCCCAATCAAGAGGTTTTTTATTCAAACCAACAGTATTAATAGCATTTCTGACAACTTTTTCACTAATAGATAAACCAGAAAGTCGTTTTGATATAGTATGTTCTATTCTTTGCTTTAAATTTTCACTTTCTCTTACAACTTTGTCCCAATCTTTCAAAATTAAAGATTGTATCCATAAATCAAATTCATTTTCTACAAATTCAATATCAGACAAAGGGTTTCCGCTGCCTAAACTGACAGGTTTTCCCTCTTCATCAGTAGAACCAGATATATCTACAACGTGAATAATCACATCAGATTGTCTAGCATCATCTAAAAATTTATTTCCCAATCCTTTCCCAGAATGAGCACCAGGAACTAAACCTGCTATATCTATCAATTTTACTGGAATAAATCGAGCGCCATTAATACATCTAGAATTAATTGGATTATCCAATACACCCATTTCTTTACAAACACAATCTACCCTTACAAAAGCAATGCCAATATTAGGATCAATAGTAGTAAATGGAAAATTGGCAACCTGAACAGATAAATCCGTTGCAGAATTGAAGAATGTCGATTTACCAACATTAGCTTTTCCCAATAAACCAATTATCAATTATAAAAAGTAATCTACAATTCATATATTTACTTTCAAAAATACAATCCATATCAAATGAATAATAATGTATAAAACAAACATCATAATTTTTATCAACCAATAAATAAAAAAAAACAGGTCTCAAAGTGGCAGGAATAATTGCAATATGTAATATTAATGAAAACTACGAGAAAGAAAAATTGATTTATAATATATTTAGGGGAATGCAATTACTCCAACACCGTGGTAAAGCTTTCTGGAAAATAAATTCAGGTCAATTTTATATAGAAGGGATCGGAGCTTTAGCATCATTTAATCCAATAGATGAAAAGATACAAAAGCAAAAGAAAGACATAATGAATACAGCAACAGGATATCTTTCTAAAAAAAAACCTCAACATAAAAGATTAAATAGAATCAACTTTGCAGCAGATGGTTTTTTCATAGATATAGACAAATTATCAACTCACCCATTAATAAAAAATAATAAAAATATCGAACCAATCCATCAAATTTATTTTATTTTTACAGGACTCTTAATAGAAAGAAATGATCCGTATAAAGCAGCAGAATTTTTAGACCGACATTTGAGAGGAAATTTGATATTAAGTCTAAATGATATATTATATGTTTTTAGAAACAGTACAGGATTCAAACCCTTATTTATTGGAGAAGATAAAAAAGAACAATATGTTATAACAGCTTCTGAAAACTATATAGAAAATTTTTTTAATGGTTTAAAATTAAGAGAAACAAATCCAGGTCAATTAATTAGTATTGATTTTAAAAATGGTATCAAATCTCTTACACAGTTAGATAGAAACAGAATATTGTTGGATCCTTTTGAATTTATGCGAGAATCACATGTATCAAGCATTTTTAATAATAAGAGTATATACACAATAAGAAAAAATATTGGGAAATCACAAGCAGAATTTCTTACGAAAAAAAATATTGATATAGAAATGATCTATGCAGAACCAGATTATGCTAGACCTATGGCACTTGGATTCAACATAGAATGCAAAAATAAAAATAAAAATAAAAATAATATTGTCGAAATGTTTGAAGGAATAATAAAAGACAGATATGATGATTCTGATCATATGATAGATTATTCCGAACAGGTTAGTAAGAACAAATTATTATCAAATGGTAAAACGCTAAAATTTATCATAGAACCACTTACAAAAGATAAAAATATTACATCTATTCAGGGAACAATTCAAACTGGCGGTACCATTATTGAAACAATATTTTACTTAAGAAAAGCTTTTGCAAAAAAGATCAATATAGTAGTTAGTTACGTTCCTACAATTGATGGTCGGCAAGTTGGCCTTTATACTCAACAAAGAGATTTAATTGCCAGAAAATATATCGGTAAAATATCAAATATTGATGATTTAAATGTTAAAATTGCTACAGAACTAGGGGCAGACAAAGTATTTTACAATTCCCCAGAAATTTTATCCAAAGGAATAGGAGTTCCCGAAAGTCAACTTTGGTTTCCAGAATGGATACGGTTCTTGGACTATAAATAAACAAACAGAGGGGAGGAAACAATAATAAAAATTAATATTAATATCAACACCACAAATTAAATACAAATATCCTTGATACTAACACGAAAAAAAACAATCTCGGAAAAAAAATTATACATGGATGGAAATATCATAGATAAAATAGAATTAAGAGAATATAAATTAAATTCCTATCCCGATGAAGAATCTTTTTCAATAATATTATATGTTAACACAGATCATGGAGAAATAGAAGTAGACTATTTGGGAAAATTAACCAAAGATAAAGAAAAATTTGAAGAGAGTTTTAATTTTTTATGCAATTATAATGGCCTCTCATCTACTCTTAATCGAATAATTATAGAGATTGAAAACAATAAAAGTTAAAATAAGTCATATTAAATTAAAAAGTTCATTTAATTTTCTTATTCGAGGATAATTTATCAAAGTTTTATTCCAAGGTTGATCAAAAATAACAATTCTCCTAGGATACAATATTTCTACAGCATTAATAGGAGAATCATCGACCAGAAGAAAAAAAGGATAACTAGCTTTAGAGGCATTATCAAAAATAAAAACTATATCGTTGAAATAAATATTATAAAGATCCAGCCACTGAGCTACAAAACTCATTGTAGCGCGATCTCTTTTTGTTATAACAGAAATTCGAAATCCTGCTTTTTGTAATAAATTAGTAACTATTGAAACATCAGTACTAGTCGGAGGTATATCTTGCCAACGATTTTTCCAGACATGAGTGAAGAGATCATGAATACATCTGTCAGATAGAGGTAAAATATTGTGAATATGCCATTCAATTATATCTTGCTTTTTAATACAAGTATTATAAATAATATTATATTCTTCTAACCAAATATGCATAACATCAGCAAGAACAGAATCCAGATCCAATGCAATAGTTTTTTGATTTATCATCATTTTTTAAAAATATCAACCATAATTAATAAAAAATTATTTAATAATTGTTTATTAAAAATATTAGCTATAGTATCTAAGACTAAAAAATGAACTAAGATATGAAAGACAAAGAGAGAGAATTATCTGCAGAACAATTATAAATAAAACATACTAGTGGGCTTTGAATTTTCAGCAATAAGCATGCTAAAGCTTTGAATGATTGGAGGTAAAAAAAAATTATATGCTTTATAAACAATAAGGAATGGAATAATTAATGAAATACACTTTTTAAAGTTGATTACAGTTTAATAAAAATCAGTATATATGATTTGTATTGCGGGTTTTTGCTAATAATGTATCAAACAAAAAACTAGACCGATCCCCAAATACATCATCAAAGATGTGAGAAGCATTTGCAAGTAACACAAGGTTTAATCTAGGTATCCCGCAACAATCTCTCTTCATATAGCAAGACAGGAACAACAACAACAACAACAACAACACAATAATAAACTACAACGATTTTTATTTTTGTACATGCTTATCTATTCTTTTACCTCATTTTTCATTTAATTGTATTAACATTATTTTTGTTTGCAAGATTATTTATTTTGGTTTGAATTTGAATTTTAAGTGTAATAACTTTAACAAGAATAGATCTCTTGCATAATTAATTGCAAACAGCTTTATGACCAGTAGTTTCTCATCAACCTGTTCTCTCCTTGCTTTCATACGAGAGGTTATCCAAAAAACCACTGCTTTTCAAATCGTTCATTGGCCTTACATTAAAAGAA
>JBDUES010000218.1:0-5566 GCA_040297625.1 Candidatus Nitrosocosmicus sp. | reverse complement strand
ACAAGATATCAGACATAGTATCAGGTCTGGTAAATTATAGAATGATTAACCCGCCTCAGTAAAAACAGATGCACCATCCATATTGGAAAGTGTAGATTGTTTCTAATTATGCAAGAGATCTAATAATTAATTGCTTTTTATTAGGATAAGAAGGTATTCCATCTTTACCATTTTATGGCGTTTAATCAATTAACGGTGTATAGTGTTAATGAAATTTTAAAGTTAGATCCCCCTATCTTCCTTATGTATTCCTACACATAGTTCTCAAAAAATCCACTTTCATATTATGCCTCACATATGCTTTGTTGCATGATTATTTTATTCGTTGTTTGTTAGCGTTTTGTTGATAAAGTTATAATGGAAATAGTCAAAATCTAATTGATATTGTCATACACAAATTCCATTTTTAACTGATTTTCGAATCTTGCAACAAAGCACCTCACATACTTTCTATCATCACTTTGGACAAAAAATATCTTTTCTACTTTAGGCAATAGCATAGACAAAGGCAATAGCATAGACAAAGGCAATAGCATAGACAAAGGCAATAGCATAGACAAAGGCAATAGCATAGACAAAGGCAATAGCATAGACACTAGCATAGACAAAGGCAATAGCATAGACACTAGCATAGACAAAGGCAATAGCATAGACACTAGCATAGACAAAGGCAATAGCATAGACAAAGGCAATAGCATAGACACTAGCATAGGCGATTATTAATTAAATGAGGCGTGGCCATAATTCGATATTCCTTATCTTTATTCTCAATATCATATCAGCAAGTCCCAAGCATGTATTTTATTGATTTTGGATTTATTTTCTCAGTTTTACAGTTATAGTATACCATTATCTGATACAATAAAACAGACAAAAGTACAATTGCAGATACCGTATGAAATCCTCTTACTGGCAATGGGTCTATCCTAAAAACTGATTTGATGTGCTCTATCAATGGTTCTATAGATATTCGTCTTCGGCTATAGATGGCCTGTCCTAAAGCCGATTGATAAAAGCATACAAGCTCAAGCCTCTTTTTGGAAGTACTTTTATATCTTTCAACAACAGGACAAACTAGATTCATTCCCAATGTTTTTTTGCCATATTCATATAGATTCTTATCGTCATATCCTGGATCAACTATCATGTACAATAGATATGGTAAAGAGAATACCGAAGAAGAAGATGTTAAAGGGATGTACATCCTATTATCCGGTACATTAGCAGTAGTTACATCTGCTGTTAGAGGTACTACATTTTTCCTACATCTGCTGTTGTTGTAGATGTTAGATGTAGTTTATATCCAAATACCCATCCCTCTTTGGTATGACTATAACCAGGTGGCCTTGGTTTTCTAATGGGTTTTGCCTGTATACCCATCCCTCTTTGGTATGACTATAACCCCACCGAGCATCTGTATCAATGCCAGGACGTGGTACTACTCCTTTCTTCTCATGGATGATTTATGCCATACAGAACCATTTGCTTTTAGAAGAGTACTGTCAACCGCTGTTATAGAAGAGTCAACCACCAATCCTTCTACAACCAATAGTTATTCCATTGTTGATATACTTTCTTTTATATCAGTAGACATGGTCTTCAATCGCCGGTCAAATGTACGTCTGCATGGAATGGATACTAGACCACAGGCTACTGCTAGTTTACGGGTATACTGACAGTCCATGATAAGAAAAGTATGTAATGCATTGTTAGAATCTATTTTAAACCATATCCTTACAATAAAGCATCTCAAAATTACTGTTAGTGGAGAATATAAATAAGGTCTACCACGTTTTGGTGGTAAACTGGGCCATGGTATACAACCTTTCATATACAGAATGTTAAAAAGGATGGATTCCTTTAATCTATCCAGAGCTAACCTTTGGAACAGTGTTAATCAAAATCATATTCCAGAGGTTAGCTTTAAGCTGTTGGATAATATATCAAAAGATAATTTGAATTATGACCAAGCCTCAATTAAATAATAGATCTATTGCGTAATTATACATGTATCAAAATTTTATAGATTATAAATGATTAATTATAACCCCACATTGTTCGGAACTTTTTCGCAAATATTTTATTGTATTTTCATGATCACTCAGTAAATTTGATATCATTTTCATGTCTGCATGGTAATCTCCTGGATTTTCTTGAGGTTAACCATTTGAACAACTTCGGTCATGGTTTGCAACGAACACTCCACCTAATTGTCTTGATCGTTCATCTATCTATCTAGTCATTACCTAATCTTATGGTTCATATTGTTGTTGAAAAAAGTCATGTCTTTCTTTAAAATTCTTGCCCATTACATTCCAATGATAATTTCAGGTTTTAGTAAATAACAAACATTCATTAGGCAATATGCTAAAATGTATTTAACATAGTAACAACACCCTTTCCTATTTTCTTCTTCAATACCAATATTGATATCTCTTTTAACTTATCTAACTGATTTTTTAACATAATATAGATCGTGAAACAAAGTTTAAGTTTCCACATCAATTAATTTAATTTAAAATAATTTTATATAATAACGTAGAAATTACAATAGTAAGTCGATATCCAATAACTGCACATAACAAAGGAAAGGTTGAAAAAAAATTGGATTAATATATTTTTAAATGAACACAAAAATTAAAAATACCAGATAAGACTAGTAAAATAATAGATAGATAAGATAAACTTCTAATTCATGATAAATTGGAATAAAAATAAGAATAATGAAGATTATTTAGCGAATAAAAAAGAAGATGGAGTATGATCCATAACGAAAAAAAGGCCATTATTCAAATAGTGCTATTCTTGAAAAGGTGTAACATAAATAGCATAACTAAAAAATTAATCGATTTTATTATTATATAATTATTTTTATTTGTAAATTAGCAAAAATAGGCTTTGAAATAAAACTTTCATAAAAGATTATATTTTTAATTTTATTTTTAATTTATAACTTTTTATATGAAAATTCGTAAGGCAAAAAATTCGGATAAAAAAGAAGTCTTGGATTTTTGTAAAAATACCTTTAACTGGGGTGATTATATTGACAGAGTATGGGATTTTTGGGAAAATGATTTATCAGGGTTGTTGCTTGTTTATGAGTTTTATGATAACGACAAGTTAGAATCTCATCCCATTGCAATATCACATATTAGCGTATGTCCAAATAATTTTTTATGGATAGAAGGAATGAGGGTGAATATAAAGTACCGAAACCAAGGCATATCTTCATCTCTCTTAAAGTATATGTTAGATTTTGGACTTGAAAAAGGTCTTAAAGAAGCAAGTGCAATAGTTTCATTTAGTAATATAGCGTCACAAAAAATGCTTGAAAAACAAGGTTTTTATCAACTATTCAAACTTAAATACTATAATATAGACCTAAAAAAAATAGATAAAACCCTTTATTCATCGATGCAGATAAAACTAAAACTTAAAATCCCCCATTTTAAAGATATTCCTTTTATTATAGATTATTTAAGCAATTCTAAATTTTCAAAGTATATGAATAATCATTACTTTAGTTCTTGGAAATTTTATAAATTTGAGAATACCTTTTCAAGTTTATCCTCCCTGATATTTAATAATAAAATATTGTTAATCATCGATGGAATAAATCACATCAATGGCATATTAATAATTAACTTAATAGATAACAATGATATTTTTAATAAAAAACCATTAGTACAGATTTGTTATTTAGATTGTTTAAACTATAAAGCATATATAGAAGTTATTAATCTTTTAATTTCAGTCTATTCTGATAATGAATTATATCATAATATTCAATTTTTCCTACCAGACTTTATTAATTTGAAAAACCAACTTAGCAGCGAATCTACAGATTACTTTGAGCAATTTTTCCTATATAGTAAAAAATTGATAATTTAGTATATTAGCATAACTCTTTGAGAGTGTATAATAAATTTAGACAGGTGGCAAAATGATTTATTTAAGTTTTTAAATGAACAAAAACGAATATTGTGCGTATTTATTTGTCTATGGTAACATATTATATCGCTATTCATATAAAGTAGTAAATCCAATACAAATGCAAGGAAGAATTCTGTTTATCCATAGAATTTGTAATAGAATCCAGAATAATTTAAGAGGATGTTAAAATAAGATGAGCAATTATGACGAAGACACTATAAAAGAGGAGAAAAAAATCGAAGAGGAAGAGCCAATAACACCAATCCAGATTTTTATTTTAACTTATCTCTATTCTGAAGAGGTACAGGAAACTCAAAAGAAAGAAATTATTAATAATATACTAAGATCAAATAGATCTCATTATTCAGAGTTTTCACACCACATTTCCATTTCGTTGAGAGATTTATCACTACTGATACCATCTTCAATATTACCCGAAATGAGAATAAATGAAGAGTTTATTTATACTCAATTAAAAATATTAGAATACAATCGCCTTTTAGGTATATCCGTCGATGAAATACAGGATAAAGAAAATACCCTGTTTTTTATAACTATCGATGGAATTATTTTAGTAAAACAGATATTCTCTACCCTATCGGACAAAATTCAAGATAAAAAAGTATATCAAGAAGACATAGACAAATTAGAAGGTAATAAAGAAATCAAAGACTGGTTAAAAGGGTTATGGATAAAACTTAAAGACAAAGCAAAGGACGACATAGCAGATATGGTAATAGATGGTGTTAAAATCTATGGACCATCAGTAATAGTATTATTGATAAATTTACTTTCCTCTTCAACATCTTAATAAATAAATTAATGTTTCATTTTATTTACCAATAATTTAGATAGACATATAGATCATGTTAATCCAAAAAAAAATAAAACGATATTAAAAAAGAAGAAGAAGTATCGTAAAGACAAAGGGTAGACAAGTTTGACATGAGAAACTTATTTTAGTATCGACCATAATCTCTTCCAGCACCTAACAATCTATAGATCGATCTCTTCTATCTGTACTTTTTTTGATGATAAATGATATATCGCATATTTGTCATATTTTCGTCTAACTCCCTGCAAATATTATCAAACGAATTAACTGAAAGACCAGAGGATGACTTCAAAAGTGCGGGTTTCTGGTTAATCCATCATAAAAAGCAACCAGAGAACAGGTTAATGAGTCATTATAATCATTAAACGGTTTATTAATAATTATGCATGATCTATTGTGTTTGACAAATGAATCATTTACTGTATTAGAATCCCAATATCTCTGTTTAAATCATTGAGAGTAACGCTTTACTCATCTCAGTTATAGGCTGTATAGAATTAAAAAAATACACATAAGATCTCTTGCATAATTAGAAACAATCTATATTTTCTGATACGATAGGTATTCCGTTTCTATAAACACTGGTTCTTTATTCTATAATTTATCAGACCTGCAACTATGTCTGATGCCTTGTTATATTTTCTCAATTTGTTTCTAAAAATATCGCTCATTATCCTGTACTTTTTCAATCTGCTGATAGTATGTTCCACTACTATTCTCTTTTTTGAATGAATAGTGTTGTAATATTTTTCTTCTTGTGATAAACACTGGTTTATTTTCTTTTTGCATGGTAAGGCA
>JBDUES010000217.1:0-7915 GCA_040297625.1 Candidatus Nitrosocosmicus sp. | reverse complement strand
TAGTTTCAATCCTTGTTATATTGGATTAACTTTTTTGACTAAACATTTCTCACTATAAAAAGATGTATATATTCGTTTCAATCCTTGTTATATTGGATTAACTTTTTTGACTTTCATGAACATTATCAGGCCATTGAAGACAATGGTTTCAATCCTTGTTATATTGGATTAACTTTTTTGACAGCCTCTGCTTTATCCTGTTTTATGCTCATTTTCATCATTTTATTTATATTTTCAACCACTAAACCACAGTTTCATAAAATTATAATCCCGTATATAAAGATCCTACAGGACATATCTTTCGATAACAGCAATTAATGCACTTATTGCTATATTGTTGGGTTGGATTTAAACAAGATAAAAAAATATTTTTTGTATATTCTAATCTGTTTAATGCAAAGTTTAGTATCTCTTGATCAATTGGAACAATTTTTTTAATTGTATGTTTTTTGCTAAAAATAACTATAGTGGTATTAACCGGTTTCTTTAAATTTTCATTAATCAAAATAGATAATAAGCCTAGCTGGACTTTAATTGTATTTCCAATGTCCGTATAATCTGTATATTTTCGCTCTATTAAAATCACTTCATCATCTGTCTCGATAGCCTCATCAATTTTCCCTGATAGAGACAATCTTTTTGAAAAAAATTTCATACCGATAATTTTCTTACCTTCAATATTCAAAGGTAGGTAAGTTTTGTTAGTTTTTTCATGTTTAATATGAAGATCTTTTCCGGAAATCACCACACCTCGTTTCTCTTCATATTGTTTTAGACCCAAGACCAAAGAAAAATAGGTAAATTTTTCACAGAATGTATTTTCTACCACATCGGTTACAGTTATAAAATCATCCATCATATAATTTCTCAAAACACAATAGCTTCATCATTGTTTACAATCAAATCAAGATCCATTGTTTTACCTAATGAAACTACTTTTCTAAAACATTGTTTACAAGATAGTACTAGTAGAAAAGAGTCGGTATCTTTTACTATTATTTTTTTAACGTCAGCAATTAGATCTTTTTTTTGTTGAGTTGAAAGAGATCCACAAAAAACACTTTCTTGGATTCTAATAAAGCCCAAATCTTTCAGTATTTGTATAACATTATTCCTAATACCATTATCCGAAATATCATAAATTCCATAATATGCCGATAATGCTTGTGACATACTCTGTTAGGAGGATGAGGAAAGTAACTTAATTAACTTTCTACAATAATTCCATCCTTCCTTATCTATCAATTTTTTATACTTTTCTGAAAAAGAGTCGATAGTTTTCTTCCGGGCATATTTTGTAAGATATACTCCTACTACTATTTTTTCATCAGTTTGCTGTATTTCAAACCAATTATCCATAACAATTCTTTTTGTAAAAAGAGTTACAACTAATCTATCAAGTAACGGCCTAACTAATTCTAATAAATCATATGAAAGTGTAGGCTTTCCATAAGAATCCGAGTGGAAAAAACCTGCATTTGGATCCAAACCTGAGAGAATAATTATTTTTTCCATACTCAAATATCCTAACCCATAAACATAATTTAATAGAGCATTAAATTCATCGATCGCTGGATGTTTACTCCTATTTTCAAAAATCCATTTTTGTGGAATACATTTGGCAATTGCTTTAAAGTACACCGAAGCGCAATATCCTTCCTGTCCCAATAAATTACTTTTAAAACCCGGTTCATATTGAATTTGCATTATTTTTTCCAGTGCTACAGCAATTATAGATATTGCGTACTCAATTTCAGATATTTCAGAACTTCGATTATTTTTAAGATATAACAAAAGACTTTTTTGTCTGCTGATTTTAATTTTAACCAAATCACGACTAATCAAAAATCCCAATTCTGTTTCAGTATTAAGATATTGCTTTCTTCGAATCATTGTGTTTTTTCCAGGATTTGCAACCCATAATCTTGCAAAAGGCTTTCCAGAATATTCAGATAGTACTAACTGAATTTGTTTTTCTACACATAACTTTATTGCCTGAGTACTGATTAAAGCATTTGAACTAACAATAATACAATCAACTTTTTCAGCAGGAATTTCTTTTTTTCCATCATCACCAATAACAATAAACAAATCATGATCACGTTTGATCACAGCACCGTGACTTGCAATTTCAACAATCATTTTGTTTTTGTTGTAGAGTCAAACAAAGTACCAAATCCTTTAGATACACTCTTTCCAAGTCCGATATATTCAGGCAATAAAATATTAGCAGAAAATGTTGCTTTAAATGCTAAAAATGAATTGTTATTTAATAAAATTGGCGCAGGTATGATATCTTTGATTATTATTGACAATTTAAAATCTATAAAAATTTTCAGTCCCTTTAACATGCTTAAAATATTTCCAATCAAAATATTTTCAAGAAAACTTTTTTTTGGTAAAGAACTTGAAATAAATTTCTTAAAGTTTTCAGAATTCAATGCCAACCATGGGCTTTGAAATTTATATGTTGTTGTTGTTATATCCATCTGTACAATACAAAATTTTCTAGTTTTTAGTTCAATATTATTTATTTTAATCCTTTTTCCATAACCATTAGTAATATAGTCAATTTGAGAAATTTTATTGAAAATAATCTGAGAGTACTTTTCAATACCCAATACTACTAGTCTATCACCAATTCTTTTATACTGGATAAGCGGGTAGTTATAAAAAAAAGAGTTTTCAATATGGTGATGAAACTCGACATCATCAATAAAATTATTTCCAAAAAAACCACGTAGTGATGATGAACTAATAAAATCCTTATTACTACTATCAAAGTCTATAAAGGCATAACAAATTTTTAGTGCTCTATCCATTTATCAAGACCAATTTTTTTATCATATAATTTTTCAAGGCATCCAGGTTTAGGCATTAAAATATTTTTTTCAAATAATTCTGTATCAAAAAGATCTAATAGTTCTTTAATCAATTCATCCTGTGTAGTAGCATCTTTTTTTAAAAATAGTCCAAATACAGGAAGAACAGCAGTTAAATCACCATATTTCTTATATAATTTTTTTAAAGATCCATTATCGGATTTTAATTCTTGTTTTATTTTTAAAAGTTCATCCTCATTTTCAGGAACAATTACAGGCTCTCCAAAGTCATTTTCAAAAACTTCTTTGTTTATAAATTCCCAAACGCCTGGATAATCAAAACTAGCCATTTTCTGTTCAAGTTCCGCAATTAACTCTTTGTTTGCATTATTTAACGAGCTAATTGTTTTATAATAATCATCAAGTTTATTATAAAGATCTTTTGAATCAAATACTGTTTTAATTATTTTTAGTGATTCATCAAATTCCAATCGGTTATACGGCCTATGATCACGTCCCTGCTCATCAAAAAGAAATACATTGAGAATGGGATCAATAGTCTCGCCTTCTCTATTTAATCTGCCCATTACCTGTATTATGCTATCAAGGGGAGCCACTTCTCTATAAATGGTATTGAAACTTATATCAACCCCTGCTTCAATCACCTGCGTAGAAACTACAATACAATCAGTTGAATTGTTTTTAATATCCTGTATTATCCTACTTCTTGTTTTTTTTCTAATACCGGTTGTCATATAAAATAAATTTTTATTTTTATTTTGATTAATATTTAGATCTTGTAACAATTTATTAAAAAGAAAAGATGCTTTCTTCTTTGTATTGACCATATAAAGATTTTTTCCATTAATGATATTTGGAAGGGGTGGTATTTCTTTATGAAATTTAATTTTTTTTAATGTAATATTATGATAGTTCTCTGCGAGCCCCGGATGCAAAGTCAATATTTTTGATTGTACACCATCGATAGAATATAGTTCTGCAGGTATGGTAGCACTTACCAGTAATACTTTGGAATGCACAAGATCACATAGAGCTTTTAAAACTTTTACAAAATTTGGCAATAAAAATTTAGGAACTACCTGAATCTCATCTATAATTAAAAGACTATTTTTTAGAGATAGTAATTTAAGATTATCACTATGAGAATTTGAATATAAAGTCATTAAAAGTCTCTGTGTTGTTGTAATAACAAATTTTCTATTAAAAGACTCATTTTCAAAATTCCAGAATGAAGGTAATTGAGAAAGTTCATTTTTATTTAAATTTTTTTGTAAAAGACTTCCAGAAAAAAGATGATTATAGACTAAAACATCTTTCATTTCATCCTCACCAATAGTTTCTTTAATTTTAGATTCAAAATCTTCAGTCAAGGCCAAAATAGGAGAAAAGTACATAACTTTGTTGAATTCGTTTTTATCAAAGTTTGTGGAGACAATATCTAAAAACAACTTTGTTTTTCCCATTCCAGTAGGCGCTTGAATGATGGTTATGTCATCTTTAATGTTGAATTTTGATTTAAAATCATCTTGAAACTGGGATCTAATTTTTGACAATTTAGAAAATGATTTAATTAAATTTTGAGTTTGAATATTTATATCAAATTTTGGTTGACTCCAGGCAGAGAAGCTACCTCTATCGGATTGAAGTAGTGCAGAAAAATATAACAGTATTTCCATAAACTTTGTTACTACAATACTTTTATCAAGAGTTTTTGGTATCTCATCTTGGATATCCACTGGATATGTAAATTCTTCCAAACAGTTTTTCCAATTAAGTATTGTAAACTCATCTCTACATTCAAGATCTTGTTTGTAACGTAATAGATATTCATTTATCTTTTTTTTGCTATTTTGAAAAGATGTACTTTTTCTATTCCCTGAATCAATTGTTTGCTTAAGTGAGGAATGATGTGCAGAAATAAGACACAATATAATATATTTTTCTTTTTTATTGACACCTTTTATACCATACAGAAGTTTTGAGGCAGCCCATGAAGAAAAAATAGAATGCTGGCCTATGTAATCATTTAGTAGTTCATCTTTTTTTAAATCCCTTGTTTCTTTGGGGCTGTAAAATAGATATTGATAATAAGGATTTAATTTCCCCATATCATGAAGTAATGCAGCATAATATGGTATTTTTTTGTTATCAAGCTGAGTATCATATAATATCAAATCTACTGATTTTGAAACTTTTAAAAGATGGTCTGTTAATATTATGCCTTCTTCTACAGGATGTAAAAGAAAGGATTCTTCTTGTAAGACGTGTAATATCAGATAAATAACATCTAGAGTCAGTAGCACAAGAACTGCATAAATCAAGAGCATGGGCCTACAAGTGGTACAAAAGATACAACGATAAAGGATTGGAAGGATTAAAGGATAAACCAAGAAGTGGTAAGCCACCTTTGGTAGACAATGATTTGATGATAAAAATAAGAAAAGAATTAGAAGATAGTAACATCGGTTGGGATTTTAGACAGGTGATGGACATCATTCAAAAGAGAACTAGTATCAAATATCATGAAGTACATATCTACAGGCTTCTTCATAAATGGGGATTTATATCAAAGGTTCCGCAGAAGAGGTTTGTAAGAACGGCAACACAGGAAGAAAAAAACAGTTTTAAAAAAGAGTACAAAAGGCCCTGATTACTCTTAAAAACAACTGGAATATTCTGGTACAGGATGAATCAATCTTTGTACATAATTCATACATAAGAAGAAAATGGATTGTAAGACAAAAAAGGCCTTTAGTTACAGCCACAGGCTCTCATGACAAAACCATCATCTTTGGAGTAATATCTATAGATGGTAAACAACTGTTCAGACAGCAGTATGAAAGATTTAACGGCGAATCCTTTATCAGATACCTTGAAGAGGTAAGAAAGAAATTTAAAAAATTTGTTATCTTCATAGATAGAGCAACCCAACACAGATCCAAGATAGTAAAGGAATATCTGCTAAATAATGAAAATAACATAAAAGTGGAATACTTTCCTGTTGGTTCACCTAAATTCAATGCTGTTGAAGAGTGTTGGAGACAAGGAAAGTATAATGTATTATCAAATTATTATCCAAACGTTCAATCGCTTAAACATATAGTTACTCGATATTACAGAACAAGGCGTTTCAACGTAGATATCAAAAAGTATCTACTAAGGTCCACGAACTAATGTTATTGAGTACATATACTGAATAACAAAAATACGGATACAGAAGTCATATTTCTAATTCATTTATTAACGCCTGAAACCTAATTTTGAAATGATAGTAGCTAATTCGAATTAATGTTATTGAGTATAGTTCATAATTTTTTTATAAATCGAGTCTGTTAAATAGCATTTGAGTAACTCGAGTTACTCATTTCAACATACTTATATATACCCGTTTGTATAATTTCGCTAAATTAATTTATTTATAATATAATAATCGTATCAAAGAAAATACCTCTTAGCAGCAGACTTTTTTGTTATACATCTTAATCTAATATTTGGAAATTATTTAACATATTTATGCTAAATGGTATATATTACTACGCTTTAAAAATAGAGACCATTAAAACTGTAATTATTATTTTATTTGAATGGCATATTTTAAAGTAATCAGAATTCATTACAAGATAGATATCCTCCTTATAAGATCAATCAAATTCAATTAAAAAGATAAAACCATTATCAACAACTAGTACTAAAAATGGTAAAAAGTTTGAGCTTTATAAACGCTTTAATCTCTATTAAAGATATGAATAAATCTGGATACAAGTGTTCAATGTGTTCAAAAAAGTTTCCTAGAAAGTGGAATGCACAAAGGCATAATAAAGATATACATATGGGATTGGCAATGATTGATTATCAATTACAAAATTGAATACATACTTTTAATAAAAATTCCAAAATACCTCTGCATCACTCTACTATGTCAAAGTTAGATAAAAAGTATCATATATTTGAAAATAATAATAATAATAATCGAACACCATCTTCAAAACCATTTAACAGATATTATCAAAAAATATCTAAAAAATCTATTCTATTTATGAATGAAAAAGAAAAGGAGAATTATCCCTATTATATTTTGGAACAAATGTCGGTTCCCTTTGAAAAATGAGAGAAATTATTGTTTGAAGAACCAGATCTAATTGCACCGTATAGGACATTAGAGCGATTCTATCTGCCATGATTATTAGAGCATTAGAAAGGCCTGATCCTGTTATGGTTATTCATGATAATCTTGCTTATTTTACTAGATTACATTGCAGAAATAAATTGATATCGTATGTTTCCAAATCAGAAGGCATGGAATCCTTGCCTACAATAGAATATTTAAAAGGGATATTATCAAATAGGGTTTGCAGACAGGTTTAAATTTCTTATTCTGTTAATATTTGTAATTATATAATAAGTCAATTAATTGGAACGATACTACAATATATGACATCTTATCCTGATGAAAATCTAAAACCATTATAGATAAAACTTTAATAAAAAAGCCTGCTTGTATGATTGAAATAGGAGAAGATTCAATAACTTTTTTGCATTTTTAATTTTTTTTTTGTTCTGACATAATTTTGACGATACATCATCCTGCTACTCCTGCTCTGTTGAGATGAATAACTCCTGGAATTAATACGTGATGCCTTAAATACAGAAGGTAATTCATATAGAAAAAATATACATTATAAATAGATACATCCAAATTTAAAGATAATTCTGCCAGATTAATGCATCATTAGAGGTCGCCCATATGCATGTATGCAAGGTCATAGCATTTTTAATGATAGTCATATTTGGCAAATGAATCAGTAGGTACTTTAATGTCTTTAAAATCATCGGGGTCAATTATCTTTGCTAATACCTCCAAACCTGTTATTGCTCTATTTCCGGGTTTACTAAAGTATGCTCCTGCATTAACTGCATACACTTCACCGTTTTGAACAGATTGCAATGATTTCCATTTATCGTTAGTTTCCAATATCTTTGCTTCATCTAATGTTCTATCCACATCAAAACCACATGGCATTAGAATTATTTTATCTGGATTAAATTTTATAATCTCCTCAATATCATGTATA
>JBDUES010000216.1:0-10606 GCA_040297625.1 Candidatus Nitrosocosmicus sp. | reverse complement strand
ATGCTAAAGTTCGACTGAAAACAGGACACATCATTAGAAAACCTGTCAGTTATAGCCCAGAAAAATGATTTTAAAATGTGGAAAGATAGCATTGTAAGCTATGAACACAGATGGATTGTAGAAACGGTATTCTCATCTATAAAAAGAATGTTTGATAGAGAGTATGTTTATTCTGTATAGTTTGAAAACATGATAAAAGAAATGGCGTTAAAAGCATCTTTGTACAACAAGATAATATCTATTTAGACAGCATATGGTATAGGGTTGTATATTTTTAAGAATCATGCAACAAAGAATTTTAAGTTATTTCATTGTAGGATCATCATCAATTAGTCATGGTGGACTTTTCCTTTAGTATTTATTCGATGTAGTCTTTAATATCTTTATCAGTTAGTGAAGGTTGAACACCTGTTTCAGTTGTCATTTCATGTTGATTATTTTTTATAATGTTATTTATTTTCTTGAATTTATTTTGTTCATCTTCAATTATTGCTGAGGATCCAATGCTGTCTAATAATTTTAAGTAATCTGCAATTTTTTGAATAGAAGAACGTAACTTGATGTCTTGTAAAAGAGAAATTGCAGTATAGGAAATCCCTATTAATAACATATAAGATGCCAATCCAATAAAGGAGATAGTTACAAGTCCAAATGGTGGACAGGATGGAGAAGTTGCTACTGTTATTGCTTGATTTGAAATCATTAGTAGTACTAAACCAAAAGCCGAAAATCTGAGGTATTCTTTGACATTTTTACTATCCACAAAAGTGGCTGAACAATGCTCACAACGATGATTGCGGGATTTCTATACGTGTTTTTAATTTCTCTAGTATAAAATCCAATGAGTTGATTTAGTGATTTCATCTTGGACATCTCCTTTTTCTATGCCTCAATCTGACCTTCTTATCTTGGTATAAAATTGACTATCCGGCTTCTCTTCAGCTTTCTTCTTTTCCTTCTTCACCCTCCTTCGCCTCGTGCTGAACGTGTTCCTCCTCCTGTCGGATTGTTTTAACGCCATCAATATTTTTTATTGCAGAATAATCAAAAACCCGGAAAAATTCAATTTCCAGAATATCTCCACCAACGGTAAATTTGAGATCTTGGGATGTTCCAGTAGCAATTATTTTGCCATGATTTATTATCGCCAGATTGTCACAGAGAACATCAGCTTCTTCAATATAATGAGTAGTTAATAAAATTGTGACACCATATACCTTGTTTATTTTTTAATCAGATTCCAACATAGGAAAAGAAAGGCATTATAAAGAAAAAGAAGGCGTAAACAAGTAAAAGAGGATATTATCAAAATAATAATTTACAAACGAACATATAAATAAATAATAAAAAAAATGAAAATAATAAAAGAATCAAAATATCTAAACTTTCCGACTTACTTTCTTATTTTCATCCATCTCATTTAGGTCACCCTCTTTTGAATCATCGATCCGACAAAAGGATCACAACAAAAAAATATCTAATCAATTGAATCTGTGGATGTTTACAATTAACCGTTCAACAATATGGTCCAATTTTATCAATATTATTGATAATTCTTTTAATATTATTTATCATATCATAAAATAATAATGAATCTATATGTTGGCTGTTCTGGATGGAGTTATAAAGGCTGGAATGGAAAATTCTATCCACCAAATTTGGAAAATAAAAATTGGTTATCCTTTTACTCAAAATTCTTTAAATTCGTTGAAATAAATTCAACGTTTTATAATATTCCTTCCAGATTTGTAGTTAAAGGGTGGAAAGATAAAACTCCAGATAATTTTAAATTTACATTAAAGTTTCCAAAAATAGTAACTCATGATAAAAAACTTCAAGATGTTGAAAAATATCTATATCAATTTTTTACTGCTTTGGAACCAATAATAGAGAAAACTTTAAATCTATTAATTCAATTGCCACCGTATTTATCAGAAAACAAAGGTTTTAAACCCTTAGAAAATCTGGTAAAAAGATTAGATAGTAGATTTAGGTATGCTTTAGAAGTAAGAGAATCCTCGTGGTTTGATAATAAAGTGTATGAGTTTCTAAAAGAGAATAAAATTGCATTAGCGTGGAGTGTAAGGGACGATTTAAAAACACCTTCTATAAGAACATCTGACCAAATTTACATCAGGTTTATCGGTGATAGAAGTATAGATGACAAAGACTTTGGGAAAATTGTAAAGAACAGAGATAAAGAAATGATTGAATATATTGATACCATCAATAAATTACAAAATGATACCCAAGGTCAACAAACCATAGCTATTGCTTTTAATAACCATTTTGCTGGTTTTGGTCCTGAATCTGCCAACACTTTTTTAAAGTTAATGGATAAGCCTGCGATAGATGGTTGGACAAAGCAAATAGAACAAAACAATTTATTTTATACCACAAATAATGAGCATCAATCAAGTATTTCTGATTACACTTTTTTTAAATAATGATATACGAATTAAAATATAATTTTATAAATGATTTATTAATTATCTATTTAATATAGATATTTAATTAAAATACATAGAATGATTTATTCTTTTTTTGGATATGTCTAAAATCTAGATCTTACATAACTAGAATAAACAGATTTATGATGAGGTGTTGCTTATATAACCGTCCTTTCTTTGTTATCCAATAATAGGTTATTTAAAAACCAATGCTTTTTAGTTCATTTACTGGTATTACATAGAAGAATTTGATAATATCTATAGAAAAATAGAAAAAAGATATGACAACACGAGATCAAGCATTTATCAACAAAAAGAAAAGATATTAGAGAAAGAAAAGCAGGTGCTATAGGCATACCATTCAAGTTAGATGTTAAAAACAGATTTTTAATGTTACTTGTTTACTATCGTCTTTATGCAACATATACTTTGACTGGCTTTCTCTTTAACCTTGATCAGAGTTGTATTTGCAGTGATATCCAAAAGATTTATGCACAATGCTTACCAATTCCAAAGAAGATATACAAAATAACAAAAAGGCTACGGACCACCTCTTTAGAAATCGAAAAACAATCCCAGGCTTTCTATACCTCATATATTATACATAGAATAACAGATACAATCAAAGTTTAAAAATAAAGATAAAAGAAAGCATTACTTTTCCGAAAAAGAAAAAGAGACAATACTGTAAAGAATCAATTTGTGGTTTAACAAACCGGGTTTTGTAATTCATAAAGCAAATCACAAGAAAGGGCGTAGTAGACATGATTTTGACATTTATAAGAAGAATCATCCTGCGCCTTCAAAAGAGGTGGTAAATGTGTTTGATCTTGAATATCTTGGATTAGAAAAAGACTTTCTCGAGCAAAGATCATCTTTACAATACAGACAAAAAAGAAAGCAAGAGATATACATATAAGAAAAGAGTACAACAAAAGTCATTCTAAAAAGAGGATAGTTATAGAGCATACTATTTGCAAAGTTAAAAAATATAGGATAATGAATGAGGTATTTAGAAACAAATTACAAAAATACAACAAAATATCAGACATGGTGGCAGGTTTGGTAAACTATAGAATAATGAACTAGTATCACTAATAACCTATACAAAATCCATACGGGATAGTTTAGGTTGTTTCTAATTATGTAAGAGTTCTTTATATTTTATTATTAGCGGATTAGACGCAACATCTTATTACTGCCTTTTTGAAATTCAAATGGAACTTGTAAAATTTCATATTTTATACCCGGGTCTTTTAATACTAAAATTAGTTCTTTTGTATGGGAATATGGTTGTGAGCTTCTCTGTTGTATTGGATAAATCCTTACTTCTTTAGCACTTATTCTAAACAATTCTATGATTGAAGATCTATGAAAATCAAAATCAAAACAATTGGTATATGTATATAGAAAGTGACCGCTCAAAACGAGATCAAATGATTCATCATCAAATGGCAAATTTGGAAGTTCGGCTTTTATATAGCGTTTTTCATTTTTTCCTCGGTCATAATCTAATGAAAATCTGGTTAATGCCAAAGTTCTCTGTTTCCTCAAATTTTCTAATGTTTTATAATAATTCCAATTGTAAAAATGAGTAGATGATTTTACTTTTTCTATAATATAGGAAATATCTTCTTGTCCTTTTCTTTTTAGATATTCCAAATTTCTATCAAATAGTGGATCACAACCGATGACTTTTATGTTGGGATTTTGATTAATATTATTCAATTCTGCAGTAAACGATGAGGCACCTGCAGGGCAATCAACAATCTTTTCATATTTTTCAAGGTCATTATAAGTAAAATTATAAAATAACAGATATTCTGATAATGTGCGACCATAAAAGGCCACCCTATCCAATTCCAAATCTTTCTGAAGCACATTATTATCTTTATATTCCATCGATGGTTACTCCACCTCCTTCTGTCCATTGATTAATTTACAAGTATATTAGAATTTACAATTTGATCTATTTTATATGTATTCACATTTCCATATTATTTGTATATCTTAAACAGTATAAGAAATAGGATAGAGGGTCTCTATTATAATTACTAAACCAAATCAAATTTATCTATTTAAAAATTGGCAAATATAAAATATTAAAAAGTTAACGGAAAAAAGTTATTCATTTAATCGTAGTTTAAAAAAGACTTTAAATATAAAAACAATCCCAAAATATTTATTGCAAATTATGTTTCCTAATAATGAAATAATATATTCATACAACCAAATAAATATATAGCAAAAACCCCTTTTATAGAGTTCTATTAATTAGTTTCATTCTTTAATTTGATAAATAATTTAAAAATTAATAAATAATTATCCAATTTCATTTAATTATTTAAAATATTAATAACTACTTTTTTGAGAAGTTTTACCTTGTTCAATTATCAATTTAATTACGTCGTACAACTTTATTTTGGATCGAGTATTAAAACAATAACTTTCTTTATCCATATAAAACATTTTATAAATTTAATATATTTATCATAATATCTAATTCTGTTCAGTTAAGAATGTCTTTAATTTCTCATATACTATAGATGTCTTTTCAACAAATGGCGAGTGACCAGCATTATGTACCATTAATATTTGTGCATCTTTGAGAATTTCTTTAAATTTAACAGAATGAGTTGAAGGTATGAGATTATCGTTTTCTCCCCATATTATTAGACATGGAATATCTTCGATTTGCTTTAATCTTTCTAAATCTATAGACTTTGTTGTACTATTTTTATATGCAGATTGAAATGCATGCTTTGCGCCAGGCTCTCTAATTGTACCAATAAAGATATCTGGAATTACAGGGAGTAGCCTTGAACGCTCTGCAAGTAGGTCTTCAAATATTCTAGTTACTTTTTTATACCTTAAAATAGTATCAGTTTCCAATGCTGCACACAAGTATTGTTCTAATAATGGTGTTGGTTGTTTAAGCATGCCTGACGAATCTATCAATACAAGTTTTTCAACCTTTGTCCGATTTTCTATAGCATATTCTGCAGCAACATATCCACCTAATGAATGACCTATAATGGTTATTTTATCTTGATCTTTTATCTCAATTTTTTCAAGAAAACTTTTAATGAATTGACTAGAATAACGAATTGTATAATCCAATTCGGGTTTATCACTTTTACCAAAACCTATTAAATCAACAGCTATCGTATGAAAATGTTCAGATAAAGCTTCAGGTATATCACGCCATACAATTGATGATGAACCAAGTCCATGAATAAATAAGATATGTTTGTTATTATCTTTATTACCATACTCATCATATCTAATTTTCAAGCCCTCGCCTAATTCTGTGTGCATTTGCATTTATAGACAACGGGTATGTGTAAGTTTGATTAATAGATTACTGATTATTATATCAAAGATGATAAACATAAACTAATACGACTACCTTAAATTTTATTATTAACTATGTAAATTCGACCCGTTTCGCATCAATAAATATGTCTATATATTTCATTTAAAAACTAAACCAAAAATAAACTTAATTATAAAAATAATGAGCTTTATATATTAGAACCTATATTTATCAAGGATTCAAATTATGACGTCCAGCAATAATAGATCAAAAGATTTCGTTAAATTTTGCTCAAAAAATTATTGTCTACAAAAAATTAGATTTTTAAAAAGAAAATGAAAATAAATATTTAACAACTTTGATAATATATATCAAACAAAGCAGAAAAAAACCGGTAAATTTTGGGCTTTTGATAGATAATTATTGTTAGCAAAGCTAATATTACTGTTAATCAGACCAAAGAATTTTTTAATATATGAAAAAGAGAAGTGGATATTAGCCAATTACCTGTAATTTATCCATTATTTAGGTATTGAGGTATCTGCCCAAATAGATTAATCATCATTATCGATAAATTACTGTTATATTTAAATAAATAAAGGATCTTGTGTTTGTGCTACAGCATTGAGCGCCTATTATTAGACTGTAACACAAGGTCCCATTTCATTTCTTTCCTTCATTTTTATTATGGGAACTACTACTAGAAGGAAATAGTCAATTACTCCTTTAACCCTTTTTTACAAGAGAATGAAGAATTTAATTGACAATATAATAATATACAATATCTCTATTAAACTTATCTTTTAATTAGGAAATTACCAGATATATACTTAATTTTATATATTATTTATAAATTACATATTAAATAATATAAAAAATTGATACAAATAACAACTGTTATAGATCTCTTGCATAATTAGAAACAATCCAAACTTCTAATATGATACTATATCAGTTTCTACCGAGACTGGTTCATTATTCTATAGTTTACCAAACCTGCCACCATGTCTGATATTTTGTTGTATTTTTGTAATTTGTTTCTAAATATATCACTCATTATCCTGACTTTTTCAATCGACAAATAGTATGCTCTATCACTATCCTTCTTTTAGAATGGTCTTTGTTGTAATCTTTTTCTTCTTGTGATAATTCATGATTTCTTTTCTTTTCGCATGGTAGAGAGGATATTTGTTCTGGAAAATCTTGTTCTACGCCAAGGTATCCAAGATCAAATAAATTTACAACTTGTTTGGGAGTAGTAGGATGATTCTTTTTATAAACGTCATAATTATGCCTTCATCCTTTCTTATTGGCTACTTTATGAATGATGAGACCAGACGGGGTTGTTAACCACAAGATGATTCTTAATAGTATGTCTTTTATTTTTGCCTGAATAGCATACCTCACGTCTTCTCTTATCTACAGGTCTTGGTATAGGCTGTTCTGTACAATCTATAAAAGCAATGGAGCCAGGAAAATATTTCTCTACTTCATCAGGAGTCTTCAGCCTTTTTGTTATGTTATATATCTTTTGAGGCATAGATACACATTTTCTTATCAGTGGTTCAATCTTTTGTATATCTTTATAAATTGCTCTGATCTAGATTAAATAAAAAGCCAGCCAAAGTGTAAGTAATGTAAAGACGATAATATACTAAAAGCATAAGAAATCTGTTCTTAACATCTAGTTTGAATTGTCTTCCTATATCTCCATCTTTTCTTTCTCTAGTATCTTTTATTTTGGATAAATGTTGTATCTCATGTTTGCAGTACCTTTTTGCTATCTCTTTTTTGTAAATATCATCAAATTCTTCAACTGAGAGTCCAGTAAATGATTTGAAAAGCACTTGTTTTTTGGATTACTTATCATAGGAAAGCAATGAAAAGACATGAAATTGATGAACTAATGGCCATAAAGCTGTTTAGTAGCAATTATCCAAGAGATCTAATGTAATTTATATCCAAAAATCCATCCCTTTGTACAGCTATAACCCCACCTGGTGGTGGTATCCTATCAATACCTGGACAAGATATTACTCCTTTTTTCTTCATAAATGATTTATGCTATAAATGACCCTTTACTTTTAGGATGTTATACTGTATTTTGATGTTATATGTGGGTCAACCATCACCAATCGCTCTGCAACAGGTAGATGTCCCATTGTTGTTACCCTTTCTTTGATATCTGTAGAAATGATCTCAGTCTCCTCTCAAATGTTCATCTGCTATTGTTAGGTATATTGATGCAAGACCGCATACTAGTACTAGTTTCTTGTTATGCTGACAGTCTGTATTAAGAAAAGTATGTAATCCATTGTTGGAATCAATTTTAAACCATCCTATCCTTACAATAACGCATCTTAGAATTACTGTTGGTGGTGGAGAATATACATACGGTCTACCACGATGGAGATTCTTATTTGAAGCATTGGACCACTGTATACAACCCATCAGATAAAGAATGTTAAAAAGGATAAATTTGCTTATCCTATCTAGAGCTAATATTTGGGACAGATCATTAAAAATCATAGCCAAAGGACTAGCTTTAAGATGTTGGAAAAATATTAAAAGAATAGATTTGAATTATAACCAAGCCTCAATTAATTATCTGCTTAGATGAATTATTGTATTATAATTATTATCATGCCTTCCACCAGTCAAATCCTACAAATTTAATACTCTTTTCTTCTATATAGACAATCGCTAAAATGAATTGCTTTTTTACTGTTGTGGCAAGTCTTCCTGCTAAAACTATATCAACACCCGATATGTTTTGAGACGGTTTTAAAACTTTTACCAAATACGGTGCATGATCTATGCCTGGACCATGAATGTATACAGCAAAATCACATCCAAATTTAATTCCTGGAGAAACAACATAACCTTTATTTCTTAAATTTTCAAAAACGATATATTTTACTTCGAAGTCTGTATATTGCTTTTTACAAAGATTTGTTATTTCCTTTAAAGAAATAAGTTTTCCATCAGGTTTACATATATCTAATTTACTTTTAACAAATAAATAATAACCTTCAATTAAGTCAAGAACCAGCTGGGAATCAAAATCAAAATTTTTTGGTTTTGAAATACCCAATGGCTTGCCATAATACCCCTCACTAAATAAACTCCGTGATTCGAAAATATCATAAATGAGTATTCTATTTTCTATTAATTGACCAGAATATTTAGTCATTAAATACTTAAAGTGATTATTGTAAATGAATTATAAGTCTGTCGCTGATATTTTTTGTGTATCATTTCCTCTCATCCTTAAATTGCATCCTTGAGTGATATCAAGCCTTTATATAGAGTTAGTATGGTTCTAATACTCTAATTTTCTTTTTTGATATTTGATAACATATTGTTTTCTATTTTTTGGGCATCTTTTACTAATTCCACTGAAGTGTCAGGGGTTGTCAAAACTAATATCCACCATTCAATTCTGGATCAAATCAATATAAATAAACATAATTAAAGAATACTTGCAGAAAAATGACTACATCCAAAGATAAAGAGAAGAATAAAAAAAGACAATATATATGCATTAGATGTGGCTTTGACATGACTGAAATGTCCGTATGTCATCTGAAATGTTTTAGGTGTGGCTTAGAACATGACTGCTCAGATAAGGGTAATTTTTGGTAGTGTGCATAAACATTCTTTCTGTATTCAATTCTCTTTTTTATATCCTATAACAAAAAAAAGTTTGACTATAAATTTTGTTTATTGGTATAATGGATACTAGTTACTACGAACAACTAAGGTGAAATAGTGTATTTATTTGAAAATGGATTAGTTAAAGATCAATTTATTTTAAAGAAATGTTGAGTTTTTGGGAATGAAATGATATGTATTTATCATGAAGAAGAAATTAGTATGGCTTTTTAATTGCATTAATTTTAATGGTTCAATACTTTAGTATAAGAAATATCGAAATGATAATCACCTTTCATTATCTATACTTTATTTAAGTTTGGTTAGGTGTAATCTAGTTTGTTATATCAATTTTAGCCATTTTTTATAATTATTAAATTAGAATAGTGATTTATAAGTACAGTTAATAAAAAGGTTAACTTCATTTTATTTATTATGGAAGTTCAGGAAAATATATACAAAGTCAAAAACTTGAATGATAATGGTGTTTCTGTGACTCTTACTTTAATAGAAGATATGGAATTAGAACCTGTTTCTCAGCAACAGCTTATGCTTGAAGCAATAAATAGAGCAATTCCTGACAAGGAAATGAAGGATCAATTACAGCCAATTATGGAAGCAATGCTAAAAGCACAGCCTCAAACAGTTATCCAATCTTATCCTCAAACACATATAACAATTACAATGCCTAAAAGAAAATATGAAAATTATGGTAGTCCTCAAGTAGGTGATAATCTTATTATAAACATTTTGAACAAAAGTTAGATAAAAAATAAAAAAAAATAATAATTTATTTGTTAAGTACTATCGTTGTATTTATTACCTTAGTGTTTTTAAAATCTGGAAATAAATCTCAATTTAGTATATACAATTATGTAGGATATGACTATGATTATTGATTAAAATTATTGATAAAATACAGAAAAATAACTATTTGAAGGTAAGGTTGAAAGGCAAATCAAATGATCATCAACATTCTGACCTTTAAATGAATTTGATTTCCCAATTATGCATAGGTTAACAGTTCTGTAAACGATATGTTATATCTTTTGTAAATTTGGCTCTGTTCATTTAACGAAAAATCTATAGTTTGAAGATGCTCTATTTCCTGTGTGACCTTCAGAAACAGAACACCTTCAGTGTATATTGGTTATGCTTTGTATTTTTATTTTTCCGGTTTATCATT
>JBDUES010000215.1:0-12027 GCA_040297625.1 Candidatus Nitrosocosmicus sp. | reverse complement strand
CCATAGAAAGTTTTCTTTCTACTGTTATTGATGAATATGGAAAACGATTTATTCCAACTGAAAACGGTGGTACTTGGTATTCACAATCTTGCAAGTTTTTCAAATTAGAGCATCATATACATTTTTTGTATACAAAAATGAGAAAAACAGCGTTATTACAAGGAATGCAGTATATCAAAGATATAACGGATAATTTGATGATTACTTTCCATTCAGAAGAAAAATTGTAAGCTATAGCATGTATTACAATGGGTAAATCTATTTGCATATCAATACAATATTGATAAGATATCTTAACTTTACGGAGCCAGGAGAGGTAATTACTAACCATGAATATAAAGACAGTCAGTAATGATAATAATACGATATTAAAAAAAATAATAAATTATAGACTGAATTATTTAACATTAACTACTTTGTCATTTGATGAATCTAGTGAGTCCATTACAAAAAAAAAAATTTCTCAACCGCCTTTGAACTTGTTGTTTAATCCAGCTCTTATTGATAAACAGGATGTATGGAAAATTGATATAGTAAAACTTTTAGAAACATTATTGGAATTACTAACAATATCAGGAAATAAAGATTTACGTGTATGCGGAGTTGCTATCCTTACATCTTCTCTAATTCACCGGTTAAAAGTAGAATCAATTTTTAGGTTGGAAAAAATAGCTAACCAGAAAGACATTATTCAAGATAAAGACAAAAACGGTGAAATAAAGTTACCTATTCCAGAACTGGTTAATCTATCACTACCGTTTCGTAAGGAAACTGCATATCCTGCATCTTTGGAAGAATTGTTATTAATATTGGAAAATATGATTACTGAATTATCAAATCCAACCATCCGGAAGAATCTAATAAATTTAGAACCAGTTGAAACGTTTGACTTTCAGGAATATTTAATAAAATTTGAAAAGATTATAGAAGAATATGAATTCAAATTATTTGAAAAAATTGTTATTGAGAGAGAGATAGTATTCAATGATTTTGTAATTGATATGGATGAATTGGACATGGCACGATACTTTATAGCAATGTTATATTTAGCTATGAAAGGAAAAATAGATATTTCCTATGAAAAATTAAAGGAAATCAACAACATCGAATTTAATGAATCAAGTTCGGGTGATGATATCGATGCAAAACTCAGCAACAATAAAAATATAGAATCAATTAAAATATCTGTCGTGAATAATTAAATTTATTATAATTGACAAAGTTACCTCAAGATGAAATAATCGCCAGAGTGGAAGCAGCATTATATGCAGCTGGTCGTCCATTAACAATTGAGGATATAACAAAAGCTTCAGGACTTGACTCAAAAGAGAAAATAAGAAAAATATTAAATGAATTAATTAATAAAACAAAAGTTGTTTTTAAAGCTATAGAAATTGTAAAATTGGATGATGGTAGATACGTATTTCAATTAAAACCAAATTATTCACCTATAGTGAAAAAATTTGCTTCCAAACCGCAGATATCAAATTCAGTACTTAAAACTTTATCCTACATTGCCTATGAACAACCTGTTACATCTAAGAGATTAGTTGAAATAAGAGGTTCAAAGGCTTATTCCCATATAAAAGAATTAGAACAATCAGATTTTATTGTTCCTAAAAATGCAGGAAGATTAAAAATTTACAATACGACTAAAAAATTTCAAAGTTATTTTGGCATAAATGATTTAAAATCTTTAAAAACTGCTCTTTTATTAAACGAACCACGAAAAAGCAAACTTGATGTTGATAAATAAAAAAGTCATAACAAAAAAATATTACATATTCTATATTTAGCAGGTGAAATCTATTTTTTAGAACCTTTGTAAATTAGCACTAAATAAAAAATTATATGCCAGATAATAAAGTTAAAGAAATATAAACATGCTTTATGGTATGATTCGAAAATCAATTAAAATCATACCTCATTTTTAGCAAATCATATTGAATTACGACCGTTTACTTTATGATTACAATACCAAAACGTTAACAAAAAAATGAGTTAAAAGGACCATGCAACAAAGCAAGAAAAACACTTAATTATCGTTCCAATGGATTTTCATTATGCGTAAATCTATAGAGAACTTGGGAGGTCGAAAATTTACTGGTGGAAGAATAATTCCAAACAGAACTCGAAGGAAATGTGAAATAGATAGATACCCTAACGAACCAGTTGCAGGACCTACAAAAAATATAGTTAGAAGAGTCAGAGGAAATAATGTTAAAATTGCTTTCAAAACAGCGGAATACGCAAATATTAACGATCAAGACAATAAAAAAACTGCAAAATTAAAAATTATAAGGGTTACCAAAAATTCAGCAAATAAAGATTATGAAAGAAGAGGCGTAATCACCAAGGGAGCTATGCTAGAAACTGAAATTGGTATAGCTAGAGTATTATCAAGGCCCGGACAAGATGGTATTATTAATGCAGTTTTAATTAAACAATAATACTTCTTTAGGATTATTATATTATAAAAAAGAATAAGAATTTATTAATTAAATAACAAAGTATCGTATTGGTAAAAAAAATAGGTATTACCGTTTTTCCTGGAAGTAATTGTGATCGTGATGTCTATAGTATTTTTAAAACAAAGTTAGAATCTAACGTTAGTTATATCGGAGATAAGGATAAAATAAAAAATTTTGATGCAATTATTATTCCCGGTGGTTTTACTTATGGGGACAGATTAAGAGCAGGAGCAATTGCAGCTCATAGTTCTCTAATGGATAAAATTAAAGAACAGGCAGATGATGGTGTTCCAATTCTAGGTATATGTAATGGTTTTCAAATTTTGGTTGAATCGGGATTGCTCCCGGGTGCTTTAATACCCAATAATTCTTTAAAATTTATTTGTAGATGGATAGATATTCTTGTTACTAATACTAAAACTCCATTTACAAATTTGTATGCTAAAAATCAAAAAATTTCAATTCCAATAGCTCATGGAGAAGGACAATATGTAGTCGATAAACAATCATATACAGAAATCAAAAAAAATAATCAAATTACCCTGAAATACGAAGGGAACAATCCAAATGGTTCGATAGATAATATAGCAGCAATATGTAATACAAAAGGAAATATAATGGGTATGATGCCACATCCTGAGCGAGCCAGTGATAATGATCTTGTTCCAAATGGTTCTTCAACAAATGCAATTTTCATTTTTAAATCACTGATTAATTATATTAACACGTGATAAACACTAGAAATTAGTATGGAAATTTTAAATTCATCAGAATATAATTTTTTAAAAGAAAAATTAAATCGTTTACCAAATGAATTAGAACAAAACATTATAAATGCAGAATGGTCAGAACATTGTTCATATAAATCTTCAAAAATACATTTAAGAACGCTACCAACAAATGGTAAGAGATTAATTAAAGGTCCGGGATTTGATGCAGGAGTTATCGATGTTGGAGATGGATATGTTATTACAGTTCACATCGAGAGTCATAACCATCCATCTGCGGTAGAACCTCATGGCGGTGCTGCTACGGGGGTCGGCGGATTACTAAGAGATATTCTTTCTATGGGGACACGGCCTATAGCAGTTTTAAATGCTTTGAGATTTGGCGAAATACACAATAAAAATATTTCGTCAAACCTAAAAAATCAATGGCTATTAAAAAATGTTGTAAGAGGTATAGCTGATTATGGAAACTGTATTGGAATTCCAACTGTAGGGGGAGAAGTAGAATTTGATAATTCTTTTGATAATTATTGTTTGGTGGATGTTGCCTCTATAGGACATGGAAAAATAAAAAATCTTATTAGAAACAAGGTAAAAAAAGGTGATATTGTAATTTTAGCAGGTAATTCCACAGGAAAAGATGGAATTCACGGGGCGTCCTTTGCATCGTCAAATTTGGATGAAGAAAACCGTTCGGCAGTCCAAATCCCTGATCCATTTTTAGAAAAAATTTTGCTAGAAGCTACTCTTGAAGCCATTGATAAAAAATGCATAAAAGCTATGAAAGATCTTGGTGGAGGAGGATTGTCTTGCTGCTTATCTGAAACGGCAGATAATTTAAAAAAAGGATTTGAAATAGAGTTATCTAATGTTCTCTTGAAACATCACAATATCACTGATACTGAAATAATGATATCTGAATCTCAAGAAAGAATGTTATATATTACTAGTAAAAAAAAGAAAGAGAAACTTTTTAAAACATTTGATAAACACAATGTAAAATATTCGGTAATTGGTAAAGTAAATAATAGTAAAAAAATATTGATAAGAAAAAATGGGCAGGTCGTTGCAAAAATGCCTGCCAACTTAATTGCACATGCTCCATTATTGGATAGACCCTACAAAAAACCAATCTACCTAGATAATATTGATAAATCTTTTAAAGAACCAAATGTTCCTATTAATTTAATTAATGTAATTTTTTATATGATATCATCTCCAAACATCTGCAGCAAAAAATGGATTTATCAACAATTTGATCATGAGGTTGGCATAAGAACAGTATTAAAACCAGGTCTTTCTGATAGTTCCGTATTAAAATTAGATAATGGAAAATTCATTACATTTAAACTTGATGGCAATTCAAAACATTGCTATCTTGATCCGTACCAGGGTACGCTAGGTATCCTTGCAGAATCTGTTCGCAATACCATTTGTGTAGGTGCAGATCCAATAGGTATTGTCGATCATTTGCAATTCGGAAATCCGGAAAATGAACAGATTTTTTGGACATTTTTAGAGAGTATAAGAGCTATTAGGGATTTCTGCAAATATATGAAAATTCCAGTGGTAGGAGGAAAGGTAAGTCTTTATAATGAGACTAAAAGCGGTCCTATAAAACCATCACCTGTGATTGGAACACTGGGTATAATCGAAGATAAAAATTTAATTAAATCACCCATATCTGAAATTAATGATAGCATTTTCATTATAGGTATGACAAATGACGAAATGGGTGGTTCTGAATATTATGAATATTATCATAAAATAATTGGAGGAAAAGTACCCAATGTAAATTTAGTAGACCAAAGTAAAATTCTGGAATCTATTAAATTCATGCTCAGAAAAACAAATTGGATTTCTGCAGTTCATGATTGTTCTAAAGGTGGAATGATAATTTCATTATTAGAAATTTCGATTCAAAGCAATCTAGGTTTTATTGTGGATATTGAAAAAATACCTACTACTACTACTACTTCCTACGAGAGAATTGATTATATACTGTTTTCAGAAACTCATAATAGGTTTATAATTTCGACAAAATATCCAACAAAAGTTAAAGATTTTTTGACGGAAGAAAAAATTCCATTTGCGGATATAGGTGTTTTCACAATCGAGAAAAATTGTATTATTAAAAAAAATGATAAAGTAATGGTTGATCTATATTTACATGAAATAATAAAAAAATATGATGAATCTCTTTCAAACACCTTGGAAAAAATGTCAGAGTCTTAAATTATCATTATAATTGTATATTGTATGATATTGAAGCAGGTTAAAAACTAAATAGACAGTAAAACAAGTAATATCTATTCTAATGGTCCATGAAAATTGTGGAGTAGTTGGTATCTTTTCTCTTGGTGGTTATAATGTAATTCCCTATTTGATAGATTGTCTAAGGGCTTTACAGCATAGGGGACAAGAATCATGGGGCATAGCAATACCAAATAAACAGCCATTTAGGAAATTAGGGTTGGTTTCAAAATCAGCTAATGAGTTTGGTCAAATAGTTGAAAACTTATCTTCAAATATTGCTATAGGACATGTGCGCTATTCCACATCTGGTTCTAGTTCTTTAGAAAATGCTCAACCTTTGAAGGTTAGTGATTTATGTGTCGCCCACAATGGAACAATAACAAATGCAGAACAGATTTCAAATATGGTTGGTGGTTGTACATTCACTCCTCAAAATATGACTGACACCTTAGTTGCAGCTAAAAGACTTGTAATCCATTTGAGGGAAAAGGGTGACATGGTAAAAGCAATGAATATTCTAAAAAATGAAATGTTGGGATCATATTGTTTTACTTTTTTAACAGACAATAGCACAATATTTGCAGCTAGAGATCCTAGAGGTTTTCGTCCTCTTGTTCTTGGCTATCATAAAGAAACTCAAACCCATGTGATTGCATCAGAATCCTGCGCTTTTTCTGCAATTGGTGCCATTTTAGTACGTGATGTTGAACCTGGAGAACTTTTAAAAATAAATAAAAATGGAATTACTTCAGATAGATTTTCTAAAGAAATCCCGCATGCTCATTGTTCATTTGAATTTACATATTTTGCTCATCCTAGTTCGATTATGGAAGGAATTAATATTTACATGGCAAGAAAAAAAATTGGTGAATATTTGGCAATTAAATATCCTATAAAAGATGCCGATGTAGTAATTCCTGTTCCGGATTCTTCTCGACCGGCAGCTTTAGGTTTTTCATTGAAATTAGGATTGCCTTTTGAAGAAGGATTACTGAAAGATAGATACAGTAAAAAGGGTTCGATGAGAAGTTTTATAGAACCATACGCTGAAGACAGAAAAGAGATAAACCAAAGTATATTACCAATAAGAGAACTAGTTAATAATAAACATGTAATAATAATTGATGATAGCATAGTTCGTGGTACTAGCTCGGAAGCTATAATAAAATCAATTAAGAATGCAGGAGCTCGGAGAATTACAATGGTAATAACTTATCCACCTATAAGATATCCTTGTTATGCAGGCATTGATTTTCCATCTCAACAAGAACTTTTAGCATTTCAATATGCAAAAGACGAGAAATCAAATAAAAAAATAGGTGATAATATAGCTAAAATAATTGGTGCTGATGATGTAATTTATAATGATACTGAAAATTTGGCTTTGGGGATAGGTTTAAAAGAAAATGAGCTTTGTTTTTCATGTTCCACGGGAGATTATTCAACGCTTGGAATAAAGCCCAATTTTAAAACAAAATTTCAAATCAAAGAATCACTTTTTGTCAATTAGAATATAAATTCCTTTATATTTATTAATACTGTAATGACTTTAGAAAATTTAGAAAGTTTGAGAGATAAAGCATTTTTTCAAAACTCTATTGATATTTGGATAATGCTTTGTGAAGAAAAAAAATGGGAATATTCTGATATTAAAAATTATTTAAAATTTATAGATCATCTGGTTTCAAATAACATAAAAATTCAGAGGTTTCCTCTCTGTATAAAAGAATCAGGAGGTATGTATGAACGAGGAAAAGACAAGACTGCTTTTCTTGATCGCCTTTCAAAAGTCCAATCAGATAATGCTTCTGCGTTTACTATAAAGCTCACTGAAAACACTATTTCCACAATTAGAAGTTTTGATATTTTTGAGGGGTAGTACTGTTTAACAAACAATAATTTATCTTATTTTTGAAGACCAATAGGTGGAATTCTGATCTCTCCACTTCAAATAATCTTGTAGTATCATTTTATGGTCAAATGCCAAATTATAATTATCTATTTCATTCAAATTTATCCAATACATTTCTAAGGCATCATCTCCAGCTTTTCCTTCTAAATCATCCATGGCTAAACAAATGAAAACAATACTCATAATATGATCACGTGGATCTCTTTTAGAATCTGAATAGACACCTAAAATTTCTAATGGTTCAATGTTTAATGATACTTCTTCTTTTACTTCTCTTTTTAACGCATCTTCCACCATTTCTCCATAATTAATAAATCCTCCAGGTAAAGACAGATGATTCTCAAAAGGGTTGTTCTTTCTTTTTATCAACAGTATTTGATTTTTATCGTTATGGATAATTGCATCAATTGTGGGAATTGGATTTCTATGTTTTTTTTCTGACATTATTAATTTAAAAAATAATCGCCATATATAATCACTAATTTATTTTGAGGCAAGCAAAAGGATTGTATAGATAGAATTCAAAAGGGATTACTTTGGAAAAAATAAATTTAATTCCTTTTTTGAAACATTATCGACCCATAAAAATTTTCTTTGCAATGTCAAAGTATAAATTTTTGTCCAATTTAGGTTCATGTAAGTCATCCATGCTTTAAACACTCTAGGATCTATATAATTTCTTAAAGATGTTCCCAAGCTATATTCGTTAGTTTCCTTGAATAATTTTAATTGAATTTCTAATCTTTCTAATCTTTCTTCCATTTTTATTTTTTGTTTTTCTGTTTTCCATTTTTTTAATGATATGTCATTTTTCATGGTCTGTATTGCATTAGTTTTATTCACTATAGATTGTTCAAATTTTTCAAATGCAATCCTACTTGCTGGATTTTTCTGATCAATTCCTTTTTTATGATTACAAGTTATAGCTGCTTGTAAATTGGCATATTTTGCAATATAAATTTTTTTTGGCTCAGAAGATGAGGGATCGATTTTTAATGGAGGATTTTTTAATACATGTTTTACGACATTTGTTGCAATGAATGTTCTAAAAACTTTTGCAGTAAGACCTGGAACATTTTTTGAATCAATGTTTCGTAAAAATGCATTAACTTTCATGGAATTAATATTATCAAAAATTGAATCTGAATTGGATTTATATTTCATAAATAATTTCAAGTTATTGTATAATGTTTCAACCTCTTTGGACTTTATTTCTAGAGTTTTTTGCCAGGGGACGCTATCTTTGCCTAAAAAGTTAAATTCAATTTTATATTTATCATTTTTATCTTTAACAAATTTTATATGCTCGACTCTTAAGGTTGATGCCCCAACTGTATCGGCTTCATCCGGATCTTTTTCATCACCCACCCTCATAGCTAATTTAAATATAAGATAGCAAACCGTGGCTATTTTTTTATGATTAATATCCTTTGAAGACATTCTTTTTATTATTTCATTTTCAATTTTGATAATATATTTTTCTAAATTTTTTGCCTTATCATACTTGGCCTTATCATAGTTTTGTCTTATTAGTGAAGAATCATGCAACCAAACATATTTTCTTTTTCCTGTAAGGGATTCAATCCAGGATGCTAGCCATGTGGAGTTATGATCATGAACAACATTTTGCCAAGAACCTTCAGGAACCGGTGCTTCTTCCCCTAGATTTAAAATAACGTCTCGAGGATTAACTCGGGGTTTCCACCTTCCTCTAAGAGGGTGTTGTCCCCTACCCATAAATAATCCTGGAGGTTCTACAAGCCAATTTGCAACATCGACTTCGACACCATCAACAATTGCTTTTCCATAAAAACTTTTTAATTTTTCTTTTTCATTTTTTTTCTCTATAAAAATTATTTTCCTTTCATCGGTAGTTAAACTTTTTAATTTTTCTTTTTCTTTTTCTTTTTCTTTTTTCTCATTATCAACAAAGATAAAAAATTCACTAAAATCAATTTGATCAATAGTTGTTAAAATGGCAGAGAATCTATCCGGAAGTAGTTTTTTAAAGTCAGATAAAAAATTTCTTTGAAAAACAATATCATCTATATAATGAGTATCTTTCTTTTTAGCCCAAGAATAAATAAGCTCCTCCTGTTCTCTATTTAATAAAAATGTCTCTCCGTTTATTCTAAAATTTAATGCTTTTAATTGATATTCTTGAGGAAAGCAAACCCCATTATGAATTAAAGTATTCCATTTTATTTCATTATTGTCATCATTAGATGCAAATAATTTTTCACCCGAAGAAATTGAAATGGAAGAAGACATTTATTGTAAAAATAAATCAATATTACAATATAAAACTATTCTTAATCAAATTAAAAGGGATTATGGAAACTTTCACATTCATCAGTCGTCATCAACAATAATAAACTTTTTTTATGGATTAAAACAAAATTAATTAAAAGTCTTGGATTACACTATACCGATAAAAATAGCTGGAATCAATTTAAAAAATCCTCTTATTGTTGCTTCAGGATTCTTAGGATTATCTCAAACTATTTTTAATAGGTTATATAATTTAGGGGCTGGTGCAATTGTAAGTAAATCAATAAGCCTCTTACCTAGAGAAGGGTATAGGAACCCAACTATTATACCTCTAGAAGGAAATAGCTATATAAATGCCGTAGGCCTTGCAAATCCAGGATTAGAATCTTTTGCAAAAGAGATTCTAAGCAATGGAATACCACTATTTGTTAGCATTGTGGGGTCAACATTTAATGATTTTCCAGAAATAGTAAATAAATTAAAGAACTTGAATATTATAGGTTTTGAATTAAATCTATCATGTCCACACGTTGAGAAAATGGGTATGGAGATAGGTGATGATCCAAAAGCAGTGTTTGATATTATTAAAACTATTAAAAAAAATTCAACTAAACCTTTATTTGTAAAAGTAGGAATAGGGAATTCAGATATTATAAAAACTGCCAAAGTGGCAGAAGAAGCTGGGGCTGATGGTATAACGGCCATAAATACAATACGGGCAATGAAAATTGACACAGAAACTGGCTATCCTATTCTAGAAAATAAGATTGGCGGATTATCCGGATCATCAATAAAGCCTATTGGTGTAAGATGTGTTTTTGAATTGAAAAAAAACATAAATATTCCCATTATTGGCTGTGGCGGCATCTTATCTCCCCAGGATGTTATAGAATATTTGATGGCCGGTGCATCCGCAGTCCAAATTGGGAGTGTTTTAGGTCTGGAAGGATTAAATTCATTTAATAAAATTTTAAAAGGATTGTATAAATATCTTCAAGTAAAAAATTATAAGGATATTTCGGAGTTAATAGGAATTGCACAAAGATATTAATTATCTTCGAATGGTAACTATTGAGGATATAATACAAGAAACTCCTTCGGTAAAAACGTTATTCTTTAGAGATAAATTTAGTGATCTAGCTAAACCCGGTCAATTTTTAATGGTGTGGATACCCAGAACGGAGGAACTACCTTTAAGTATCATGATATCTGAAAGAAAAAATTATGCTGCAGTTACTATTAGAAAACATGGATACGGTTCTACATCTTTATATAATATGAAAAAGGGGGACAAATTAGGAATTAGGGGTCCCTATGGTAATTCTTTTATTTTAAAAGAAAATTTTAAAACCATCATTTTGATAGGTGGTGGTACAGGATTAGTTCCGCTTGTGAGATTATTAAATACGATAAAATATGAAAATATGAAAATAGTAATAATAATTGGAGCCAGGTCAAAGGAAGAGATTTTTTTTATAGAACTCATCAAAAAAATATTAGAAAGTAATAAAATGTTCAAAATACTAATTTCAACGGAAGATGGATCTTTTGGAAAAAAAGGATATCCAATAGATATATTAAACGAAGTTCTCTCGGAAGGATACAACAACAATTTTGATATGATTTATACATGTGGACCAGAACTAATGATGAAAAAAATATTTGACATAGCAATAGAAAAACAAATTCCGATTCAAGCTAGCCTTGAGAGATATATGAAATGCGGAATTGGAATATGTTCTAGTTGTTGTATAAATGATATGCTAGTATGTTATGATGGAACAATATTTAATAATGAACAATTGAAAAATTTTTCAGAGTTTGGATTTAGTTATAGAGATAAATCTGGAAGATTACAAAAATACAATACGGATTAATTAATTTTAAATTTTGCAAATAAAGCATCATTTTTATTCATCTATAAAAAATATCATTGTGAGAACATACAGCATATATATAAATGATAAATGAAAACTATGATAATATATTTATGTAAAATAAAGAATTGCGAACTAAAACATGTAATAGAATGACTTTGAGCCGGTCCCAAAAATCGATAGAAATATAGATTATTCTTAACATTATTCATTGTATCTAACATCTATATCCAGCAGTAGAACCAGAACAAAAGGGACAAAAACGTTAAAGATATGCTATATTTTTAGCACATCGTATTCAATTATGACTATTTACTTTTGGATCTTATACTAAAACGTTTACAAAAAACAGAACGGTTTACTGAATCATGCAACAAAACATATACAAATAATTAAAATAACAAAGTAGTAGTGGATTTGAGCTGCATAAATGAATTAATAATTTTAATTATTTTTGAAATGCATAAAAAAGGTATTCTAAATTAATAAATTAATTTTTGTAAAGGATAATT